>CAIXWQ010001211.1 GCA_903923175.1 uncultured delta proteobacterium | reverse complement strand
CTGCACGCGCGCGCGCTGGAGGCGCAGCAGGCCGCCGCGGCGGATCGTCGGCGCACGCTCGACGAGGAGCTCGCGCGCGCGGTCGCCTCGACGGGGCGCTCGCTGGACGAGGTCCGCGCGCTGCTCGCGCGCGACGAGCCGTGGTTCGTCGACGCCGAGCGCCGCCTCGGCGAGCGCACGCGCGCGGTCGACGAGGCGCGGACCATCCTCGCCGAGCGGGCGGGGCGCCTAACCCGCCACACGGAGCTGCCGGCCCCCGCCACCATCGCGGCCGACGTCGCGGGGGCGCTCGGCGCCGCGACCGAGCTCCACGACGGCAAGGTGCACGCGCGCGGCGAGCTCGCGAACCGCCTCCGCGCCGACGACGACGCGCAGGCCCAGCGGGCCGAGCGCGCCGGGCAGCTCGACGCCCAGCGCCTGATCGCGGAGCGCTGGCAGCGCCTCGCGGAGCTGATCGGCGCCGCCGACGGCAAGAAGTTCCGCGTCTTCGCGCAGAGCCTCACGTTCGACGCGCTGCTCTCGCAGGCGAACCACCACCTGCAGGAGCTCGCGCGTCGCTACTCGCTCGCGCGCGTCCCGGGCGCGGAGCTCGAGCTGCAGATCGTCGACCACGATCTCGGCGACGACGTGCGACCGGCCACCAGCCTCTCGGGCGGCGAGTCGTTCCTCGTGTCGCTCGCCCTCGCGCTCGGCCTCTCGAGCCTCGGCAGCCACCGGACGCGCGTCGAGACGCTCTTCATCGACGAGGGGTTCGGGACCCTCGACCCCGAGTCGCTCGACCTCGCGCTCGGCACGCTCGAGGCGCTGCAATCGGCGGGTCGCCAGGTCGGCGTGATCTCGCACGTGAGCGGCCTGGCCGAGCGCCTCGGCGCCCGCGTCCGCCTCGAGCGGACCGGCCCCGGCCGCAGCGCGGTACGCGTCGAGCGAGGCTGACGTTCGGGTCGGAGCCGAGCCGCACGCGCCGCAGCCCGTTCGCCGCGGGCCGCGCGCACGCTCGCGACCGACGCTGCAAAAGCACCACGAGGAGGCTGACCCTCTCGGGTGCCTCCTCGTAGCCTCCGTCGGCTCGTGCACCGCCCGAGGGCGGCCAGCAGCGCTTAGCGCTTGCTGTACTGGAAGCGCTTACGCGCGCCCGGCTGGCCGTACTTCTTACGCTCGACCTTACGCGAGTCACGCGTGAGGAAGCCGGCGCGCTTCAGCGTGGAGCGGCGCTCCTGGTCGGCCGTGCACAGCGCGCGCGAGATGCCGTGACGCACGGCCTCGGCCTGGGCGGCCGTGCCACCGCCACGAACGTTCACGAAGACGTCGAACTGGTCGACGGCCTCGAGGAGCTCGAGCGGCTGCTTCACGATCATGCGCGAGGTCTCGCGCACGAAGTAGTTGTCCATCGTGCGCTTGTTGACCGTGATCACGCCGGTGCCCGGCTTGATCCAGACGCGGGCCGAAGCCGTCTTGCGCTTGCCCGTCGCGTACGTGCGGTTGTCGGTGGAGGCCATGTTCGACTATCGCCCTTCAGATCTTCGCGGTCATCGGCTGCGGCTTCTGCGCAGCGTGGGGGTGATCCGGCGTCGCGTAGACGTGAAGCTTCTTCAGCATCTCGCGCGACAGGGGGCGGTTCTTGAGCATCCCCTTCACGGCCTTCTCGATCGGGAACTCGGGCTTCGTCGCCATCAGCACGCGGTACGGGATCGCCTTGAACCCGCCCGGGATGCCCGAGTGCTTGTAGTAGAACTTCTTGTCGAGCTTGTTCCCCGTCAGCATCACCTTGTCGGCGTTGACGACGATGACGTGATCGCCGGCGTCGACATGCGGGGTGTAGGTCGGCTTGTGCTTGCCGCGGAGGACGGACGCGATCTGCGACGCGAGGCGGCCCAGGGGCAGTCCGGCCGCATCGACCACGAACCACTCGCGCGCGGCTTCAGCGCTAACGGGGGTCGCGACGAAGGAACGCTGAGACATCGGAAGAGACCTTTCGGCTGACGGAGCCCGGCCAACGCGAATGGCGAACCGGTCGGGGGGGCGGAACCTTATGGTTCGGCGCCCACCTTGTCAACCTGACCACGGTCCATGCGCTTTTCCGCCGAAATTCCCCCCTCGCCGCGCGCCGCAAAGCCTACGGAAGAGCTCACTTCGGCATGATCGTGACCACGTGCCGGTCGCCCGTCTTGGGCGTGGTGACCGTCAGCGCGCTGGTCGCGTCGCTCCACGTCTGCGACGTCGTGCCGGGCGGATCGCTGTATTCCACGAGAAATCCGGTCGGATACAGCGCGACGGGGATCCAGATCTCGTGCGCGCCCGACGCGCCGTCGCGATCGAAGAACACCAGCTCGAACACCCGCGCCGCCTTGTCCCACTTCATCGAGGCGGGCGTCCCCGCGACCTTGCGCGCGTACGGGCGCACCAGCCAGGCGAGGTTCGCGTTGTCCTTGCCGGTCGCGTCGTTCCAAGGCGACCAGCCGCCGACGCCCGGATCGTAGCTCCAGTACGCCCAGCCGATCGCCTGACCATCGGCCATGTCGAGCACGTCCTGCAGGTACTGCTCGCCGCGCGGCATGCCGTAGTCGAAGCCGAATTCGCCGATCAGCAGCGCGTCGCCGGTCGCCGCGATCTCCTCGTGCCGCCGCGTCTGCCAGCGCGCGACCGTGTCGTCCTCCGGGGCGTAGGTCGCGTTCGCCTCCGCGCGCAGCGAGTAGAGGTGCGGCGCGGCGGCGATGCGGCGCTCGCCGGCGCGCGGATCGACGAGCGTCGGCAGGAACGAGCGCGAGCCGTTCGCCGGCGCGCCGTAGCGCGGCTCGACGAAGATCCAGTGGTCGGCGTCGACCGCGCGGATGGCGGCGACGCAACGGCCGTAGAAGTCCGCGAAGGGGCCGCGATCGAAGGTCGCGAGCGGGCCGGTGTCGTCCTCGTCGATCAGGAAGAGCGTCTCGGCGGCGTCGAAGACGGTGCCCGGATACGGCTCGTTCATCACGTCCCAGCCCACGATCGCCGGGTGATCGCGGAGCTGCTGCGCGACGTGCCCGAGCATCGCGACGTAGCGATCCTGCAGCTCGGCGTGCGCGCCCGCGTGCGACCAGAAGTTGTCGAACGCCGCGGTGACCGCGGGCTGGAAGTAGTTCATCGACCAGGTCGACTGGAGCGCGAACGGCTTGCCGTCGTCGTGGACGGCCCAGGCCGGCGCGCCGTCGCAGCAGAACTGCTTGGCGTAGACGTCCTGGTGCACATCGATCGTCACGGCGATGCCGTGCTTCTGGAAGAGGTCGAGCTGCGCGCGCACCTTCGCGAGGTAGGCGTCGTCGTAGGCGCCGGGCGTCGGCTCGATCGCGTCCCAGAAGACCAGGAAGCGGACGAAGTTCATCCCCCAGCGGGCGATGCGCGAGGCGTCCTCGTCGGTGATCGGCGGCAGTCGGTCGGCCGCGCCCTTCGACGCGTTCATCACGTTCATGCCGTGGAAGATCAGCGCGCGCCCCTGTGCGTCGGTCACGAACGCCATCGGCTTCGGCGGCGTCGTCGCGACGTTCGACTTCGCCGTGTTGCCGGAGCAGGAGGCGCTCGCGAGCGGCAGGGCTCCGAGCAGGGCGAGCGCTGCGAGCGGGGCGAGCGCTCCGAGAACCCCGAGCGAGTCGAGCGCGGCGCGGCGCGGGACGATCGGCGAGCGCATTCGGCCGAGCGTAGCGCAGCGCGCGCCGAACGAGCGCAGGCGACGCGGCCCCGCCGTTCAGAACGAGCCGAGGACGCCCGCGCCGAAGATGAGCGCCGTGTCGCCGTTCTTCGCCGTGCTCACCCCGAGCACGCCCGCCGTCGGAAGCACGCGGGGCGCGGCGACGGCCGCGGCCTCCGGCTTGCGATCGCGCGTGACGAAGTAGGCGACGGTGCCGCCGAGCACGGTCCCCGCGAGCACGCCCGTGACGAACCCGCGCGTCTTGGCCTCGGTGATGTCCTTGAACACGAGCGGGCTGGTCACCGCGGCGCCGCCGAGCGCGCCGATGCCGCAGCCGAGATCGATCAGGAACACGCGCGAAGGGGTGGTCCGCACGACGGTCGCGACCACGCCGCCGGCCACGAGCCCGGCCGCGGAGCCCCAGCCGAAGCCCTTCTGGGGCGACGCGTCGGCGCCGAGATCGCCGCGCCAGAGCGCCTCGATCAGCCCGCCCGTGAACGTCCCGATGGCCGCGCCGGAGTGCACGAGCGCCGCGTCGCCGTCGTCGAAGCGCGTCGCCGCGAGCGCCACGATCGAGAGCGCGGTGCCACCGAGCCCGCCGACCAGCCCCCACGAATAGCGATCGTCGACCGGCTTCACGTTGCGACCGGCCGCGACGTTCAAGCCGGCGAGGGTGCCCCACAAGCTGCCGGCCGCGACCGTCCACGCGGCGCCGGGCGTCACGTTCCACTCGTCGGCGGCGAGCAGCGAGGCGCCGAGGCCGATGCCGCTGCCGAGCAGGAGCAACGGGTACAGAAGCCGCGGATCGCCGTTGCCGCCCGAGCGCTGGATCGCGAGCGCCACGTAGAGCCCGAACAGCGACGAGGACGCCGCGAGCACGGGGCGGCCGCGCGAGCGCCCGGACTCGTCGTCGTCCACGCGCGGCAGCGCGTCGCCCGCGCCGTTCGCCGCCGCCGGCGAGAGCTTCATCGAGACGAGATCGCGCAGCATGACGACCGCGCGGGCGACGAGGTGCGCGCCGTCGACCTGCTCGACGCGCACCAGGAGCGTCGCCCCCTTCGGCGGCACGGCGATCAGTCGCAGGAGGAACTTGTCGCTCCCCTGCTGCTCGAGCCGCGGCGAGATGATCCACGCGCCGTTCCCCTGCCCCGCGCGCTGCACGAGATCGAGCTCGCGGATGCCGTCGCCCGGCAGCTGCGCGGCGACGTCGAGCGCGAGCCCGAGATCCTGCAGCGCCTCCTTCAGCGCCGACTCGACCTCGCGCGCGCGCGCGGCGAGCAGATCGGCCGGCCCGACCTTCTTGATCGGCTCCTTCTCGTTGCCGCCCACCGGCGTGAGGACGGGGCCGATGATCGCCAGCGGCAGCGTCACCTCGGGCGCTGGATCCTTGGTCGGCTCGGTCGCGCCGGCAGCCGCGGTCGGCGCGGGGGCGGCGAGCTCTTCGCCGGCGCGCGCGCTCGAAGGGGCGCCGAGCGCGACGCCGAGCGCGGCCAGCGCCGCGACGCGCGTCAGCCAGCGAGGGCGACCAGGACGTGCGGCGACGATCGACATGGGCCGGCGGGCCCTTTCAGATCATGAGCGTGGCGTTGATCCACAGCGTGTACGTGAACGACTCGGTCACCCGGAAGCGGTTGCCGGGGAGGTCGATCGCGGGGCGGTGGTTCGGGTTCGGCGCGCCGGTGGCGTTGCCGAACGGCGTGGCGACCGAGACGCCGCCCGCGGTGCAACGGCCCGCCTGGCCGGGGCCGGGCGTGAAGTCGGGGTTGCACGCGTCGGCGCTCGAGACGTCGTAGGCCTGGATGTAGTGCCAGCCGAAGCCGCCGTTGAACTTCAGGTACTCGTTCGCCTGCACGAGGAGGCCGAGCGAGCCGCCGACGATCGCGTGCGCCTCGGCGTCGGTCACGCCGGTGAAGTAGACCTTGTTGCTGTAGTCGCCGACGCTCGCCGGTTTGCCGGCCGCGTCGACCCCCTGCTTGTAGTTCTGGGGGTTGGGCGCGATGAGCGAGGGGGCGTTGGAGGTGCCGAGCGCGTCGAACAGCGGCGTGTAGTCGCGCCCCTGCGAGACGTAGGTCGCGTTGAAGCGAAGATCGAGCGAGAAGCGCTGGAAGACCTCGCGGTTCTCCCAGGGGTGCACCATCAGACCGCCGATGAGGCCGCCCTGCAGCGGCGGGTGGTTCGTGATGACGCCGTCGACGCCCGAGAAGTCGCCCATGGCGGTGCCGCGCTTCTGGAACTCGGCCATGAACCAGAACCCGCCGTAGGGCTCGACGTAGCGGTAGCGCTGGCTGGTGAGCGAGCCGAACTTGACCGCGTTGGTGCCGCGCGAGATCCCCGCGCTCACCGGGCTCGTGCCCGTGCGCGCCCAGCCGTTGGTCGCGTCGTAGTTCACGGCGCTCGGGTTGGGGCAGTTGCCGCCGTTGGCCGCGGAGCACGCGCGCAGCGGATCGCCGACGCCGAAGCGCCCCTCGAGCTCGATCGTCCAGGTCGGCTTGGTGTGATCGCGGTGCTGGTTGAAGATCGACCAGCGGAAGCCGGCGGCGACGTAGTCGATGCCGCTGCGGGTCGGCGACGAGAACGGCAGCTGGAACATCGGCTTGCCGTTGGCGGGGTCGGCCACGCGGCTGGTGCCGTCGGTCTTGTTCACGGCGGCGCTGGAGCCGTCGAGATCGTCGAGCGAGCGGTCGTCGGCGATGATCACGGGCACGCGCAGGAAGAGCGCGAGGTCGTGGTAGATGCCGACGTCGGCGCGCATGTTGAGCACCGACTGGCTCTGCCGGTACTTCGCGATGTTCTCGATGTTGTGCGTGAAGCGCGAGTCGGCGTTGCCGTAGGGATCGCCGTTGCCGCCGGGCGCGATGGCGCTCTCGCGCTTGATGTTCCCGGTCGTCCACGACTGGTGGAAGCCGACCGAGAGGTTCAGGTCGAAGGGATCGTTGTTCTTCTCGTCGAAGGCGTCGACGACCTCGACGACCTCGCCCGGCTCCGCCATCAGCGTCGGCTCGGTGGCCTTGATCGGCTCCTCGGCGCGCGCGCGCGACGGCGTGAACACCGCGATCGCCGCGCTCGCGAAGGCTGCCGCCGCAATTTTCCGCGTGATGGAGCCGCTCTGCATCGAACGCACGCTCTCCCTGGAAGGGGCGCGACGAGATCGCGGCCCGTCCGGCGTAGCTCTGCCAAAACGGGCACAGCCCGCGCACCAACGGTAACGACGCTAAAGGTCCGCTGCCGAGCCTGTCAACGCGGTTCGTCGGGGCGAGCCGGCGCCCCCGGCCCGATCGCCCGCGGCGACGTCACTTGCTGCCGGGCGGGAACGGCGTGCCCGGCGGCAGGTCGACCGGGCGACGCGCCTTGACGATCTCCGCGTGGGCGCTGGCGTACGTCCCCGCGCAGCCGTCGCTCCCCTCGGTCTTGTCGGCGACGGCCACGTCGCAGAGGAGCATGTACGCTTGCGCCACGCCGCAGTCGGTCATGGCGAGGCGGCGGTGCTTGGCCGCCTCGACGCCGAGCACCGCGACCGACGCCGAGGGGAGCGGCGGGCCGGCGTCGGCGGCGATCTGCTTCTGGAGCCGCTCGGTCGCCGAGTCGGAGGAGGCCTGGACGACGCAGCGCGAGAGGACGAGCCCGCCGCTCTCGTCGCGGCGGAACTTGTACTGGCCGACGATGTGCTTCTCGCCGTTCTCGGAGGTGCCGAAGATCACCTCGGGCTTCGTCACGTCGGCCATCGTCACCACGCCGACGTTCAGCTTGAACGGGATCGCGGCGGCGTAGGCGACCGCGCCGGGGGTGGCGACGCCGATCTCGGCGAGCTTGGCGTCGGGCTTGGTCCCGGCGGGCGGCTCGACCGTGACGAGGCCGCTCGCCACGATCACGAGATCGGGCTCCTCGGGCGTGCAGGCGCGGAAGGCCGCGGGGCCCGTGAAGGTGATCACGTGCCCGGTTCGCACGACCTCCATCGCGAGCGTCGCGCCCGCGGGGACCCGCGCCGGCGCGCCGAGCGGCGCGAGATCGTCGCCGACCTTCGGCGCCTCGGTCCCGGCCGGCCAGGTCGCCGACTTCACGATGCACGCGGGCGGCGGCTTGGGCGCCGTCGCCACGCTCGCGGAGGTCGACGCGGCGCCCGAGGCGGAGGTCGAGCTCGACGCGGATGAGCTCGTCGAAGGCGGCGCCTCGAGCTGCGAGCGGACGCTGGTCGGCGTGGTCGGCCCCTTCGGGACGGGCGCCTTGCCATCGCACGCGACGCTCAAGCCGAGCGGCAACGCCGCGACGAAGCACCACACCCCTCCCCGACGAAGCAGCTTGCGAGTGTTCACGGCGTTGGTGGGAGCTTGCCCCTCACGCGCGCTCGCGGCCAACTTCAGGGCGCCGCGCGGGCGGTCGCTGCGCGCGTGCTAGCCTCGGGAAATGAAGCTCCGTTCGCGTTCGTCGCAGGGATCGCCCGGCTCCTGGCTCGTCCTCGCGAGCCTGCTCGCCGCCTCGGCCGCGTTCGCCGCGTGCGGCGGCGGCTCCTCGAGCCCGGCCGGCCCGACGCCCGACGCCGGCGCCGACGCGGGCGACGACGCCTCCCTCGACACGAGCGGCGGCGACACGGGAGACGACTCCGGCTTCGTCGATCACGGCAACGCCGTCTCGCTCGCGGTCACGCCGCCGCTGGCGATGATCGACGTGCTCAACGGCACGAGCGCGCCGATCGCGTTCCACGCGATCGTCACCTACGCGGACATGACCACGGCGCCGGTCTCGGCCACGTGGAGCGTCGATCGCCCGGATCTCGGCGCGCTCGATGCGAGCGGGCAGCTCACCGCGTCGGGCACCGTCGGCGGCGAGGCGATCGTGACCGCGAAGGTCGCCGGGCTGACGGCGACCGCGAAGGCCGACGTGAAGCTGCGCTTCGATCAGGACGGCGCGGGCGTGGCGCTCTCGACCGCCGACAAGACGAAGTTCGACGCGCCCGACGCGACCGCGTCCGGCACGATGCTCTACCCGTACGACAAGACCGTCTTCCCGCGCGGGCTGCTCCCGCCGGAGATCATGTGGAGCGGCGGCGCAGCGGGCGACGTGTACCGCGTGCACGCGACCGAGAACTTCGTCGACGCGAGCTTCTACCTGAAGGCGGATCCGCCGAGCCGCTTCACGATGCCGACGACGATCTGGAACCAGCTCACGCAGAGCAACGGCGGCGAGGACGTGCAGCTCGAGGTCGAGCGCATGTCGGGCGGCGCGGCGCACGCGGCGATGAAGCAGACGTGGACGATCGCCAAGGGGAGCCTGCGCGGCTCGATCTACTACTGGGCGGTCAACACCGGGCAGCTGATGAAGGTCGCGCCGTCGGCCGCCTCGCCGACGGTGGTGTTCGACTCGGGCGCGTCCGACGTCATCGGGACTCCGGCCGCGGCCGGGTACACCGGGGCGCCGGCCAAGCCGTGGGAGACGGTCGGCACCAACAAGCGCTGCGTCGCCTGCCACACCGTGAGCAAGGACGGCTCGACGATCGCCGCGGTGTTCGAGAAGACGGGCTCCACCGCGAGCCCCTGGGGCACCGTCGATCTCACCAAGGCGACGCCGCCCGTCGTGCAGATGTCGCCGTACGCGTCGTCGACCATCTACCTCGGGCTCACCCCCGACGGCGCCTACTCGGTGGCGAACGACGTGAACATGACCATGCACCTCGCCGACGCGAAGACGGGCGCGACGATCCCGAGCGCGCTCGACGCGTTCACCGATCACGTGTGCGATCCGGCGTTCTCGCCCGACGGCAAGCTCCTCGCGTTCTCGAGCAACGTCACCGGCTCGTACCCGGTCGAGTTCACGCGCGCGGACCTCGACGTGATCGACTTCACGCAGGGCTCGAAGACGTTCGGCGCGCGGCGGCAGATCGTCGCCGGCGGCAGCCAGGAGATCGCGTTCCCGAGCTTCAGCCCCGACTCGAAGTGGCTGCTGTACCAGAAGGGCGACTACAGCCGCGCGAAGTACGGCACGACCTCGGTCGGCCACAACGATCTCTTCATGGCCGACGTCGCCAAGAGCGTCGGCGAGATCCCGCTCGCGATCGCCAGCGGCGCCGGCCTCGACGCGAAGAACCAGCACCTCGCCTACCAGCCGACGGTGAACCCCGTCTCGGTCGGCGGCTACACCTGGGTCGTGTTCTTCACGCCGCGCGACTACGGCAACCGCATGGAGTCGACGGCCACGTCGAACCCGACCTACGACAACCGCAAGCAGCTCTGGGTCGCCGCGATCGACAACGACCCCAAGCCCGGCAAGGATCCGAGCCACCCGGCGTTCTGGCTGCCGGGGCAGGATCTGACCACGACCAACATGAGCGGCTACTGGGCGCTCGAGGCGTGCCGCGGCAACGGCACCTCGTGCGATCAGGGCTTCGAGTGCTGCACCGGGTTCTGCCGCCCCGACGGCAGCGGGAAGCTCTCGTGCTCGCCGCCGACCGCCAGCTGCTCGGCAGTCGGCGAGAAGTGCGCGGCCGACGCCGACTGCTGCGAGGCCCCCGCGGCCAAGTGCGTCGGCGGCTTCTGCGCCTACGGCCAGCCGATGTGACGCTGGGCGCGACCTGCGCCCACGCACGCAGGATCGCCCACAAAACACGACGTGTCCGCGGCGACGTTCGGCTGGGACAGCAGTTCCACTGGGGCGCGCTCGATGATTGAATCCGGTTCAATGCGCGCGACATACGTCCGGTGGGTCGGGGTTTGCGCGTTCGCGATCGCGACCCCGGCGCTCTCCATGCTCGGGTGCGCCACGGCCGCCGACGACCCGACCGCGCTCCCGACGAACGTCGACGCGCACGTCGACAGCTCGCACTTGGACACCTCCGCGGAGGACGTCGCGGACGCCGCGGCCGACACCGCGGCCGACACCTCGATCGTCGACACCGGCCACGCCGACTCGCTCGCGAGCGACGCGCCCGCCGCCGATGCCGCCGACGTCGGAGATGCCGCCGACGCGCACGACGCGGCCAACCCGTGCGTCGGCGTCACCTGCAGCACGCCGCCCGTGAGCGTGTGCGCCGACGCGACCAACCTCCGCGTCTACGCGACCGCGGGCACCTGCGATCTCGGCGCCTGCCAGTACTCGTCGTCGCTCGTCGCCTGCGCGCTCGGGTGCGCCTCGGGCAAGTGCAACAACGATCCGTGCGTGGGCGTGAGCTGCAACGCGCCGCCGGTGGCGTACTGCTCCGACGCGACGCACCTGACGGCGTACGTCACCGCGGGCGCGTCGTGCAGCGCGGGGACGTGCTCGTACCCGACGCAGGTCCAGTTCTGCAGCTTCGGCTGCAGCGGCAACGTGTGCAACGGCGATCCGTGTGCGGGCAAGACCTGCTCGACGCCGCCCGCGTCGTACTGCACCGACGCGAGCAACCTGACCGTGTACGACTCGCCCGGCAGCTGCAGCGGCGCCGGCAATTGCGGCTACACGAGCCACTCGCAGTTCTGCAGCTACGGCTGCTCGGCCGGCAAATGCCTGATGGATCCGTGCGCGGGGCTCGCCTGCAACACGCCGACCGCCGCGTACTGCTCGGCGGCGAACACGCTCAAGACCTTCAGCGCCGCGGGCACCTGCACCGCCGGCACCTGCAACTACCCGAGCACCGACAAGACCTGCACCGGCGGCTGCGTGAGCGGCGTGTGCAAGGACTGCTCGGCGTCGGCCCCGTGCAGCGGCGGCAACTGGTGCAGCACGGCGGGGAGCTGCACGGCCTGCAACACCGACCAGCACTGCGGCGCCTCGTGCGCCGACTGCACCGCGACGGGCGGCGTGTGCAACGGCACCGCGTGCGTGCAGTGCGTGACCGACGGCCAGTGCGGCAGCGGCAAGTGGTGCAACGGCGGGAGCTGCGCGAGCTGCAACACCGCGACGCACTGCGGGGCCACCTGCGCGGCGTGCGGCGGGACCTCGCCGCTCTGCGGGGGCTCGAGCTGCACCTGCAACGCGACCTCGTGCGGCGCCGGCGCGACCTGCAACGGCACGAGCTGCGTGACCTGCAACACGACCACCGCCTGCGGCCCGACGTGCACCGTCTGCTCGGGCGCGACGCCGACCTGCACCGGCGCCACAACCGGGTGCGCGTGCACCACCAGCCCGGACTCGTGCAACGGGACCACGAGCTGGTGCAACGCGTCGGGCGCGTGCGCCGCGTGCGGCGCCGGCTCGTGCGGCAACGGGCGCTGCGACTGCGGCGAGACGGCGGCGAGCTGCGCGGCCGACTGCGGCCCGCCGTGCCCGACCGCGCTCGTCCTCGGCGCGTGGACCTCGGCCGACGACGGCTGGACCTACGACGGCCTCTGGAGCCGCAGCAGCAGCGGCTACATGGTCGCGGGCTCGACGTTGACGAAATACAGCAGCTCTTACACGCAGAACCTGACCAGCGGCAGCAACGTGGACCTCGGGGCGTGCACGACCGCGACGCTCCGATTCCTGGTCAAGCTGAGCGACGATCCGACCTACGGCACCAAGACCGACGGCTCGGAGCGGCTGTCGCCGCAGTGCTCCGGCGACGGCGGCGCGACCTGGACCAGCCTCGTGCCGAGCCCGTGGCCTTCGAACCAGAGCGGCTGCAACACGAGCTTCTGCTCGGGCACCAACTCGACCGACCGTTCGTTCGCCTGGACCGCGGAGGCGATCGCGCTCCCGGTCGCGTGCCGGACCAAGACCGTGCGCTTCCGGTTCCAGGCGACGGGCAAGAGCGCGTGGTACCTGCTGAACCCGGGGTGGTGGGTCGACACCGTGACGCTCAACTGATCGACGCGGCCGCGCGGCGCGCGCCGCTCAGCCCTTCGCGCGGGGCTTGCCCGCCTTGCGCGTCGCCGACTCGAACGCCCGCTGCACGCGCATGAACGCGACCTGCTCGCCGCCGCGATCGGGGTGCGTCTCGAGCGCGCGCTGGCGGTAGGCGCGCTTGATCTCCGCGAGCGTCGCGCCGCGCGCGAGGCCGAGGATGGCGAGCGCGCTCTCGGGCGGCAGCTCGCCGGCGAGGCGCGGCACGGCCGCCTCGGACCTGCGCTCGGGCCACGCCGGCAGCCCCGCGCGCAGACGCGTGAAGGCGCGCGCGAAGGCCGACTCGATCAGCACCAGCGTGCGCCCGGCCGCGCGCTCGGCGGCGAGCTTGGCCTCCTCGGCGGTGCGCGCGCCCCCCGACCACGCGTCGGGCTGACGGAACGGCTCGCGCGCGGGCGCGGCGGTCCACCAGGCACACCAGAGGTAGCGGCGGCGCTTGGTCGTGGTGATCGACACGACGCCGACGTCGAGCGCGGACATCGCGGCGGGGCATAGCACCGCGCGCGGTGATCGCCGAGCTCACGACGAGATCACGCGACGAGATCGGAGCGCCGCAGGCTGCGCCCCGCGATCAGCAGCGAGCCGGTGCCGAGCAGCAGCGGCCAGCCGATCGCCACGGCGAGCGCCTTGGCCGGGCCGAGCGTGTTGGCGAGCCAGAAGCCGACCGGGCCGAGCACCGAGAGCTCGGGATCGACGCTCGTGAAGATGCCGACGCGCGCGGCCTCCGAGGGGTTGAGCACGGCGAGGAGGAACACCACGCGCGGCGGCAGGCTCGTGTGGAGCAGCAGCCCGACCAGCGCGAAATCGTGCAGCGCGGAGGCGATCGCCCAGGTCAGCAGCGCGTAGACGATGGCGCGCTCGGCAGTGCGCACCACCGTCGAGATCAGCACGCCGAGCCCGAGGAAGGCCCACACCAGCGCGGCCGCGACGGCGAAGCAGCGCGCGGCGACCGCCGGGAGCGCCTCGTCGACGCCGAGCATCGGCCCCGCGGCGAAGGTCGCGGCGACCACGAGCACCAGGGGGGCGAGCAGCACCACGGTGCGCGAGGCGAGCATCCCGACGAACCACTCGCTGCGCTTGCAGGGCTGCGACAGCAGGAGCTCGAACAGGCCGGTGGTGCGCGCGCGGACCACGACCTGGCTGCTGGCGACCAGCACGATGAGCGGGAGCGCGAGCACCACGGCGTTCGAGACGTTGAGGAAGACGCGCGAGAGGCCCGTGAAGCCCAGCACCGACGACTCGCGCAGCCCGAGCCACAGGAACGCGACGAACACCGCGCCGTAGAGCGCGCCGGTGAAGGCGACCCACTTGGAGCGCAGCGCGTCGGCGAGCTCGAGGCGGGCGAAGGCGAAGACGTTGCGAGCGACCATCACGGCACCTGCTTTGAGTCGGCGCGATCGCCGCGTGCGCCAGCCGAGCCCGGCGCGGTGCGCTCGGCGCGCTCGCGCACGCGGGTCGCCAGCTCGTCGTAGGTCACGACGTTCGCCCCGTCGCCGGCCGCGACGAACCCGTAGTCCATCGGCGTGCGGACCCCTTGCGCGTAGCGCGTCGCGCGCGCGTCGACCCAGCTGCTGCCGCCGGGGGCGCGCACCCACGCGTGGGCAGCCGGCTCCTTGCGCTCGTCGATCCAGGACACCATGCAGCCGACGTCGTCGAAGAAGACGCGCTCGCCCTTCGGCGTGACGAGCTCCGCGGCGGCGTCGCGGTCCTGGATCAGCATCGCGCAGTGCCCGCAGGCCTGCTTGCCCCACGCGGGATCGATCGCGCGATCGAGCGGCGGCTCGCAGCCGGCCGCGATCGCGACGGCGAGGCCCGCGAGCGCTCGGAGGAGCCCGCGCCGGGTCACGACGCCCTCGACGGCGCGCAAGGCTCCAGCGCCCACTCGCTCACGCGCTCCTGCGCGCGCCCGCGTCCGCGCTCGGGCTCGGGCTCGATCTCCTTCGCGCGCCCCGCGCGCCCCGCGCGCCCCGCCCGCGCGACCGCGAGGTCGGTGAACACCCTGCCGTCACGCAGGTCGACGACGCGGTCGACGAGGCCGCGCACCTCGTCGACGCGATGCGAGCACACCACGAGCACCGAGTCGGCGCGCCGCGCGGCGATCTCCTCGAAGAAAGCGTCGCGCGCGACCGGATCGAGGTTCGCGGTCGGCTCGTCGCACACCAGGATCTTCGCGTCGGTGGCGAGCGCGAGCGCGGCGAGGAGCTTCTGCTTCATGCCGCCCGAGAGATCGCGGAAGCGCACCTTCGCGATCGCGGGGAGATCGAGCCCGAGCCGCGACGCGCGCGCCGCGACGGCGGACGGCGCGAGGCCGCGCAGCGTGGCGTGCGCGCGCACGACCTCGAGCACCGGCGCCTCGAGCGGCGGCGCGATCTGCGGCACGTAGGCGAGCGAGCGCAGCGCGCGCTCGGGCGACCGCGCGACGTCGACGCCGTCGATGGCGATGCGGCCCTCGATCGACAACAGCCCCGCCATCGCGCGCAGGAGCGTGGTCTTGCCCGAGCCGTTGGTGCCGACCAGCGCGACGCGCGCGCCGCGCTCGATCCGCAGCGAGACGCCGTCGAGCGCCACCACCTTGCCGAACCGCTTCTTGACGTCCTCGACGACGATCACGGCAACCTCGCGATGCGATGGGACTCGGAGAGGCGCTGCCCGGAGCTCGCGGCGGCCGGGCGCATGGCGGGCTTCGGGTCGAGCAGGAGGGTCCGCGACGAGAGCAGCGGGAACGCCTTCGACACCGCGTCGATCATCCCGATCGCGAGCGTGCCGCGGAGGAAGGCGAGCGCGGGGCGCTGCTGCTCGAGCTCGCTCGACAGCTGCTTGTGCTCGAAGCGCAGGTCGCCGAAGCCGTCGCCGTCGAGATCGTAGCCGTCGTAGTCGGACCAGTAGTTCCCCTCGAACTTCATGCCGAGCGCGTCGCCGCCCCCCTCGACCTCGACCAGCGCTCGGTTCTCCTTGAACGCGTTGCCGGCGAAGAGCGCGCCGCCGCCGGAGCTGTGGAACCGCAGGGCGACGTCGTTGGCGCCGAAGACGTTGTCGGTGAAGCGCACCGTCTGCGAGAGATCGCGCGGCGTGCGATCGAGGTAGACGCCGGTGGTGTTGCCCGCGAAGACGTTCCCCTCGAGCGTCACCGCGTCGCTCTCCTTGAAGCCGAAGCCGATCCCCGCGGCGCCGTGCGCGCCGGTGATCACGTTGCCGCTCGCGTACAGGCGCGCGCTGTACATCGCGAAGACGCCGACGACGTCGTCCTGCATGCGGCTGTTCACGACCGACGAGTCGTGCGCGTACATGAAGTGCGTGCCGTAGCGGCAGCCGACCACGACGTTCGAGTCGAGGTGCACCTTGCGCGAGTACCAGACCACGACGTCGCGCGCGTCCTCGACGCGGTTGCAGCGCACTGTGGATCCATGCGACTCCCAGACCTTGATGCCGTCGCCGCGCATCGCCTCGACGACGTCGGCGCCGAGCACGAGCGAGCCCTCGACGAGGCAGTCGTGGCACTCCTCGAGCGAGATTCCGAAGAGCGTGCGATCGGCGAAGACGCTGCGGATCGCGACGCGGCTCCCCTTGGCCTTGATGGCGGAGTCTTCGGTGGTGTGGCGCTGCCCGGCGCCGTCGATCGCGACGTCCTCGATCGTGACGTCGTCGGCGTCGATCGCGACGACGGTGCCGGAGCCCGGGCCCGAGAGGCGCGCGCCGCGTCGGCCGTGCAAGGCCAGCGGGCGCTTGATGGTGAGCGAGACGGCGTAGCGGCGCGGCTCGAGCCAGAGCTCGCGCGGCCCGGCCGGATCGGCGACGAAGCGCAGCAGCTCGACCGCGTCGTGGGCGATGGTCGCGCCCGCGGGCGGCGTGCGATCGCGCGGACCGTAGCTCGCTTCGCGCGCGCCGGCAGGCTCGCCGCGCCGCGCGCACCCCGACGCCGCCAGCGCGCTGAGCGCGGTGAGGAGCGCGAGCGCGAGCGACCGGCGCCGCACGTCACGTCTCCTTCGGAGGGGTCGAGCCCGGACCCGCGAGCCCGGCGCCGGGACCGACGAAGAGGCTCGTGCACACGGCGCCGCACGTGGCGGCCTTCGCGCACGACGCGCAGACGCGCGAGCGCACGTACGACGCGATCGCGAGGATCAGCACCGCGCCGGCGGCGAGATAGAAGCCGGTCTCCGGCGTCGCGAAGGTCTCGAACTGCCCGATCTTGCCGCCGCCGAACATCTGCGGCGTGAACGCCTTGATCTTCACCGCCGCGTGCGCGTCGAGCTCGTGACCGAAGCGCCGCAGCCACCACCACGAGTCGGCGACGAAGCCGAGCGGCAGGCCCGCCGCGATCGTCGCCGAGAGCGCGGCGAACCGCTTGCCCTCGGCGAGCGTCAGCACCAGCACGATCACGCCGAGCGCCACGATGGCGCCGAAGGCGATCTGGCGCTCGAAGACGGCCGCGTCCTCGAGGTGCTTCATGCCGATGTAGTGGTTGATCTCGTTCACCTCGGCGACGTCGCCGCTCACGCCGGTGAGCGAGACGACGAGCTCGAGCCCCTTGCGCGGGTACTGCGGCGCGAAGAGCCAGAAGTGCCACCAGGGGAGGCGAATCGAGTAGAGGAACATCCCCAGCGCAGCGATCGTCGCGCCGAGGATGCCCCAACGCGTCGCGAGCATGCGGCCGAGCGGTCGTCCCTCCTTGGTGGCCGGCACGACCTCGAGGTGGCGCACCTTGCGCCCGCCCCCCGCGCGATCGCCGCCGTTGCCTTGGTGGACCTCGCTCGGATGGGACATGGCTATTGCTCGTTCGACTTCAGGAAGGCCAGGAGCGCGGGGAGCTGGTCCTTCGGATCGATCCCCTGGTTGGTCATCTGGGTCATGTACGTCTTGAAGAGGTCCTTCGCGGTCGGGTCCTCCTTGGTCATGACCTCGGGCCTGAGGATCATCCGCTCGATCCAGACCTGCTCGCGGCGCGCGGTGACCCCCTTGAGATCGGGGCCCACGAGCTTGCCGCCGCCGATCTTGTGGCAGGCGCCGCACCCCTTGCCGGCGAAGAGCTCCTTGCCCCTGTCGATGTCCGCCTGCGCAGTGCTGATGGTGAAGGTCGGCACCTCGATCGCCTCGACCGGCGACTTCGCCGAGGCCGAGGCGGCCGCGCCCGCCGAGTCGCCCTTGCTGCAGGCCGCGCCCGCGAGCCCGAGCACGACGCTCGAGACGGCGAGCGTGACGATCCCCACCGCGCGGCCGATCGCCCCGCCCGAAAGCTTCACGTCCATCGTCGTCCTCCAAGCTCGCCCGCGCCCACTGCGCGGCGTGTGCTGCCTATTTCATCCTCGAGCGCGGTACTCGCAATGAGCGATGTCAGGGCGCGCGGCGAGGCTCACTTCTTCGGAGCCGAGGCGTTCGGCGCGGCGCTCGGCGCAGCCGAAGCGGAGCCCGAAGCCGAACCCGACGCGCCCGGAGCCGGCGTCCCCTTCGGCCGCACGAGCACGTAGCCGGCCATCTCGAGGTGCAGCGCCGAGCAGAATTCGGTGCAGTACATCGGGTAGACGCCGGGGAGATCGGCCTTGAACGTCACGTTCTCGTGCTTGCCGGGCTCGAGGCTGAGGTCGACGTTGTACATGTTGATCGTGAAGCCGTGCGTCTGGTCCTCGGCCTGCTCGAGGCTCGTGATGTGCAGGTTCACGACGTCGCCCTCTTCGACCTCGATGCGGTCCGGGGTGAAGTGGCTGCGGATCGCGGTCATGTAGACGTCGACCACGCCCGGCTTGCTGCGATCGATGCGCTCCTTGCCGGCGACCGTGGCGTTCGGATCGATGCCGCCCTGATAGATGTTCGTCCCGACCGGGTACATCTTCAGCGGCTTGAGCTTGTCGATCTTGATCATCTGCGAGTAGTGCGGCTCGCCGATGCCGATCGGAGTGTCCGACAGGATCCGCATCTTGTCGCCGTCGGTGTCGATCAGCTGGAAGTTCTGCGGATACAGCGGGCCGACGCCGGTGAAGCGGTCGATCGACATCTTGTTCATCGCGACGACGTAGTGGCCGTCGGGGCTCACCGTGTCCCCCTCGGCCGCCATGATGTGGCCGATGTTGTAGTGGACCGGGAGCTTCTCGATGAGCTTGAGGTTCTTGTAGTCCCACTTGGCGACGGCGCTGTCGAGGAACACGGACGTGTACGCCATGCCCTTGTCGTCGAAGACGGTGTGCAGCGGGCCGAGGCCGATCTCCACCTGCCCGCGGATCGACTCCTTGAAGCTGAGGATCGGGATGCCGTAGACGTCCTTTCCGTCGTACTTCTTCGCGTCGATCAGCGCCTTGATCTTGTCGAAGTTGTAGACCGTCGCGTGCGTGTCGAGCTTGCCGCCGACGATGACGTCCTTGCCGTCGGGGGTGACGTCGCAGCCGTGCGGGCTCTTCGGCTCGCCGATGAGCGTGAGCACGCCGTTCTCGGCCGCGGTCTGCATCGAGAGCACTCGGAAGCCCTTGATGGTCGTGGTCTTCCCCTCGGCGACGAGCTTCTCGGCGGCCTTCCAGTTGATGACGTGGAGGTAGTCCATGTCGTTCTGGCTCGCGCCCGACTCGATCGGCGGCTTGCCCTCGAGCGTGCCGCCGACGGCCATCTCGGTGTTGAACGAGTTGATGAACGCCCAGCCGTCGCTGCCGAGCTTGCCGGCGTCGGCGAGGTCCTGGGTGTAGGGCGGCAGCTCGATCGCCCAGCTCTGCGCGGGGTCGATGCGCCCCTTCTTGCGATCGAACTTCCAGAACATCGCGAGGCCGCGGTACTTGTCCTTGTACTGGTCGATCGGCACGTACTCGCGACCGAGCGGCGCGGGGTACTGGCTCGTCTCGATCACGTAGTCGGTGTCGGGCGTGACGAACGCGCCGCCGTGATCGCTCGAGACGAGCGGGTTGACCACGATCTGCTTGGTGTTGAAGTCGGCGAGGTCGACCACGGCGACGCGCGCGTTGGCCTTGTCGTTCACGAACAGGTACTGGCCGTCGTAGTCGCCCTTCGACTCCGAGAGGTTCGGGTGGTGCACGTCGGCCCAGGTGATCTTGTGGCCGCTCTGCCCGGCGCCGTCGATCACGGCGGTCGAGTCGCCGCCGTAGCCGTACCCCTGCCAGGGCTCGGGCGTGAACACGCCGATGACCTTCAGCAGGCGCATCGAGGGGACGCCCATCACGAGCACCTGCCCGGACTGACCGCCCGAGGCGAAGATCATGTAGTCGTCGTATTTGCCGCCCGGCACGTAGGTCTTCAGCGCGGCCTCGACGTCGGCCTCCGACAGGCCGCGCTTCTCCATCAGCGACTTGATCGACTGCGAGGCGCCGAGGTCGGCCCCCTTCGGCTTCTGCGGGGCGCACGCGGCGGCGACGACGGTTCCGATCACGAGAGCGATGCCCGCGAGGGCGCGCACGGCGAGTCGAGTGTTCATGAGGGCCTCTGCCGACGCGGACGGGCTGGCCGCCGCTGGGTGGGTTGCGATCCGAGTGCATCGGTACGCCTCCCCCAGATCGCGGCTATGCGATTTGTCATGCGCGACGCGCGGCGAAGCGACCGCGTGCGCCGCGTGACCCGCGCGCGCCCGGCGCGGCCCGTCGGATCCTCGACGCGCACGCTACGTCGAGGTCCCTCGCTCGGCCCTGCGACACGTCGTCGCACCCGGGCCCGCGCATGACATCCGTCACGCGTGGAGCCTCCCGACGAGGGGCGCCGCGGCGCTTTCCGGGCGCCGCGGGGCGCCGCGGGGCGCCGCGGGGCGCCGGTAGAGGGCACGATTTCCGGCCGATCTTCGCCGTGGTACCCGTTCCCACCGGCTCGGTCGGCGCGCGGGCGGGCCCGGCGCGCTCGGTCGGGTCGGGCTCGGGCGAGGACGCGAGGACGCGAGGCACGCATGGCGCTGACGGACGGGATTCGCTTCTTCGCTGCGACCGACGTGGGTCGCGTGCGCGACCACAACGAGGACAACTACCTCGTCGATCGCAAGCTCGCGCTCTTCATCGTGTGCGACGGGATGGGCGGGCACGCCGCCGGCGAGGTCGCGAGCGCGCTCGCCGTGCGCACGGTGCACGAGGAGATCCGCAAGCAGCGGCAGATCGTCGACGACTTCGAGCTCGGCGCGAAGGGTGCGAGCGCGGTCTCGGCGCGCGAGCTCCTGAACCTGCTGGAATTCTCGGTGCAGCGGGCGTGCGCGCGCATCCACGAGGAGGCCGCGGCCGACTCCGCCAAGCGCGGCATGGGCACGACGCTGTCGGCCATGATCTTCGTCGGCAACAAGGGCTTCATCGCCCACGTCGGCGACTCGCGCATCTACCAGTACCGCGACGGCCGCGTGCAGCAGCTCACCGAGGACCACACCGTCTTCAACGAGCTGATCAAGCGCGGCAAGCTCACCCGCGAGCAGATCGAGAAGGTCGCGCACAAGAACGCGATCACGCGCGCGGTCGGCATCTACGAGCGCGTCGAGGTCGACACCCTCGCCGTCGAGGTGCTGCCGGGCGACGCGTTCCTCCTCTGCTCGGACGGCCTGCACGGCTACTTCGACGACAAGAACGAGGACGTGCTCGCGGTCTTCGCCGGCTACCGCCCGGAGGATCAGGCGCAGGCGTTCATCGATCACGCCAACGCGCGCGGCGGCAAAGACAACATCACCGACATCATCGTTCGCATCGAGGCGAACGATCAGGAGCTCGTCCGCGCCCGCAAGCTGCAGGCCAAGCGCGACATCCTCGCGAAGATGTCGCTGTTCTCGCGCCTCTCCGAGCGCGAGCTGCTCCGCGTGATGCAGGTCGCCGAGATCCGCGACTTCGAGCGCGGCAGCTACGTGATGCGCGAGGGCGAGAAGGGCGACGAGCTCTTCATCGTGCTCTCGGGCAAGGTCGCCGTCATCCGCGGTGAGGCGGTGCTCACGCACCTCGGCCCGGGCGAGCACGTCGGCGAGATGGCCCTCATCCGCGCGGTGCCGCGCTCGGCGAACGTCGTCGCCGACGTCGACAGCGAGCTCGTCGCCATCAAGCGCGGCGACTTCTTCGACATCCTGCGCCGCGAGCACGAGCTCGCGATCAAGTTCCTCTGGCAGTTCCTCGGCGTGCTGGCCGATCGCCTCGATCAGACGAGCCGCGAGCTGCGCACCGCGCGCGAGCACGAGCAGGTCGAGGACATCACCAGCGAGATCTTCCCCGACATCGAAGACGACTCGCCCACCGGGCCGCACGAGCGGGTCCGCTGAGCGGCATGGGCACACCGCGCGAGCCCGTCGTCCCGACCGAGGCGCCGCCCCCCTGGCGACGGGGCATGGTGATCGGCGCCAAGTTCGCGCTCACGCGCCTGCTCGACGCGCGCGCGCGCTCCACCGTCTTCGAGGCGCGGCACGTCGCGCTCGGCCGGAGGCTCGCGATCGAGATCCTCGATCCGGAGCTCGGCGCCGACGGCGAGGCGATCGCGGCGCTGCAGCGCGCCGCCGCCGCGGCGAGCAGCATCGAGCACCCGAACATCGTGGCGATGTTCGACGTGGCGAAGGATCCGGTCAGCGGCACGCGCTTCGTCGCGCGGCGCTTCCTGAAGGGGCGACGCCTGCGCGCGCACCTGACCGAGCGCGGCCCGATGGGGATCGCCGAGGCGCTCGATCTCCTCGTGCCGATCATGGGCGCGCTCGAGGCGGTGCACCGGCTGCACGTCTTCCACGGCGGCGTGCGCCCGGAGAGCATCTTCCTCGCCGAATGCGAGGGCCCGGAGGCCTTCGCCGTGAGCCCCACGCTGGTCGACTTCGGCCTCGCGCAGGTCGATCTCGGCGCCGACGCGGGCGAGGCGCTGCGCGCGATGGGCTACGTCGCGCCGGAGCAGGCGCGCGGCGAGAAGATCGACGCGCGCACCGACGTCTGGGCGATCGGCGCGGTGCTCTTCGAGATGCTCACCGGCCGCGGCCCGTTCGTCGGCGCGACGGCCGAGGAGCTCCGGGCCCGCATCGCCAGCGAGGCGCCCGCGCGCGTGCAGTCGCTGGTCGAGGTCGCGCCCGGCACCCGCGCGCTGCTCGCCAAGGCGCTCGAGCCCGATCGCGCCCGACGCTTCGCGAGCATGGGCGACATGCTGCGCGCGACGCTCGCGTGCTCGGTCGACGGCAGCGGCCTCGGCGCCGAGCTCGCCGCGAGGCATCGCGCGTCGCTCGGCGACATGATCGAGAAGGCGCACGCGATCTGGTCCGCGCCGCGCACGACGCCGCTCGAGCTGGTGAGCGCGGGCGCTTCGGGCTCGATCTCGGGCGAGGCGCCGCTGAGCATCGCCGACCTCGGGCGCATGCGCGCGATGACCGAGGAGCCGCACACGCACGAGCACGCGCCGGAGGTCGGGGCGCAGCTCGCGGCGGGCGCAGCGATCACGGCGGCGCACGCGGCGCTCCAGCTGAACGCGCTCGAGGAGGCGTTCGTGCGCGCCGGCGTCGGGCTCGTCGCGGCCATCCCGTCCGGCGACGCCGTCGCGATCGCGGAGCTGCGCCTGGTGCAAGCGACCGCGCGCGCGTGGCAGGGGCTCTGGACCGAAGCTTCGCCGCTCGCCCGTGACGCGATGCACGGCCACGCGCTCTTCGGGCCTCGGTGGCTGACGGCCCTCGGTCTCTGCGCCGAGGCGGCCGGCGCGCTCGGTCGCGTCGACGAACTCTTCGGCCTCTCGGAGGCCCTGATCGCCGCGCCGGCCGAAGCGAAGCGCGACACCGCGTTCGTCGTCGCCGAGTGCCGGCTCGCCATCCGGCTCCTGCACGCGGGTCAGGTCACGGCCGCGGAGCGCTGGCTCGCCGACGCCCGCGGGTACGCCGCGCAGCCGCACACGCTGCCGCTCGTGCACGCGTGGATCGAGGCCGCGCGCGCGGAATCCGCGGCGCACGACGGCGATCTCGGCGCCGCGCGCGCGCACGCCCTGTCGTCGGCGGCGCGGTTCGAGGACGCCGGAGACGCCCGCGACGCGTGCCGCATGCGCGCGATGGTCGGCCACGCGCTGGTCGAGCTCGGCGCGTTCGCCGAGGCCGCCGACGTGCTCCGCGACGACCTCGCGTGCGCGGAGGCGATGGGGCTCTACTTCGTCTCCACGCTCCACGTCGATCTCGGCCGCGCGCGGCTGCGCCTCGGCGACGCCGACGCCCTCGACACGCTCACGCACGCGGTCGCGAAGGCGCAGGCGCAGGGCGATCACTGGGACGAGGCGTTCGCGCGCGGCTACCTCGCGCGCGCGCTGGTGGAGCGCGACGCCGAGGCCGCCGAGCGCGAGGCGCGCCGGGCGCTCGAGGCCTCCGACG
>CAIXWQ010001210.1 GCA_903923175.1 uncultured delta proteobacterium | reverse complement strand
CGCGCGCTTCGCGTCGGCGGCGGGCGCGCTCGGATCGCGGACCAGCCCCGCGACCGCGGTCGCGATCGCGATCGCGATCGAGAACGCGAGCGAGGGGCCGGGGCCGCGCGCGCTGCGCATGTTTACTCGACGTCGAGGCCGGCGCGCAGATCGAGCATCTTTCGAAGCAGATCGCGCACCACCGGCCGCTCCTCGCGCGCGAGCGCGCGGCGCATGATCCCGGTGACCGCCGCGCGGCGATCGTGGCGGAGGTACTTCACGGCGAGGTCGCGCTCCATCGACGACGGCGACGCGAGCGCGTCGAGGAAGCGGAAGAACGACGACTCGGGATCCCACAGGAAGCGCACGTCGGCGGCGGCGAGCGCGAGCGCCGCGGTGCCGGGGCCGGTGGCCTTCTCGCGCTTCACGAGCTCGGGCTCGAGGCGCTTGCGCACCGCAGGCTCCTTGATGCGACCGAGCAGGCGCGCGACCAGCGGCAGGCGATCCTCGGGGACGTTGTCGAAGTCCCTGAAGATGACCGCGTCGGCCTCGGCCACGCCGTCGCGCGCGAGGGCGACCGCCGCGTGCAGGCGCAGCCGCGTGCTCTCGGTGAGCAGCAGCGGCTTGAGCACGCCGACGGCGGTGGCCTCGCCGAGATCGCCGGCGAGATCGATGTCGTACGCGGTGCCGCTGGTCTCTCCGAGCGCGAGCGACGACCGGATCGCGCTGACGGCGAGCGGCCCCGCCCCCGCCGGCTTGAGCGTGCCGACCAGATCGGTGAGCTCGTAGCGCCCCTTGGCCCAGCTGAGCAGCAGGCGGCCCGGGATCTCGGGGACGGCGGCCGTGCGCAGGAAGCCGTCGACCTCGGTCAGCCGGCAGCGTCGCGTCTCGACGCACGCGATGAGGTCGGGCGCGACGCGCAGATCGCCCACGTGACCGAGCATGATGGCCGCGCCGAGGCGCATCGACGGGTCCTTCTTCGCCTGCGGGCTCGCATAGAGCTTGTCGTAGACGAGATCCTTCCGACCGCCGTCGCTGAGCGAGAAGATCGCGTGGATGGCGGCCAGGCGCAGCGTCGGGTTCGGATCGTCGACGAGCTTGTCGAGCAGCGGCATCGCCTCGGGCGCGTCGAGGTTGCCGATGGCGGCGACCGCGCTCACGCGCACGTAGTCGTTCTTGTCGGCGAGCGCGCGCTCGAGGAGCGGGAGCCCCTCGGGGCGCTTCACGTCGCCGAGCACGAACGCCGCGTTCATGCGGATCGCCGCCTGCTTGTGCTCGATGAGCCCCTCGGCGGTCCTGTAGAACGCCTTCGGATCGAGCCGCTCCAGCGCGAAGGCGATGTTGTTCAACATGCGCGCCTCGCGGACCTTCGGCACCTGCGCGAGCAGCGCGGTCGAGGCGGCCTTGTCGCCGATGCGCCCGAGCGCGTAGACCGCGCGGTTGCGCAGGTGCTTGTCGGCGCTCTCCATGAGCGGCACCAGCGAAGCGACGAGCTCGGGCGCGCGCAGCTCGGCGGCGGCGAACGTCCCCTCGACCTGCAGCTGCACGTCGTTGCGGCCGAGCGCGTGCTTCACGTCGCCGATCAGCGTCTCGCGCCCCATCAGGTGGCGGCTGCGGAACAGCCCGCGGAACGCGTAGAACGACAGCCCGGCCTTCTCGTCGCGGAGCGCGTCGCGCAGCAGCGGCAGCGCGCGCTTGTCGCTGAGGGTGCCGAGCGCCTCGAGCGCGGCGGCCTTGTTGGAGCCCTCCTCGTCCTTGCGTTCGAAGAGCTTCTTCAGCGGCTCGAACGAGCTCGCGTCGGGGATGCGGCGCAGCGCCTCGATGGCGGCGCCACGCACGCGCGGCGACCACGCTTCGAGCGCGCCCTGCAGCGCCGGCAGCGCCGCGCGATCGCCGATGCGCCCGAGCAGCGACGCGCAGGTGTAGCGGAGGTTGTCGTCGACGTTGTCGGCGACGCAGCGCGCGAGCGCCTTGGTGCCGCGCTTGCCGAGGTTGAGCAGGTCCGGGCTCGCCGGCATCTCGCGCTGCGTGACGTTGATCAGCGCGGCCTCGTCGGAGGGGATGGCCGCGAGCGTGGCGCGCTTCTTCTTGGTCAGATCGGCGCTCGACGTGACCTCCGTGTCGTCGTCGCCGTCGTCGTCGGCGTCGGCGGCGAACGCGCGGTGCGCGACGCCGAGCGTGGGGACGAGCGCCGCCGCGACCAGCGCGAGGACGTAGAGCTTGGGGAATCGCGCGCTCACGGGAGCACCTCCACCTTGGTGGCGAGCTTCTGGACCAGCTTGAGGAGCTCGTCGCGCCCGAGGCGCTTCGGCAGGTAGCGGATGCTCGCGCGACGCCCGGCGCACTTCCCCCACGCCCCCGACCAGTCGATGCGATCGACCCCGCGGTTCTCGTAGAGCCCGAGGTCGAAGCTCTCCTCGCAGCTCGCGGTCTTGGGCAGGTCGAGCCGGACCTCGAGCACGGCGCGGGGCTCGCCTTCGGCGACGGGCTCGTCGTGGCGAGGCGCGGCCGCGCAGGGCGAGGCGGCGCAGGCGGCCTGGACGACGAAGGCGAGCGGGACGAGCAGCTTGTGGAGACGAGCGACGGAGCGCGGCATGGAGCCCTCGGTCAGCGAACGCGGATGGCGGCGAGCGACGGACGAAGCCCGCTGCACGGCGCGGACCATACTCGAAAGCCGTCGTTTGCCGGGGAATCAGTGGGGCCCGCGCGCGCTTCGATCGTGGGCGGCCCGCCGCGGGGCGTGCTCTGCCAGCCGCGCCCACCCGCGGCACGCACGGAGACGGACGAGGCTGCCGAGTGGGACGGGACCGGGGACGGGCGCGATCGCTACACGCTGGTGTCCGCCTCGTCGTCGTCGCCGTCGCCGTCGCCGAGGAGCGGCGCGAGATCGAGGTGGGCGCGGAGGGAGTCGAGGCAGACGGCGACCGCGTCGACCAGCGCGGCGCCGAGCTCGCGCGAGCGCCCGGGCGACCAGCCGACCCACGGATCCGGGTCGTTGGCGTTGTCCTTGAACGGCATCTCGAGGGTGTACGCGAGGCAGTCGAAGCGCTCGCCGACCCAGTTGGCCGCGGTGCTGAGATCGCCGCCGCCGGGCTCGTCGCGCGGGTAGCCGTACTCGTCTTGGAAGTCGGCGTTCGCCGCGCAGAGGGTCTGCTCGAAGAGGTTCTCGAGGAAGCGCAGCCGCTCGGAGTAGCCGGGGTTCCCCTCGCAGCCGGCGAGGAAGCACCACGGGTTGCGCTCGTCGCCGTGCACGTCGAGGAACAGATCGACGCCGACGTCCTCCATGACCGCGCGCGCCGCGTGGACCTCGGGGCTCGTCTCGGGCGACGGCTCGAGCCACTCGCGGTTGAGGTTCGCGCCGGCGGCGTTCGTGCGCAGGTTGCCGAGCGCGCCGCCGTCCGGGTTCATGTTCGGCACCACGTAGAAGCTCGCGCGCGCGCGGACGGCGCGGACGGTCGGGTCGTCGACGTCGAGCAGCCGCGCCAGCAACCCCTCGGCGAGCCACTCGGCCATCGTCTCGCCCGGGTGCTGGCGAGCGATGAGCCAGATCTTGAGGCGCTGCGCCGCGAGCGACGGAGGGATCTCGGTGTCGCCGCGCCCGCCGTCGGGGCCGTCGCCTTGCGCGTCGCCCTCGTCGTCGCCCTCGTCGTCGTCTGGCAGCGTCGCGTCGGGGGTGGTCTTCTCGTCCCACTCGCTGCCGGCGTCCTCGCGCTCCTCGCGCTCATCGCGCGGCGGCGGGCCGATCACGACCAGGTGCATCGGGCGCCCCTGGACCGTCTCGCCGATCGTGACGACCTCGGCGCCGGGCGCGGCGTCGACGCGCGCGAGCAGCGCCTGGTGGCGCGCGAGCGAGAACGGCGCGAAGTACGCGTAGGTGATGCTGGGCTCGTCGGGGGTGTGCTCGAATCGCAGCTGCGCGCCGTCCCAGGTCGTGGGGACGCGGAACCAGCGATCCCCCTCGGCGTCGTAGCTCGCGCAGACGCGGTAGCCGTCGAAGGCGTCGGCGTAGGTCGCCTCGGCCGCGTTCTCCAGGGCGAACGCCAGCGGCTCGCCCGCCGCGTCGTCGACGCGAAAGCAGAACCACTGACGGAACTCCGCGGCGCTGTCCGGCCGGATCGCGAGCCGGATGGCGCGCGCGTCGGTCGCGTCGACGATCTCGATCGCGCCGCCGTCGATCTCCCCCGTGATCTGCATCGCGACGCGATACAGCACGTCGCGAGGCGGGCAAAGCGTGGCCGCGCCGGATCCGCCGGGAGCGCCGAGCCCGATCGACGCCATGGTCGCGCGGTGATGCGAGGCGTGAACGATCGCGCCACCTCGGAGCGCGACCGCGAGGGGCGCGCCACGTGCATCTCGTCGGAGCGTCCGGCGCGCGCGCGAGGGGACGGTGGCCCGCGCGCGCGCGCCGAGACGGCGGAGGCACTCGATGGCAAATCTTCACGGCGTCGGTGGGCTCGGCGTGCCTCCTCGCGGCGCACGAGAGTCCGAGCCGCGCGGCCGGCGCGAGCGACGCGAACCGCGCGAGGACGAGGTGGCGCAGGGCGTGCCGCGCACCTCCCCGCTCGTGCGCAGCGTCGTGGTCGTGGTGATCAGCGTGCTGATCGCCGCGTTCCTCGCCTGGGGCTTCTGGTACGTGATGATGCAGCGGGGCAGCTGAGCACGATCTCGACGTGCGCCGCGGCGGTACGGCCCCCGCGCCGCACGGGCGACGTCAACGCCGAGGGCGCCGCGGGCCGGTCTGCGCGAGCTCGGCCAGCGCCCTGGTCGCGACGGCGTCGTGCGGATCCGACGCGAGCACCGCGTCGAAGTCGCGCTTGGCCTCGCGCGTGCGGCCGAGGTGCTGCAGGAGCAACGCGCGATACCGCAGCGGACGCAGCGACGAGCCCGCCTCGCGGACGAGCCGATCCAGCGACTGGAGCGCGATGACCTGCTCGAGCGCCGGCGCCTCGAGCGCCCCGGCGAGCGCGGCGAGCGCGCGGTACTCGGGGAGCGGCGAGAGCGTCGAGGCGAGCTCGGCGTCGAGCTTCGCGCAGCGGAGATCGCCGGAGGCGAACGCGCGCTCCGCCGCGGCGAAGCGCGCGGCCGCCGCCGCCGGTTGGCGCAACGCGGCGGGCGG
>CAIXWQ010001209.1 GCA_903923175.1 uncultured delta proteobacterium | reverse complement strand
CGCCCGAGCCCGCGCCCGCGAGCGCAGACCCCGCACCGACCGACGGGCCGTGTCGCTGCTCCTGGGACCCGGAGGCCGGCGCGGCGCCGCGGGTCTGCAAGCGCGGAGAGCCGAACTACCGCGGGCTGGAGTGCGTCCCCGCCGAACGCGGCCCTCGCGGCCGCTACCGCCCGAAGCAGCCGAGACCGAGGCCGTGACGCGCGCGCGAAGCGGCGGGTTCCAACTCTCCGCAGTCCTTGCAGTCGTTGCGGTCTTCGCAGCGGACCTCTCGCTCGCCGCGACGGGCTGCCGGCCGCACGACGAGCTCGCGCGCCCCGCGCCCGAGGCGCGCCCCAAGTCGACCGCGCCCGCGCCGCCCGACTCGCGCTGGGTCACGCCTTCGAACGAGCGGCGCGTCGACGCGACGGTCGTCCGCTGGCTGGGGGTCGGCTGGGCCGACGTGATCGATCTCGATCTGCGCGGCGACCTGCACGGCCCGGCGTCGCTCTGGGTCCCGGCAGGCGACGCGTCCGAGAAAGCCATCCTGGCAGGCGCGTCGAAGCCGGGCGCGACGCTGGCGCTCGTGCTCGAGCCGCTCGCCGCGCCCGACGGAGGAGCCGGCGGCCCCTACGCGCTGCACGTCGAGCAGCGCGGCGACGGCGGCGTCGAGTACTGGCGCGTGAAGTCGACGACCCTCCCCGCGCCGGCCGCGCCGCCCGCGCCTTGAACGCGCGCTCTCGAGGCCACTCGCCCGCTACTCTCGCCCACGTGCCGCCCGTGCTGCCCGTGACGCCCGACTCCTGGCTCCGCCTCTTCGAGCTCCCCGCGGCGACCTTCGGCCCCGCAGCGGAGTGGGCGCACGCGCACGCGGACGCGCCCGCGCGCGGCTGGGACGAGTGCCCGCGCGGCGACTGGCTCCTCGCCGCCGCCGCCCGCGCGGGGGTCGACGCGCGCGCGGTGATCGGCGCGCTCGCGATGACCTGCAGCGCCGTCTCCAACGAGCTCGACCGACGCGGCCACCCCGAGCCGCGGCCGCTGCGCGAGGCGATCGAGCTGAGCGAGGCCTGGGCCGACGGCGTGGCCGAGTCGCCCGAGGTCGCCGTGGCGCTGGAGGCGCCGGAGGCGCTCGGGACCGACACGCACGGCCTCGCGTGGGCGCTGCTCTTCGCCACCGCCGACGCCGCGCACCACGAGGCGCTGCACGCGTCCGGCGACGCGCCGCCGGGCGAGCGCGCGTGGGCCCGCGTCTCGCTCGCGCAGCACGCCTCGCACGCGCTGCGCACGCTCGCGGAGCCCTTCGGCGCGCGCGGCGGCGAGGCCACGGCCCACGTGCTGCGCTCGTTCCTCGCGTGGGAGCAGGTCGAGGCCACGCTCGCGGCGGACGCCGAGCCCGCGCGTTGATCCGCGCGCCGACCCCTCGCGCAGCCCCGCAGACGCCCGAAATGCACGAAGGGCGAGCGCCTCGCGGCCTCGCCCTTCGTCGTCACGCGCGCCCCCGAAAGGGCGTCGGCGCTCAGGGATCCTTCATCTCCTGCTTCACGAGATCGGCGGGGCTATCGAGATCGATCTTCCCCTTCTTGAACGACGTCACGTCGACGATGCCGAACGGCGAGACGGCGCGACCGCCGCTCCCCTCTTCGTACTTGCTGCCGAACTGGCCCGAGATCGTGACCTTGGCGCCGACCTTCGGCTCGCCGAGGAACGTGTTCGGCACCTGCGTCGAGCAGAGGTTGTCGGTGAAGAGCTCGCCGTCGCGATCCTTCGGGTCCTTGACCTTGTCCGGATCGTGCGTCTTGTACCAGTCGATGGCGAAGTACAGCTGGATGTAGCTGCAGAAGTACCCCATCACCTTGATCATCTTGGCGGGGTTCTTCTCGTCCTTCGAGTCCGCGATGTAGAAGTGCGGCGGCTCGACCTCCTTCGCGATGAACGAGCAGTCGACCCCCTTCGGGTTCGGCTCCTTCGCGGTCGGAGTGTGCTTCTTGTGGGGGTAGATGCACCCCTCTTTGCCGGCGGGCTCGACGGGCTCGTAGACCTTCACCACGTAGCCCGCGACGGTGACCGGCTTGCCGTTCACCTCGGTGCTGTGGCGGGGGCTGTTGAGCTGGTGCTGGAGGCCGTAGACCGTCCAGTTCGCGCCGTTCTTGAACGCGCTCGGCGGGGGCAGCTTGGGCACCGCCGGCAGGCTCGCCTTGGCGCCCGAGAACGCGGGCTCGGGCTTGTAGACGATGGGCTTCTTGCAACCGCTGGCGAGCGCAGAGAGCGCGACGACGAACGCGGTGGAAGAGACGGCGACGAGAGGGGCGAGGCGACCCATGACGCTCCTGGTATGGCGCGGGCGACCGACCGGATCGGCCGCCACAGAGCCCGATCGGGTATCACGCGAGAACAGGCGGATACAAGCTGCACAAGCGCCCCGATCCGGCGGGCGGGCACTGAACGCGCCCGGCGTTCCACGGACACCGTGATCGGCCGCCCTCGACGGACCGGCGGCGCACAAAAAAAGAGCAAGCCGGCGGGCCCTCGTGGGGCTTCGCCGGCCTGCGCTGCGCGAGGGGGGCGGACGCCGGAGCGTCGGCCCGCGCGTCAGCCGGGGATCATCCCCGTGCGCTTCTCGACCGCGTCCCAGTTCACGTCGGCCCAGAAGTCCTTGATGTAGCCCGGGCGGTCCGTGAAGCGATCGCCGTAGTAGGCGTGCTCGAAGACGTCGAGGATCAGGAGCGGGATGACGCCGATCGGGCAGTTGTTCTGGTGCTCGTCGAGCGCGTAGACGTGCGTCTTGTTGTCGAGGATCGACCAGGCCCAGACGGCCCAGCCGACGCCGGTCGCCTTGCCGGTCGCGGTGACGTGCTCGACGAACTTGTCGTGCGTGCCGAAGTCGCGCTCGATCAGGGCCTTGGTCTTCGCGCCCGGGTTGCTGCCGCCGCCCAAGTTCTCGAAGTACCAGTCGTGGAGGATCGTCCCGTTGTGCGTCCACGCCTCGCGACGCTTGGCCTCGGAGAAGTCCGAGAAGTGCGGGTTGGCAGTCGCCGGGTCAGCCTTCGCGATCGCGTCCTGGACCTTGTTGTAGTTCGTGACGTAGCCCTTGTAGAGGACGTCACGGTGCTGCTGCAGGGTCTTGTCGGTGATCGACTTGAGCTTCCCCTCGAGCGGGTACGACTTCGGTTCGACGGGCATCGGATCCCTCCTCGCGAGGTGCCGGGCGCGAATGGCGACCGGCACCTGAGATTCGAGCCCCCCGTCTCCGGCGATGCGGTACGGGGAGCAGGCGGCGACCGCGCCTCGGTGGCCGCCAGTAGTTCTGAACGGGCCGACGAGCACTAGGCCGCCGGTCGGGGACGGTAGATGCAGCCACCCACGATTCCGGTGCAAGGGGGAATCGAAGCCGCCCTCGCCGCCCTGCTCGTGCTCCGACCGGGGGAGCTCTCACGCAATCGTCACTTCCGGCTCCACGCGACGCGCGAGGGGTCACGCGCCCGCGCTCGCGCCTCGGCGCTCCGTGGGCTCGCGCGCCAGCTGGCCGGCGCGCACGGGCCGGCGCGCGCGCTGGTCATCGAGGAAGGGAGCGAGGAAGGCGTGCTGGAGCTGGCGCCCGGCGCGCCCGAGGCGGCGGCCATGGGCGGCGTGTCGGGCTCGGAGCTGATCGCGACGGAGCCCAAGCCGAGGGGGGCCACGCTCCGCTTCACCCTGCCCCGCGTGGCAGCCCGACGCGTGATCCACGTCTCCTCGATCGAGCTCGCCATCCTCCGCGTCGCGCTCTTCGAGGCGGGCGTGCGCCTGCTCCCCGCCGCCCTCGTGGCGCGCGCCGAGGATCAGACGCGCATCGCCGAGCTGCTCGCACAAGCACGCCGCCTGCGCGGCGAAGCGAGCTGAGGCAGAGGCACGCGACAAAAGCAGCGAGCCCCCGCTCCGAAGGGCGAGGGCTCGCGGCCTAGCAGGCGCGCGTACGGGCGCGCGCCGCGCGTCCGCTCACTGGTACGGATCGCCGCCGGTGTTCGCGGGCGGCGGCGGGGGCG
>CAIXWQ010001208.1 GCA_903923175.1 uncultured delta proteobacterium | reverse complement strand
TGGGTCGGCGGCCTCGCGCTCGGGCTCGCCGGCAGCGCAGGCGCGCTGATCACGCTCGACGCGCTCCTCTTCACGCACACCTGCTTCGCCAGTGGCGGCTGCGCGCCGGGGAGTCGCCGTCGAGCAGGTCGAGCGCGTGGCCCTACGTCGGGGTCGCGGCCGGGTTCGCCGCGCTGGGGGGCGTAGGCTGGTATCTGTTCGCGACTCCCGGCGAGCGGGTCCCGAGCGCGACCGCGGCCGTCGGTGACCTCGACGTTTCACCCGTGCCCGCCGCCGGGTTCGGCGTGGTTCCTGTCCCGGGTGGGGTGCGGGCGGCGGTCTACGTCACGTTCTGAAGCGTGCGACGCTCCCGAGACGCACGACCGCTACGACGACGATCACCTCGTCGGCGCACCGCCCCTCGAGCGCGGGATCGCGCTCACGACTCGTGCCCCCGCGCGCGAGCGCGCACCTGAACGCCCTCGCTCGCCGGCAGCCTCACGCCGCGCGCGCCACGCCGAGCGCGGCGAGCCCCGCGCGCGCGCGCGCGATCAGCGCGTGCAGCTCGCCGTACCGCGTCCAGATCCACGCGCCGCCGCGCTTGGTCCCGAACGACGCACGTTCCGCGTACCGCGCGCAGCTGCGGTCGCAGAGCTCGACGAGGTCCTTGAAGCTCTCGGCCATGACCGCCCCCACCGGCGCGCATCTCCGCGTCGCCCTCCCGCGCCGCGCGCCGCGCCCACGCACAAGGCAGCATCCCTCGTGCCGCCGAGCGCGACCCCGGTCCGGCGCCGATCGCCGCGGACGAGGCCCACGCGCCGCGCTCGACCCCGACGGAGCCGCGTCGTGTGCTCTGCGGAGCGCGCTGCGCTCGCGGAGTCACAGCCATCGACGCCCGCGGGAGCCACGCGGCCCGCGCCGCACGCGCGCCGCGCCTTCGCCGGAGGCCGCGGAGCGCGCGCCGAGCTGGAGCGTCGCTTGCTCATGCGGCGCCTGCGCCCGGACGCCTCGACGGGCAGCAGAAGAGATCGCTCCGAAAGCCGCCCATGATGAATCGCTCAGCCCTCCGCTCGGTCCTCGGCCTCCCCCTCTGGTGCCTCTCGCTGGCGAGCTCGGGTCTCGCGTGCGGAAGCACCTCGCCCGCAGCGCCGCTCGACACCCCTGACGCCCCCGACGTCCCCGACGCCCCCGACCTCCCCGACGTCCCCGACGCCCCCGACACGGCGGTCGACGCCGCGGCCGACCGCGACGCGAACGCCGACGCCGACGCCGACGCGACGACGCAGCCCGGGGCCGACGCGTCGTCTCCGCAAGGCGACGCGCCGGCGCCATCGAAGGACGCTTCGTCGGCGCCGTGCCCGGCCGGGCAGCAGCGCTGCGGCGGCAGCTGCGTCGCGGAGGGGCCGCTGGCCTGCGGCGCGGGCTGCGCGGTATGCCCGGCGCCGGTGAACGGCAACGGGAGCGCGACGTGCGTCGCAGGCGGTTGCGACCTCGCGTGCAACCCCGGATACGCGCCGTGCGTGCAAGGCGGAGGCGTCGGGTGCTGCCTCGCGGCCCCCGCGTGCGGTCCCGCGAGCTGCGCCGGCTGCTGCGCGGGCGGAGTCTGTCGAACCGGCACGAGCGCCGGCGCCTGCGGCAGCGCCGGCGGCGCGTGCAGCGCCTGCGGTGGGTGGAGCGCGTGCGACGCCGGGGCGTGCGCGCCGAGCCCGAAGGAGGTCCTCTTCGGAGGCTACGACGGCACCAGGATGCTGAACGACACGTGGACGTGGAATGGCTCGGCGTGGACCGCGGTGAGCGTCGCGTCCCCGCCGCCCCCGCGCTCGACGCACGCGATGGCGACGCTGAACGGCAAGATCGTCCTCTTCGGAGGCAACGGCGCGGGCGGGAGCCTCGGCGACACCTGGACCTGGAGCGGCGCCGCGTGGACGGCGGCCAGCGTCACGACCGCGCCCCCCGCGCGCGGCGGCCACGCGATGGCGACGCTCGGCGGCAAGGTCGTGCTCTTCGGCGGGGCCGTGGGGAGCATCCAGACGCTCGGCGACACCTGGACGTGGGACGGCGCCGCATGGACGCAGCTGAACATCCCCGCGCCGGCCGCTCGCGTCGGTCACTCCATGGCGACGCTGAACGGCAAGATCGTCCTCTTCGGAGGCCAAGGCTTCTCGGACACCTGGACGTTCGACGGCGCGGCCTGGGCGCAGGTGAGCGGCACCTCGCCGTACTCGCGCAAGGACTCCGCGATGGCGACGTTCGACGGCGCGGTGGTCCTCTTCGCCGGCAACTCCGCGAGCCTCGCGATGAACGACACCTGGACGTGGAACGGCGCGAGCTGGGCCAAGGCCGGCGTCCTCGCGTCGCCGCCGAGGCGATCCCTCCACGCGATGGCGACGGGCGTCGGCGGGGTCGTGGTCTTCGGCGGGCTCGGCGACCTGAACGACTTGAACGACACCTGGACGTGGAGCGGCGCGAGCTGGATCCAGGCCCCTCCAGGCACCGCGCCGTCCGCCCGGGTCGGGCACGCGATGGCGCTGCTCCCCTGACGCGGCGTCAAGGCTGCTCGACGAAGACGTACTCGTGCTGCATGTCGCGCACGACGAGCGCGCGCTTGCCCTCGCGCTCGGCGACCACGAACGCGACCTCGGCGCCGCCCGCCGCGACGGTCACGATCGAGACGGTGCCGTCGTCGTTCTTGCGCGTGGCGATCTCGCTCTTCCACCCGCCGAGCTCGAAGGTCGCGCCAGGCTTCGCGTCGGCGTGGACGACGACGTCGCCGAGCGCGGCGCTCCGGTAGCGCTTGGCGAGCTTGGCGACGAGCGCGGGATCGGCCGGCAGCGCCATGCGCTTGCGCTCCACCGCGATCTGCGCGCGGAACTCGGTGATGGCGGAGGCGACGTCGTCGTCGGCCTCGGGGTGGCCGTCGTAGAGCTCCTCGAGCACCTTGCGGATGAAGGCCTTGCGCACGAGGTAGCCGTCGCCGTTGGTGAGGATGACCCCGCCGGTGTTCGCCTCGGGGATCCAGAACATGTCGCTGTGGTAGCCGAAGAGGTCGCCGCCGTGATGCACGACGTGGACGCCAAATTCGGTGTCGACCATCAGGCCCATGCCGTACGTCGCGTACTCGCCGATCGAGACGTTCGGCTTCTGCCGCGCGAGCAGCGCGTCCTCGGAGACGTAGCGCTGGCCGCCGGGGAGCGCCCCTTTGGCGAGCTCCATGGCGACGTACTTCGCGACGTCGTGCACGCTCGACCACGCGCCCCCCGCCGGGCGCAGCGGGATGACCGAGCGGTTGAGCTCCATGACGGCGCGCGAGGGCTTGCCGTCGACGTCGAGCGCGTGGCCGATGGCGTGGTCGCCCTTGAGCGCGCGCGCGAAGTCGAAGGTCGTGTCGTTCATGCCGAGCGGGCCGAACACGCGCGACTGCATCGCCTCGTCGTACCCCTGACCGAGCTCCTTCTTGGGCGCGAGCACGAACGCGCCGACGTAGCCGGCCGCCGCCGCCATCGAGTTCGAGTACTGGAAGGCCTCGCCGAACTTGGTGGTCGGCTGCATGGTGCCGAGCAGCTCCATCTCGCTCTTCGGCGTCTGCTTCTGGAACGCGAAGAGCCACTCCATGTCCTGCCGCGGCATGCCCGTGCAGGCGCAGATCAGGTGCGAGACGAGGACCTTGTCGGTGGTGGCCGCGTCGCCGAGCTTGAAGTCCGGGTAGAGCTTCTTCACCGGCGTGTCCCAGGCGATCTTCTTCTCGTCGACGAGCTTGGCGAGCAGCAGCGTGGTGAGCGCCTTGGTGTTCGACGCGATGAGGAACGTGGTGTTCGCGCCGATCTTGTCGGGCTTGCCGAGCTCCTTCACCCCGAGCCCGCCCTCGAACACGACCTTGCCGTTCTGCACCAGCGCGAGCCCCTCGCCGGGGATCCCCGCCTGTTCGCGCGCCTTGTCGGCCGAGGCCTTGATGCGCTCGAGGCGCGCGGCGTCGAGCTCGTGCGCGGCCTTGCCGGCGAACGTCTCGCGCGACCAGCCGGGCGGCACGAGCGTGTCGCCGATGCGCCGCAGCTGCGAGGCGCGCTTCTCGAGCGTCGCGAGCCCGCTCTCGATGACGAGCACCGTCCACGCGTCGCCGTGCCTGAAGGCGCGCGCGAGGACGTAGAGCTTCTCGTTGGGCGAGGTCTCGTAGTCGTAGATGCGCTGCTCGTCCCAGCCGCGCCGGCCGGGCCGAGGCTGCGCGAGCCTGAGCGGCCGCGCGAAGCCGGGGTGCACCGACGCCCACGCCGCACGCACCGCCGCATCCGCGCCGTCCGCGCTGCCCGCGCCCGCCCCCTTCGCCTCGACCACCGCGACGCGCAGATCGCCCTCGGGCGCGGTGATCGACACGCGCGCACCCTGCGCCTGCAGCGTCCACCCCGCCGGCGCGGTGAACGCCGTCCCCGCGGCCGTCGTCTGCCGCGCGTCGGCCGCGAGCACGATCGGCGCGACCACGACCTCCGGGTTGGCCGACGCGCTCGCACCGGCCGAGCCGCTCGACGACGCCAACGGCACGCCCGCCGCGGGCTGCGTCGGCCCCTTCTCGGCCGCACCACACGCGAACAGCAGCAACATCGAGATCGGCAGCCAGCGTGTGCGCATGCGCCGCATCGAACCCCCCAACGATCCCCCTGTAAAGCTCCCCCCACGCACGCCCAGAGCGGCAGCGATCGCCCCTACCGCCCCGCGCCCTCGTCGAGCGAGCCCCGTCGGAGCAACGGGCGCAGCGAAGCGGAGCCTCCTGCGACCCTCCGTACACAAAGAGCCACAGGCAGGGGAGCGGGGGAGTGCAGAGGGGCGGGCGGGGAGCGCCCAGCTCCCCATCGCCCCTCTGCCCGCCGGAGGCACGGAGTGCCTCCAGAAATCTCCTAAAGACCGAAAGGAAGATCCAACGCCCGATGCTTGCGAAACCCGCGATCGCCCCCCGCGATCTTCCGCTCCGCGAGCTCGTGCATCAGCAAGTTGATCGGCCAGTACGCCAAGTTCTGGATCCACGAGTGATCGAACGCAGGATCGAACCGCCGCGCGATCGACCCATACGAGTACATCGCCTGCCACGCCTTCACCCACGACGCGCGCAGCACCTCGCGCGACATCTGCTTCGGCACGTAGAACGGCGCGCCCGCGTCGTGCTCGCTCTCGAGCCACCACCGCGGCTTGGTCAGCCTCCCTTCGGCCTCGAGCCGCTTGTAGAGCCGCGTGCCCGGGTACGGCGTGAGCAGCGCGAACAGCGCCATCGTCAGCTTCGACTGCACGCAGAACTCGACCGTCCGCTCGAACGACGCCGGCGTGTCCTCGTCGAGCCCGAACACGAAGCTCCCCCACACCGCGATGCCGTGGTCGGCGAGCTGCCGCACGATCTCCACGTACTTCGACGGCTTGTTCTGCTTCTTGCCCACCGAGCGCACCGTCGTGTCGTCCACCGACTCGAAGCCGATGAACAGCGCCTTGCACCCCGCGCGCGCCATCACCTCGACGTTCTCGACCTTGTGCAGCGCCGCCAGCGACGCCTGCGCGACCCACGACTTCTTCAGCGGCGCCATCGCCTCGAACAGCTCGTGGCTGTAGCGCGCGTGCACCATCACGTTGTCGTCGCCGAAGAGCACGCGCGGCCCCACCGTCTCGAGCTCCGCGATCACGTCGCGCACCGGGCGGAAGCGAAACGTCGTGCCGTTGTAGGTCGACACGCTGCAGAACTCGCACGGGTACGGGCACCCGCGCGTGGTCTGCACGACGTCGAACGGCACGTACCGCCGCGACGTGAAGAGATCGCGCCGCGGGAGGGGCAGGTTCTCCAGCGTCGGGAACCCCTCGTGCCGGTACAGCGAAGGGCTCGCGAGCGACCGCGTCTTGCCGAGCTTGCCGCGCCGCGCGTCCTCGATCACCTGCGGCCAGAGCCCCTCCGCCTCGCCCACCACGATGGCGTCCGCGTGCTCGAGCCCTTCGTCCGGCAGCGCCGTCACGTGGATGCCCCCGAGCACCACTTTCACGCCCCGCGCCCGATACGCGTCCGCGATCGCATACGCCCGCGCCGCCGTCTTCGAGGTCACGCTCAACCCGACGAGATCCGGCAGCCTCCCCGCGCCGTCCAGCGCGCGCGAGACGTCGAGCGGCTCCAGCCCGTCGTCCCGAAACGTCACCTCCACGTCGGGCGGCGTATGCGCCGCCAAGGTCGCGACCCAGAGCGGCTTGATGTACGTCGAGTCCTCGTTCGACGGCGCGATCAGATGAACGTGCATCGCCCCTGATCCTACCGACCCCCCACGCCCCGCCCCTCCCAAAACCGCACGCGCCGCGCCACGGCAACTCCCGCACGCCCCGATAGCGGAGCGTCGCCCCGGAGCCCCGCACCCTCGTCGAGCCGACCCCCGTCGGAGCAACGGGGCGTAGCGAAGCGAAGCCTCCTGCGACCCTCCGAACACAACGAGCCCCAAGCGGGGGAGCGGGAGTGCAGAGGTGCCGCGGGGGGTGCAGCCCCCCGATGCACCTCTGCCCGCCGGAGGCATGGAATGCCTCCGCCTAGAGCGGCGGCCGCTCCAACCAAACCCGCACATCCACCCGCAACGCCACGTACCCCTCCGCCACGCCGAACAGCGGCCGCCCGAGCGGCACCAGCACGCTCAGCGCCGGCTCCACCCAGCGGAAGTGCAGCCGCACGCTCGGCGAGAGCGCGAACGTCACGCGATCGCGGTCGGCGAGCGGCAACGGGGTCTTGAGCAAGTAGACCTCCCACGCTTCGAGCCCGAGCGAGACCTCGCGCGTCGGCCGCCACCCGAGGTAGAGCGCCGCCGACGCGAAGAGCTCGAGATCGCCCGCCTGCGCGCGCGTGTCGGTCGGCAGCAGCGCCGGCGGCGCGCTCGTCCGGAAGGAGAAGTCCATGCGCCCGCGGAACTGCGCCACCAGGTGCTTGCGCGCCGTGCGCATGTCGATCCACGGCCGCAGCGTGAGGCGACGATCGAGGTACAGCGGGACGTCCCACGGCTGCAGGATCCCCACGAGCGCGGAGGCGGTGGCCTGCGCGAGCCGACGCTCGTCGTCGAGCCCGTCGTACGTGACGAGCGGCGGCACCACGCCGAGCCCCGCGCCGAGCGTGTAGCTCGCGCCGAGCCCCTGGTGCACGACGCGCGCGAACGCCTCGGGCTGCGCGGAGACGAAGCGCGTCTCGCCGGTCACGCCGGTCGCGCCGTTCGCGGCATCGCCGTTCGCCGCGCGCGCGACCGCCGCGCCGTACGTGCCGCCGACGAACAGCCAGCGCGCGAGCGGCAGCTCCACCTCCGCGTGGAAGAGGTGCGCGCCGAGCGGGTCCGCGCCGCCGCGAGGGATCACCGAGGCGGTCACCTGCTCGAACGAGCCCTCGGCCGCCACGTGCGTCAGGTCGGGGAGCGTCGGCCCGCGTGGCAGGAGACGGAGCTCGGCGAGCGTCGCCTCGGCGCGCGGATCGCCCTCCGCCGGCGCCACCGCCGCCACCAGTGCCTCCGCGCGTGCAGCCCCGGCGAGCAGCGCGCAGCCGACCGCGACGCACGCGCCCCACGCGCCCCACGCGCCGGCGGCGATCGCGTGGCGGTGCGCGCGGCGTCCCATCCGACGCAGCTTAGGATCGCCGCGCGGTTTCCGAACCTGTGTCGGCGCACGCTCCGCACGGCGCGAGCCCTCACGCGCCAGCGCGGGCCGGCGCGACCCGACCGAACGCGCCCGGCCCCGCGGCCGCCCCGGATTCGCCGATTGCCGCACCGCTGCGCTCGTGCGAGACGCCGACCACCCCGCCGAAGGTCGGTGGGGATGCCTTTTTTGGCGATTTCTCGCGGCTCGTGGTCGCCCACCAGCCCCAGGTCCGACGAATGCCGACGCTCCGTACGCGCGCCACCGCTCGCTTCTGCGCCTTCGCCGTTCCCGCCGTGCTCGCTGCCGCGACGCTCTCCGCGCGCGCCGCAGCCGAGGGCAATGGTGAGAAGGCCGCCCCCGCCCCGACGGACAAGCCGGCGCTGATCCCCGCGGAGGCGGCGCCCGGCGTCGATCCGTCGAAGGACAAGGCCACGCTCGAGAAGCAGGGCGACGCGCGCCCGAGCGAGACCGGCGGCGCGAACGCCGACCCGACCAGCGGCCCGGTCTACAGCGACTCGTGGTGGTCCAACACCCGCCCGATCGTCGAGATCCACGGCTTCATGCGCACGCGCGGGGAGCTGTTCCACAACTTCTCGCTCGGTCGCATCGACGCCCCGGGCACCCCCGAGTCGCGCCTCTTCCCGCGCCCGGCCGACGACACCTGGCAGGACCTCAACAACAACTGGCACGGCCCCGGGGCCTCCGGCACCACCGGCGCCAACACGGGCTGCGGCCAAGGCGACGCGAACGGCGTCTGCTCGAGCAAGACGAACGCCTCGGCGAACATGCGCTTCCGGCTCGATCCGGAGATCCACATCTCCGACAACCTGCGGATCATGACGCAGATCGACATGCTCGATAACCTCGTGCTCGGCTCGACGCCGGAGGGGTACACGAACACGCCGAACGTGAGCGGCAGCGGCGTGCCGGGCGCCTGGGCCTCGACGGGACGTGGCGGCTACGTGCCGCTCAAGGCGTTCTCGACCACGCAGGTCGCGCCGGTCGCCGGGATCAACTCGCTGCAGAACAGCGTGACGGTGAAGCGCGTCTGGGGCGAGTTCATGACCCCCGTCGGCCAGCTGCGCTTCGGGCGCATGCCGAGCCACTGGGGCCTCGGCATCCTCGCGAACGGCGGCGACTACCTCGACTCGGACTACCAGACGACCGCCGACCGGATCATGTTCATCACCGGGATCAAGCGGTACGACCTGTACTTCATCGGGTCGTGGGACTTCCCCGGCTCGGGCAAGACCAGCCAGACCGTCGTCGATCAGCAGGGGCAGCCGTACAACGTCTCGCAGCTCGAGAACGTGAGCCAGTGGGTGCTCGCGATCGCGCGCCGTGTCCGCCCCGACGACGCCGCCCGGCGCATCTCGCGCGGCGAGGTCGTGGTCAACGGCGGCCTCTACACCGTCTACCGGCAGCAGATCCTCGCCAACGAGAGCGCCTCGAACTCGCTCGGGCAGCAGCTCGACATCTACCAGAAGGGGCTCACCCGCGTCGGCGCCCACGCGGTCATCCCGGACCTCTGGCTCCAGATCCTCGCGAAGAACTTCCGCTGGGAGATGGAGGCCGTCTACATCAACGGCGCCGTCGAGAACCCGCGCACGATCGACTCCGGCCAGTACACGCAGGACAACTACAAGATCCGCCAGTTCGGCTACGCGACCGAGCTCGAGTACCGCGCGCTGAACGACGACCTGCACCTGCGCTTCTCGCACGGCCTCGCGACCGGCGATCAGGGCGTCGACGGGCTCGTCCCGGGGAGCAGCGGCCTGCAGCCGCGCCTGCTCTCGAACGACAGCACCGACTCGACGTTCCGGTTCAACCCGGCGTACCGCGTCGACCTGATCCTCTTCCGCGAGATCCTGACGCGCGTGCAGGGGGCGTACTACTTCAAGCCCGGCATCGAGTACGACTTCTCCCGCGCCCTCGACGGCGAGAAGATCGGCGGCCGCGCCGAGATCATCTGGAGCCGCGCGACCAAGCCGATCCAGGCGCCGGGCCACCAGGCCGACCTCGGCGTCGAGATCGACCTCTCGCTCTACTACCAGTCGCGCGACGGCAGCCTCAACGACGACCCGACCAAGATCGGCGGGTTCTACGCGATGCTCCAGTACGGCGTGCTCTTCCCGCTCGGCGGCCTCGGCTACCTGCCGAACGACAAGGATCCGGCCAGCTCCGCGGGCACGAAGCCCGAGGTCTCGACCGCGCAGACGGTCCGCCTGTTCCTCGGCATCGCGTACTGAGCCGAGAAGCGCTCGCACCGAAGCCCCCTATCCCGAGCGGAGAGGGGGCTTTCGTCGTTCGTCGCGCGCCCGCTCGCCCTTCGTTCGGCGAGGCCTCGCGAGCTCAGATCAGCATGTCCTCGAGCGAGAGCCCCTCGCTCGCGAGCACGCCCTGCGTGCGCTCGAGGCGCTCGAACGCGAGGCGCGAGATGGCGGCGCGCGCCTCCTCGTTCGACAGCACGAGGGTGTCGAACAGCCCTCGGTCGAGCGAGAGCACCACGCACGGCGTGAACGCGCGGACGGTCGCGGTGACGCGGATCCCGTGCAGCAGCGACAGCTCGCCGAACACGTCGCCCTCGCGCATCTGCGGGTAAGCGTGCTCGGTGCCGTCGGCGCGGCGGTGCACGACCTCGCAGATGCCGCGCAAGAGCACGTAGAACGCGCTCCCCTGGTGCCCCTGCTCGAGCAGCACGTGCCCCTTGGCGATCGCCTGGAAGTGGAACGCCTCGACGACCTGCTGCCGCGCGCGGTCGTCGAGGTGGTGGAAGACGGCCGACGCGCGCAGCAGGTTGTAGAGCAGCCGCGTCTTGTAGAACTGCTCGATCACCTCGCGGACGCGCGGGTGCTCGATGCAGATCTGGTCGAGCTGCGCGCGCTCGAACTCGAGCAGCACGCAGTCGTGCACCGCGGTCACGGTCGCGAGGCGCGGCCCGCCGCCGAGCAGCGCCATCTCGCCGAAGAACGACCCCTCGCCGATCTGCGCGAGCGTGCGCACGACGCCGCTCGCCATGCGTCGCTCCACGCGGACGGCCCCCTGCGCGACCGCGAACATCGCGTGCCCCTCCTCGCCCTCGCGCACGATCGCCTCGCCGGCGCGCACCACGCGCATGCGCACGCGCTCGAGCACGCCGAGGAAGGCTTCGCGCGGGAGATCGGAGAAGAGCGGGATGCGGGCGAGCGCGTCGACCTCGAGGATGACCGGCGCGTCGGCGCGGAACTCCACGCTGGAGTCGCGGCGCGTGGGCGCGGGGCGCGCGGGCGGCGCGGGCGGCGCGGACGGCGCGGAGCTGGTGCGCGCGTCGTCGTGGCGCTTGCCGGGCTGGGGGCGGTCCGGCTCGACCCGGGGGAGCGACGGCGAGCTCGACGAGCGCGGCAGGAACGGGAGCGTCGCGCGGCGCGGGATGGCGCCGGCCATGGTGCTCGGGACGATCGGCGGCGGCGGGCGCGAGTCGTGGCGCGCGAAGAGATCGGCGAGCGTCGCCTGCGTCGCCTCGTGCGTCGGATCGAGCTCGAGGATCTGCTTGCAGATGGCGATCGCCTTGAGCAGCTGGCCGTCGGCGGCGAAGCGACCGACGAGGTGCCGGTAGTGCGCGATGGCCTTCTCGGCACGACCGAGCTTCCCCAGCAGCTCCGCCGCGCGCTGGCGGGCGACGAGATCGTCGGGCGAGAGCCGTACGATCTCCAGGTACGCGGCCGAGGCGACCTCGAGCACGCCGCCCTCGAGGGCGTCGGCGGCCTTCAGGCGCAGCGCGCGGATCGTGGCTTCGTCAGGTCGCATGGTTCGATCGGCGCTCGGTCGCGGGGCGGGTTCGTCGCCTGGAAGTGGGCGCTCCGCGCGGCGCCCGGCGAGGTCGGAGCATGCCTACCACGTGCGCCGGGCCGTAGCTTCATCCCGTAAACCCTCGCTTTCCGTTTTTTATCCGTTTTGCGCGCAAGGTACGACATCAGCGCCAACTGCGGCCTCGACGCCACCGCGGAGGCCCTCCCTCGAGCGCTTCTCTCGCCTATCCTTCCCACCGTGACGCGCGACCAAGCGTTCGTGGCGGTGACGGGATACCTGCGCGCCGCGTTCGGGCCGCTCGTGTCGGCGCGCGACGTGCGACCGGTGCGCCGCGCAGCCGGCGTGGCCTGGCAGTTCCGCGTGGTGGCGCCGTCGTCGGCGGGGGAGCTCCCGCTGTTCGATCTGGAGCTCGACGAGGGCGGTGAGGTGCGGCCACGGCGCTCGCTCAGCGACGTCGTCGACGCCATCCGCACCTCGATGCTCCCACCGGCTCCGAGCCTGGCCCCGCCCGCGGTCCCCGCGCCGCCGCCCGCTCGCTCCGACGAGTTCGCGCAGCTGTTCGACGATCTCGCCGACGCGACCGGCGCGGCGACGCAGCCGGACGAAGCCGACGAGCTCGCGCCCGACGCGCTCGAGGCGCTGCGCGCGCAGGTGAAGGGGCTCCTCGAGTCGAACGAGCCCGCCGATCACGAGCGGGCCCGCTCGCTCCTGCCGAGGCTGCTCGTCGACCCCGCGCGCCGCGGGATCACGCTCGTGTGGCTGGCGGAGATCGAGCGGCGCCTCGGCGACGCGACCACCGCGATGAGCCACCTCGAGGCGGCCGCCCGGGAATTCGCCGAGCGCTTCGAGATGCCCGCGCTCGAGCGCTGCGCCGCGATCGCGATGAGCATGCTGCCGCGCGGAGCGTTCGCGGGGAGCCTCGTGCAGCGCCTCGTCGAAGGGGCGCGCGCGCGCGTCCGTCCGCTCGAGTCGCTGTTCGACGCCGGCCCCTTCGCGGCCGTCGACCCCGCGCAGCGCAGCTGGCTCGTGCTGAACTGCGACCTGCGTCCGCTCGACGCCGGCGAGATCCTGCTGCGCGAAGGGGCGCCCGCGAGCGCCGTGTACGTCGTCAAATCCGGGCTCCTCGCGGTGTCGATCGAGCTCCCCGAAGGGGGCGAGCGGCGCGTGCGCTTCTGCCACCCCGGCTGGGTGCTCGGAGAGGGGAGCGTGCTCCACCACGATCGCCTCACGTCGTCGGCCACGCTGCGCGCCGAGGGGCCGGCCGAGGTGTGGGTCATCCAGGCCGACGCCATCCGTCGCGTGATGGCGCACGATCCGTCGCTGCGGCAGCGCCTCGCCGCCACCAAGCACCTCAACCGGCTCGACAGCTTCTTCACCACCCACCCCGAGCTCGGCCGGCTCGAGGTCCTCGCGCGCGACGAGCTGATCCACGCGGTCTCGGCGGTCGAGGAGCACGACGACGAGACGGTCGTCATGACGGCCGGCGAGGTGCCGACGGCCGCGCTGCTGGTGGCCGCAGGCGAGGTCGTCCTCCACCGCGCGCGACCGCCCGAGGCGCGCGGCGCGCCGCTCGAAGACGACAGGCTCGGCGCCGACGCCTTCGTCGGCGTGCGCGACGCCATCCACGCGACCCCTGCGCCGCGCACGGTCGTCGCGCTGCCGGGCGCGACGCTCGTGTGGTTCGACGCGAACAAGCTGCGCGCGCTCGCGGGGGCCGATCCGCGCGTCGCGGCGGTGCTCGAACGCGTGGGCTGAGCCGGTCGCCCACGCGCACGCAACCGCGCCCTGCTATCTGTCGAGCGCGGACATGGCGAAAGCGAGCACGCAGTACGTGTGTCAGGGGTGCGGCGCGACCTCGCCGCGGTGGCTCGGGCGCTGCCCGGCCTGCGGCGGGTGGAACACGCTCGTCGAGGAGCTCGTCAAGAAGGGCCCCCGCGGCGCGGCCCGCGGCGCCGGCGCGCTCGGCGAGGGGCCCGCGCGCGGCACGCCGGTGCCGATCGAGTCCATCGAGGAGGACGCCGCGGCGCGCATGCCGACCGGCATCGCGGAGCTCGATCGCGTGCTCGGGGGCGGCGTGGTGCTCGGGAGCGTCGCGCTGGTGGGCGGCGATCCGGGCGTCGGCAAGTCGACGCTGTTGCTGCAGGCGCTGGCGGGGATCGCGCGCCGAGGCCCCTGCGCGCTCTACGCGTCCGGCGAGGAGTCGATCGCGCAGGTCGCGCTCCGGGCGCGCCGGCTCGGCCTCGCGTTCGGCGAAGTGCCGCTCGGCGATCGGCTGCAGATCGTGGGCGTGAGCGACGTCGCCGAGGTGGAGCAGGCCGCGCAGATCGCCAAGCCGACCGCCATCGTGATCGACTCGGTGCAGGTCATCCGCAGCGCGGATCTCGAGAGCGCGCCCGGGAGCGTCTCGCAGCTCCGCGAGGTGACCTCGCGCCTGGTCGATCTCGCCAAGCGCACGCACGCCGCGGTGTTCCTGGTCGGTCACGTCACCAAGGAGGGGGCGATCGCGGGGCCGAAGGTGCTCGAGCACCTGGTCGACGTGGTGCTCTCGTTCGAGGGCGAGCGCGGCCACGCCTTCCGCGCGCTGCGCGCCTCGAAGAACCGCTTCGGCTCGGCGACGGAGGTCGGCGTGTTCGAGATGTCGCCCGCCGGCCTGCGCGAGGTGCCGAACCCGAGCGAGCTGTTCCTCGCCGAGCGCCCGGCCCACGCGGCCGGCAGCGTGGTCGCGTCGGTCACGCCGCAGACCGGCGGCGCGCGCGCGGTGCTCGTCGAGGTGCAGGCGCTGGTCGGCGTGTCGGGCGGCGGCGGGAGGCGCACCGCGCAGGGCGTGGACACCGCGCGCCTCGCGATGCTGCTCGCGGTGCTCGAGCGCAAGGCCGGGCTGCAGCTGATGGGCGCCGACGTCTTCGCCAACATCGCCGGCGGCCTCGCCATCGACGAGCCGGCGATCGATCTCCCGCTCGCGCTCGCGATCGCCTCGGCCGCGCGCAACCGCCCGTGCGCGCGCGATCTGGTCGCGTTCGGCGAGGTCGGCCTCGCCGGCGAGGTGCGCGGCGTCCCCCGCGGCGCGACGCGCCTCGCCGAGGCGGCGTCGATGGGCTTCAAGCGCGCGCTCGTCCCCGCGAGCACCGCCGAGCGCATGTCGGCCGCGGATCGCGCCGGCGTCGAGGTCGTCCCCGTGCACGACGTCGAGGAGGCGATCGCGGCGGCGCTGGAGTGAGCCGGAGCTGCGGAGATCGGTCGCTGGACGGCGGAGGAGCACTCGCTCGGCGCGTAGGAGAACGCTCAGGCGAGCGCTCTGAACGAGCAGGACGGCTCGCCAGCCGCGCGTTCGGCAGCCGGAGAAGTCACTCGGACTCGTCGAGGTGCGCCGTCCAGATCGCGGAGCCCTTCTCGAGCCGACGATCCGCGCGGTCGAGGTCGAGGAGGCGCGACGAAAGCGCCCCGCGAGCCTGGCCGCGTACGACCTGTTCCTGCGGGCGCTGCCGCATGTCTACCGGCTCACGCCCGAGGACAACGCCGCAGCGCTCTCGCTCCTGGATCGGGCGCTCGAGATCGAAGCGGACTTCACGGCCGCGCAGGCGCACGCGGCCTGGTGCTACGGGCAGCGGCTCTCGCGCGGGTGGCCGGGCGCGACGGAGGCGCATCGCGGGGTCGCGGTCGCGCTCGCGCGTGCCGGTGTTCCGGATGTTCGCGGAGGCCGGGCGGCGCGAGCGCCTGATCGGCGCGCTCCGCAAGGCGGGGCTCGAGCCGGCGGCGTGACGAGAGAGGGGCAGTCCAGGGGCGCCCACGACGGCCGGCGCCTCGCGCTTCGTCGCGCTCGCTCCCCAGCTCGCGGAGCGGGGGGCCAGCGGGGCGAGGCTCGCTACCTCACGCGTCCCCCTTCGCCCCTTGCTTGTAGCGCTGCGTGATCTCCTCGACCGCGATCGAGAGATCCTCGATGGCCCGCTCCTTCTCGCCGCGCAGGTACGCGCGCAGGCCGTCGGCGACGAGCATCGCGATCGACGAGTTCACCCCGCGTGCGGTCGCGACGGTCTGCACGTCGGCGTTCTTGAGCAGCCCGTCGAGGTCGTCGAAGAGGCCGTCGATCTCCTTGTCGACGAGCGCGCCCAAGTCCCTCTTTTCGTCGGCCATCGTCCGCGTCGTGTAGGTCGGCGGCGCGGGGGCGTCGAGGCGCCGCCCGAGGTGGCGTATGAAGTCTGGATGCAGCCGCGGATCCGGAACAGCCGAAACAGGAGCGCCCTTCGGCGCGCGGTCGTGCTCGGCGCGTTCACGCTGTCGAGCGCGAGCGTCGTGGCCTGCTCGCGCAAGCTCACGCAGGAGGACTGCGACGGCTTCCTCGGCCGCGGGATCGGGCTCATCGCCGTCGCCAGCGCGTCGGAGGAGCCCTTCACCGTCGAGTCGGTGCGCCTGCGCGCCCGCCCCTCCGAGAAGGCGGCGATCGCCGAGCTCGACAAGCTCTGCGTCGGCGCCCCCGACGACGGCCAGCGCGACTGCTCGCGCCTCGCGCACTCCGTCGCCGAGCTCGAGAAGTGCGGCCCGCTCACCAAGAAGGCGCGCGCGGTGGCGGAGATCGCGCAGAACGCGCTCCCCAAGCGCCACGACGCCGACGAGTGCTCGAAATACGGCCAGCACGCGGTCGCGATCGGCGCCTCCACGGTCGACGGCGTCGGCGAGGTCGTGCGCGAGTGCGACGGCTACATGAACGTCGGGATCTTCAACTGCCGCATGACCGCGAAGGACGCCGCGGGCTGGAAGGCCTGCGAGTAGGCCCAGCGCCGGAGCTCAGGTCGCGCTCGCGCCGTTCGCGCCGAGCACCTTGCACAGCGGGCACGCCTCGGGCGCGTGCGCGAGATCGCGCCGGTGCTTGTCGAGCAGCACGCGCGACGTCGCCGCGAGCTCGCGTCGCACCTCGCGCCGCGCCCCCTTCACGCGCGCCACCGACATCGAGTCGTACGCCGTCGTCTGGTGGCGCAGCCACGCGATCACGGCGGCCTCGGCGCGGCGATCGATCTCGATGCGCTTGGTGCGCGCCACCGTGCCGCTGCCGACCGGCGTCGCGTGCGCCGTGACGGCCCTGGCGAGCGCGTCGCCGAGCGCGGCGAACAGCGGCGAGAACCCGAGGAACGCCCGCACCTCGGCCTCGAAGTCGCTCACGTAGGTCGCCTGCGCGGCCTCGCGTCTGCGCACGTCGGCCACGCGCTTCTTCGCGTAGGCGTCGGTCGCGCGCTCGCCGAGCAGCGCGGCGCGCGCCGTCGCGACGTGCACGTCGGGGGCCCACACGCCGCGCGAGAAGGTCTTGCGCCCCTTCTTCTCGACCACCGTCCAGGTCGGCCCGGCCGCCTTCACGCGGCGCGTGAGGCCGGCGTCGCCGGGGAGGAGCAAGGTCCAGCCGGCGGGGACGTCGAGCACGCGGCCGTCGGGGGCGCGCACGCGCTTCGGATCGTCGGTCGGGGCGCAGGTGAGGGTCTCGATCACGGCGCCTTCTTACCAGGCCGCGCGCAAGCTCGCTCGGGTCGTGATGCGCCCGTCTCACGCCAGCACGTCGGCCAATTTCCGCTCGCGTCGGCGCCGCGCCGGCAACTCTTTTCGCACACGAAGCATTCCGCTATCAGGCCGACATGTTCTCCAAGATCCTCATCGCGAACCGCGGCGAGATCGCGCGCCGCATCGCCCGCACGTGCAAGCGCCTCGGCATCGCCACCGTGGCCGTCTACAGCGACGCCGACGAGCAGGCCCCGCACGCCCTCGAGTGCGACGAGCGCGTCCGCGTCGGCCCCGCGGCCGTCAAGGAGAGCTACCTCAACGCCGACGCCATCATCGCCGCCGCCAAGCAGACCGGCGCGCAGGCCATCCACCCCGGCTACGGCCTGCTCTCCGAGAAGGGCGACTTCGCCCGCAAGGTGATCGCCGCGGGGCTGGTGTTCATCGGCCCGACGCCCGACGTGCTCGACAAGTTCGGCAACAAGATGCTCGCGCGCCACGTCGCGATCGCCGCCAACGTGCCGCCGGTGCCGGGCGACGACACGCCGATGGGCCCCGAGGAGCTCGGCCGCGCCAAGAGCGCCGCGCACGTCATCGGCTACCCGCTGGTCGTGAAGGCGGTCGGTGGCGGCGGCGGCATCGGCATGCAGATCGTCCGCGACGAGGCGCAGATCGACCGCGCGGTGAAGTCGTGCAGCGATCGCGGCGCGCAGGCCTTCTCCGACGCGCGCGTCTACCTGGAGCGCTACATCGAGCACCCGCGCCACATCGAGGTGCAGGTCTTCTGCGACACGCACGGCAACGCGGTGGCGCTCGGCGAGCGCGAGTGCTCGGTGCAGCGCCGACACCAGAAGATCGTCGAGGAGTCCCCCTCGCCGCTGCTCGTCGGCGAGGCCGGCGACAAGGCCCGCAAGCTCCTCTTCGCGCGTGCGCTCGCGGTGGTCACCAGCATCGGCTACGTCGGCGCCGGCACGGTCGAGTTCATCATGGACGGCGCCCAGCCCGACGAGCCGTTCTTCCTCGAGGTCAACGCGCGTCTGCAGGTCGAGCACCCGGTCACCGAGCTCGTTCGCGGGCTCGATCTCGTCGAGGCGCAGCTGCTGGTCGCGTGCGGCGAGCCGCTCCCCAAGGCGGTGCTCGAGTCGCAGCCGTGCGGGCACGCCATCGAGGTGCGCGTGTACGCCGAGGAGCCGCGCAAGGGGTTCCTGCCGCGCCCCGGCGCCGTGGACGTGCTCGAGTGGCCGGCCGAGACCGGCGGCACGACGGGCGTGCGCATCGACTCGGGGGTCGAGGCGGGCTCGAAGGTCACGCCGTTCTACGATCCGATGATCGCCAAGGTGTGCGGCTACGGCGCCACGCGCGAGGAGGCCATCACCCGCCTCGACGCGGCGCTGGCGGCCACCAAGATCGCGCCCTGCGTGACCAACCTCGAGTTCCTCCGCGACGTGCTCCACGACGACCGCTTCCGCGCGGGCGACTACGACACGCTCTTCGCCGAGGCGCTCGCGAAGGCGCCGCAGAAGCCGCGCTGACGGCGTCGGCGCGTCAGGCGCGCGCGCCGGTCTCCGAGGGGGGGACCAGCGCGCGCCGATACGTGTACGCCTCGCGGGCGAGCGCGAACCCGTGGCGGGCGTAGAGCCGCTGGGCGCGCACGTTGTCGCTCTCCGTGCAGAGCTCGATCCGCCGCGCGCCGGCCGCGATCAGCGCCTCGAGGCTGCGCGCGAGGAGCGCCGAGCCGACGCCGCGCCCCTCATGCGGCGCGCGCACGCCGAGCGCCTGCACGAGCCCGAGCTCGCCGCGCCGCTCGACGTGGCAGAAGCCGATGGGCGTCTCGGCGCCCGCCGCCTCCGCGAAGAAGAGCGCGAACCCCGGCGCGCGCGCGTGCTGCGCGACCGACCGCGCGCTCTCGGCGCGGAACACGGCGTCGCGCACGAGCGTGAGGTTCGCGAGCTGCGCCCACGCCTCCTCGTCGCGCCCCGCGGCGTAGGCGCGCAGCGCGATCCCGGACGGCAGCGGCGGCGCGCCGGGCGGCGAGGCGTCTCGCGCGAGGAAGAAGTCGCGGACGAGCACCTCGAAGCCGTGCGCCTCCGCGAAGGCGCGGCCCGCGCGCCACTCGCCGGCGACGTCGGTCTGCAGGCCGAACGCCTGCTCGGTCTCGGCCTGCAGCACCGCCTCGCGCAGCAGCGCCGTCCCGAGCCCGCGGCGACGGTAGGCGGGGTCGACGAGCACGCGGATCACCCGCAGCCCGCCCGGGGCGCGGAAGTCCTCCTGCCAGCCCGACACGAGCAGCCCGACCACCGCGTCGTCGTCGTCGATCACGCGCGAGTCGAGGCCGTCGCGAAAGCACGCGCCGCCCACGACCGCGCGCCAGCGCTCGAGATCGAGCGGCGGGACGTGCGGATCGAGCGCGCGCGCCCGCGCGTGGAGCGCGACGACGCCGGCTTCGTCCTCGTGGGGTGCGTAGGCGCGCAGATCGAACATGGACCTCGGCGGGGTGGCTGGGCGAACGCCGCGCGCAGCGCACGTCGTGAGGTCGAATCTACCTCGGCGCGGTATGGTCGTCGCTCCCGGCCCGAGGTCGGCCGGTGACGCTGCCGTACGCGCGCGCATCGGAACCCGGTCCGGTGACCGTCGATCCACGCACGAAGGGGGCTCCATGCGACGCCGTATCTCCATCTCGCTCGTCCTCGGCGCCGCGCTGCCGCTCGCCCTCGCCCTCACCCCGGGCTGCGGCTCGACGTCGAGCGCGACGCCCCCCGCCGCCGACGCGAGCGGCGACACGCTCGGAGCCGACACGCTCGCCGCGGACACCCTCGGCGACACCGGCGCGAACGACACGACGCCCGCCGACGCGGGTGACGCGGGCCCCGCGGACGCGCTCACCGACGCGGCCGACGGCGGCGTGCTCGCCGACGAGTCGGTGCTCGAGCGCGGCAAGCGGGCGACGCGCGACGCGGTGTACCTGCAGCCGACGCTGACCAAGGCGGCCGCCGCGAAGATGTCGCTCGACGCGACGTTCAAGGCGACCGTGACCGGCAACGTCTACGCGCAGCCGCTCTACGTGCAGGACGGCCCCGGCGGCAAAGGGGTCTTCTACGTCGTCACCGAGAGCAACGACGTGCGCGCGCTGAGCGAGGCCGACGGCACGACGATCTGGTCGAAGAGCGTCGGCACGGCCGCCGGGCAGACCGGCGCGGGGTGCGGCAACATCGCGCCGCTCGGCATCACGGGGACGCCGGTGATCGATCACGCCACGCGCACGCTCTACCTCGACGCGGCGGTCGGCACCGCGACCACCATCTCGCGCCACGAGATCCACGCCCTGTCGATCGACGACGGCACCGAGCGCGCGGGCTTCCCCTTCGACACCGCAGGGATCGCCGCGAACGGCAGCACGTTCGACCCCAAGCTGCAGAACCAGCGCAGCGCGCTGCTGCTCGTGGGCGGCACGCTGTACGTGACCTACGGCGGGCACTACGGCGACTGCGGCAACTACCACGGCTGGGTGCTCGGCATCCCCACCGCCGCCCCGTCGATGACCAAGGGCTTCGCGACGGCCGCGCGCGGCGGCGGCATGTGGTCGCCCGGCGGGCCGTCGAGCGACGGCACCGACGTGTTCGCCGCGACCGGCAACACCTTCGGCGCGACGACGTGGTCGCAGGGCGAGGCCGTGCTGCGCTTCCACGCCGGGCCGACGTTCGCGAACGCGACGACCGATTGGTTCACGCCCTCCAACTGGAAGGCCCTCGACGCGGGCGACGTCGATCTCGGCGGCTCGGGGCCGGTGCTCTTCGATCTCCCCGGCGCGACCCCGTCGGCGCTCGTCCTCGCGGGCGGCAAGAACGGCGTCGCCTACCTGCTGAATCGCAGCAACCTCGGCGGCTTCGGCACCGGCAACGGCACGACCGGCGAGGGGCTCGCGAGCGCCAAGGTCGCGAACGCCGAGCTGATCAACTCGGCGACCGTGTACCGCACGGCGTCGGGCACCTTCGCCGCGTTCCACATCGACTCGGGGACCGCCGCCGGCTGCCCGGCGGGGCAATCGGGCGATCTGGTCGGCGTGAAGATCGGCGTGGGCGCGCCGCCGACGTTGAGCGTCGCCTGGTGCGCGGCGAGCGCGGGGCAAGGCTCGCCGATCGCCACCACGACCAGCGGCGTCCCCGCGTCTTCGGACGTCGTGGTGTGGACCGACGGCGCCGAGGGGAGCAAGCGGCTGCACGGCTTCGACGGCGAGACCGGCGCGGTGGTGTTCGCCGGCGGCGGCGCGACCGACGTCATGGGGAACGTCCGCCGCTTCACCGTGCCGATCGCGGTGCACGGCCGCCTCTTCGTCGCCGGCGACGGCGCGCTCTACGCGTTCGTCGCGAAATGAAGCGGCGCCATCGCGGCGCGCGCCTCTGCGCGGCACGCGCCTCGCGGAGCGGCGAGGCATGGCCCGCACGTTCGCCTTCGCGCTGATCGCCGCGGTGCTCCTCGCGCCGTCGGCCGCGCTCGCCGAGACCAGCGCCCCGCTCGACGCGCCGCCGCCGTGCACGCACGCGTGGCCGGTGATCCCCGATCGCTTTCCGGCGAACACCCCCGGGATCCCGTTTCGAGGAACGCCGATCGCGCCGTCGCTGCTGGCACCCGATGGCACACCGATCCCCACCACGCTCGAGGCGCCGGAGCCCGACGGCGAGATCGTGCTCGCGCTGTCGGCGCCGCTCGCTCCGGGGAAGGGCTACAGGGTGCAGTGGACCGACGAGTGCGGCGGGCCGAGCACGCAGGCCTTCGAAGCGACCGGCGTCCGTGCGCTGCCGACCTCCGCGGGCACGCTCTCGGCGAGCACGCGCCCCGAGGGGCTGCCGTGCGACGAGTCAGGGTTGCCGACCGGGCTCGCGTACTCCGACGTCTACCTCGCCTACACGCCCGAAATCGCCGCGTTCCGCGAGCTCGTGGCGGTCGATCTCATCGTCGACGGGAGCCCCGTCGACGTGAGCGAGGGGCGCTACGGCGACCTCGGGTACGACGGGTTCGTCGGCGGCCTCGCGCGCAAGTGCCCGTACGGCGACGGCGTCTTCCACGTCGCCGCGCGCGTGCGCATGCCGAACGGCCCGACCTACGTCACCGACACGATCACGATCGGCGTGCCCTGTCCGACCCCGTGCTCGGGGGCGACGACGACCCCGCCGAGCAGCAACGGCGACGACGCGGGGACGAGCGCGACGCCCGCGGGCGTGTCGTCGGGGGGCCCGGGCTGCTCGACCTCCGCCGGCGCGGTGAGCGGGGCGTACGCGCTCACGGGCGCGCTCGCGATCGCCTCGTGCGCGGCCCTGCTGCGGCGTCGGCGCGCGCGGCGACCGACGCGCCGCTGAGCGCGCCCTTCGAGGCGAGCGCTACTTCGTCAGCGTCGACCCCGTCACCTGCGGCGGCCCCTTGCCGAGGTAGTAGATCCCGGGATACCCCGCCGTCTCGAAGCCGTCGCTCGGGTTGTGCGCGAGCGTCGAGTCCTGGATGACCAGCGAGCCGCTCTTGTCGTTGCTCACGTAGAAGATCGCGCCGCCCCCCTCGTTGGCGCGGTTGTTCTCGAGGCGATCGCCGCAGAGCGTGAGCGTGAACGTGTTGCCGTCGTTGTAGATGGCGCCGCCGCTGCCGCCGCCGGGCGTGCCCGACGAGGCCGGGTTCGCGCCGTTGCCGATCGCCTTGTTGAACGACATCAGCGAGTTGATCACGGTGTACGAGACGCCGATGCTGCTCAGCGCGCCGCCGTTCGAGCAGACGTTGCCGAGCGCGTCGCTGCCGCCGAAGGTGCTGTGCACCACGTACACCGGCTGGGCGTTGTACTGGCTCAGCACGCGCACCGCGGCGCCGCCGAGATCGGGGCCGGTGGGGTCGCACTGGTTGTGGAAGAAGCGCGAGTCGAGGATCTTCACGCGGCCGCCGCGCACGAAGATCGCGCCGCCGCCGCCGCCGTCGGTCGTCTCGCCGATCGAGTTGCCGTCGATGAACGTGAGGTTCTGCACCGTGAGCTGCGGCGAGTCCTGGTTGTCGCAGTGCGAGGTGGTCCAGACCTGCTTCGAGTCGCAGGTGTTCATGTAGAGGATGCGGTGCTTGCCGCCGCCGCTGAGGGTGACCTTGCCGCCGCCGTCGAGGACGATCTTCGGCCCCTTGTCGTTGAAGATCTTCGCCGTCTCGGTGAGCTCGATGGTCACCGGATCGGGGCCGCAGCTGAACGTGATGACGCCCCCCTTCGCCACCGCGGCCACGACGGCGGCCGAGGTGCAGCTCGCGGCGGTGCCCGTCCCCACCACCGTCGTCGGCGTCGCCACGCTCTCGGGCTGCGCTTCGGCCGGGACGGCGCACTTGCCGTCGGGGTTGCCGGCGGCCGGTCCGCTCGCGGGGTCGGTCGGCGGGCCGGCGTCGACGGGCGCGGGCGTGCCGGTGTCGCTGCCGACCCCCGCGTCGCCGGTCGCGGCGCCGGTGGACGAGCTGCCGCAGCCGGCCGCGAGGGCGACCGCCACGAATGCGAGCGAGGCGAGCCGCGCGGCGCGCGCGAAGACCGGAAGGCGCGCGAGACGCGCGAAGCGAGGGCGAAGCATCGCTCCAGGATAGACGCAGCCGTTGCGCGATGCCGGCCGCGCGCGCCCGGCCGCGCGGGCGGTGGGTTCTCGCTCCGCGCCGCGCTTGAGCGACCTCCCCGTCCGGGCTAGCGTCGCCGCACAGACCGTCGAGGCTCGTCGCGCCGCCCCGCATCCCGCGGATCGTCTCGACGCCAAGAGGGAAGCCGGTGTGAATCCGGCGCGGCGCCCGCCACGGTAATTCGGGGACGACCGTCGACAATAGCCACTGGGATCACCGAGCGCGCGTCCTTGCGGTCGCGCGTTTCGGAGCCTGGGAAGGAGTCGACGGAAGGACGATCCGAAAGCCCGGAGACCTGGCCTCTTCGATGCCCCTGTGCGCGCCCGGGCGATGGCGCGACGAGGATCGATGCCGACCCGTGCTCTCTCGTTGTGTCTGTGCGTGACGCTCGCAGCCTGCGGCGCCGCCGATCCTACCTCCACCCAGCAAGGGCTCGGCAGCGACGGCGGCCCCCTGCCCGGCGCCGACGTCGGCAGCCACCCCACGGTCGCCCCGGTCGGGCAGCCGGCGAAGTACGCGACCACGGTCGTGTCGTTCACGCTCGGCGACGGCGGCGGCTACGGCCAGGACCAGCTGCCGAGCATCATCCAGGGCCCACCGCACGGCGGCGGGTGCTGCTACGGCTCGACCGACGTGCTGTCGCTCGGCAACGGCGGCGAGGTCGTGCTCGGCTTCGAGAGCGAGATCGTCGACGGCGACGGCCCCGACTTCATCGTGTTCGAGAACGCCTTCGAGATCGCCAACGATCCGAAGAACGTCTTCACCGAGCTCGGCGAGGTCTCGGTGAGCGAGGACGGCGTCACCTGGACGACGTTCGCCTGCGATCCGAAATCGGGGCCGCCGAGCTACGGCGACTGCGCGGGGTGGCGCCCCGTCTTCGCGACGCCCGACAGCCCGGTCGACCTCGGCAGCAGCGCGAAGGCGGGCGGCGACGGGTTCGACCTCGCGGCGATCGGCGTGAAGAAGGCGAAGTTCGTGCGCATCCGCGATCTGCGCTCGGACCGCCCGGCGCAGCAGGGGATGGCCGGGTTCGACCTCGACGCGGTCGCCGTGCTGCACTGGTGAGCGCTCACGCGACCTGAAGCACGAAGAGCCGCGCGGCGATCAGCGCCGCGACGAGGGTGACGCCGAGGGCGAGCGCGTCGGCGTGATGGAGCAGCGACGGCAGGAGCGGATCGCCTGGAATTTCCGGTGATTCGCGGCCGGCGCGCGCCTCACGCGCGATCGACGCGAGCACCCCGGTCGCGAGCAGCGTCGCGACCACGTTGGTGCCGCCGTAGCCGAGCATCGGCATCGAGATCGCCACGATCGGCGCGACGCCGAGCGCGATCGCGAGCCCGACCGCGGTCTTCCACGCGAGCCACGCGGCGAGGCCGAGCGCGATCAGCGCGCCGCCACGGGAGCGCGCGCGCGAGGCCGTGCGCAGCGCGAAGACGATCAACGCGGCGAAGAGCGCGATCGCGAGGAGCGCGCCGACGAAGCCCCAGTGGCGCGCGAGGACCGGGAAGGCGACCTCCGCGTCGCCGAACGCGCGGCTCGCCTCGTGCGGGCTCGGCGCGCCCGAGAAGCCGCCGCCGCGCACCATCGCGCGCACCTGCGCCGGCATCCAGCCCGCGCCGAGCGGATCCGACGGGCCGAGGAACTCCGCGATCCGCTGGCGCTGATACCCGTGCAGGCAGCGGTAGAAGATCGGCGCGCCCGCGATCGCGCACGCCCCCGCGCCGAGCACGAGCCACGCGCGCCCCTCCGCGATCAGCACGACCGCGGCGATCGCGAGGAAGGTCGCGACCGAGGCGAAATCACGCCCCGCGAGGGCCACCAGGCAAGGCGCGAGCACGAGCAGCGGCGCGAGCCAGCGCGGGGCCGGCGCGCCGCTGGTGCGCGCGAGGGCGAGCACCAGCGCGAGCGCCATCGGCTCGGCGACGCGGATGCGCACGCCGTGACCGAGCGAGAGCCAGCGCGCGTCGAAGCCATCGTGGCCGCGCGCGAGGGCCAGCAGCATCACAAGCAGCCCGGCGGCGTAGAGCGCGTAGGCGGCGCGCAACGCGGAGCGCGTGCGCAGCAGGAACGCTGCGGGGAGCGCCATCGCGAGGCCGAGCGCCAGGTACAGCGGCTGATGGTGCATGCCGCGGAGGTACAGGCCATCGAGCGCGCGCACGCCGAGCACGCCGAGGGTGAGCGCGATCAGGAGCGGCACGAACGCGTACGCACGCTCGGGGTCGCCGGCACGGGCGGGGATCTCGCAGGCCTCCATGGCGCGACGCCCTCTACAAGCCGCGTGCCCCCGCGTGCCCCCGCGGCAAGCCGGCCCGAGGCGGCGACAAACGTGCGGCGAAGCGTGACTCCACGACGCAGCGCGTGCCCCAGGCCACGCGCGCCGCGCCGATGTGCCACGCGCCCCTGACACGCGCTCGTGTACGCTCGCCCTCGTGCAAGCGCCGATCTTCCACTTCAACGAGCAGCGCGAGGAGCTCGTGCGGGCGGTCGTGGAGCGCGTCCTCGCCGAGGCGCGCGACCCGATCTACCTGCTCAACGACGCCGCCTACCACGAGATCCGGAGGCTCGAGTCGACGGGCGGGCGCGAGCGCGACGAGCTGCCGATCTGGCGCAAGCTCGCGCGCACCCTCGGCTCGATCGACGATCCGGGCGCCCGCAAGCTGCTCCGCGACGTGATCGAGGTGCACGCGCGCGACGTCGCCGGCAAGTTCGATCGCCGCGTCTACATGTTCGCGAACCGCGTGTTGCCGGCGAGCCTGTCGATCTTCCTGAGCCCGCAGGTGCTCGTGCAGAACGATCCGCTCTACCTGCTGCGCGGCGGCCCGCTCGCCGATCGCGTGCACACCGGCGGGCCGATCGATCGCATCCGCAAGCTCGCGCAGCTCGGCACCGTCGTGTACGTGCCGACGCACCTGTCGAACCTCGACTCGCCGGTGTTCGCCTACGCGCTCGAGAGCACGCGGCTGCCGCCGGTCACGTACGGCGCGGGGAAGAACCTCTTCTCCAACCCGATCCTCTCGTTCTTCATGCGCAACCTCGGCGCCTACCGCGTCGATCGGCGGCTGCGGCACGAGGTCTACAAGCACGTGCTGAAGGCCTACTCGTGCATCCTGATCGAGCGCGGGTTCCACTCGCTCTTCTTCCCGGGCGGCACGCGCTCGCGCAGCGGCGGCGTGGAGCGCAAGCTCAAGCTCGGGCTCGCGGGCACCGGCCTCGAGGCCTTCGTGCGCACCTCGCGCGCGGGCCGGCCGCGCAAGGTCTTCTTCGTCCCCGCGACCATCAACTACATGCTGACGCTCGAGGCCGAGACGCTGGTCGACGACCACCTCAAGGAGGCGGGCAAGGCGCGCTACATCATCGAGGACGACGAGAGCACGCGCTTCGGCCGCATCAACGCCTTCGTGCGCAAGCTCTTCCAGATGGAAGAGAGCTGCGTGGTGCGCTTCTGCGATCCCGTCGATCCGTTCGGCAACAAGGTCGAGGACGACGGCCGCTCCTACGACGCGCGCGGCCGCGAGGTCGATCCGCGCACGTACGTCGAGCCGGTGCTCGGGCGCGACGAGGTCGTGATGGATGCGGGGCGCGACGTCCAGTACACGCGCGAGCTCGCCGACGTGGTGATGCGCGCGTACCTGCGCGACACCGTGGCGATGCCGACGCACGTGGTCGCGACGGCGGCGTTCGCGCGGCTGCGGGCGAAGTTCCCGAACGCCGACCTGTTCGCGCTCGTGCGCCGCAAGGACGAGATCGCCATCCCGTACGTCGAGATCACGGCCGCGATCGAGGAGACGCAGCGCCGGCTCGGCGAGCTGGAGGCGAAGGGCGAGATCGTGCTCTCGCCCGCGGTGCGCGGCGCGACGGGCGCCGAGCTGCTCAAGGACGCCGAGCGCGCGTTCGACGGCTACCACTCCTCGCCGGTGCTCCGCACGCGTGACGGCGGCGTCGCGCTGCTCGATCCGAGGGTGCTGCTCTACTACCAGAACCGGCTCGCGGCGCACGGCGTCGCGTGGGGCGGAGGGCTCTCGCGATGAGCGCGGCGAAGACGAACGGCTCGGGCGATTCCGGCGCCTCGAAGGCGACGGAGAAGACCGAGAAGACCGCGAAGGCCGAGAAGATCTCGGTCTCGGTGGTGGGCGGCGGCGCGTGGGGGCGCGCGCTCGCGCTCGCGTCGGCCAACGCCGGCAACGACGTGCTGCTCTACACGCGCCGCTCGGGCGTCGCCGAAGACGGCGTGCGGGTCACCGCGTCGCTCGCCGACGTGGCCGCGCACGCGCACCTGATCCTGCTCACGGTGCCGAGCCCGGTGGTCGCGGAGATGGCGCGCGAGCTCGGCGAGCACCTCGACGGCCGTCACGCCATCGTCCACGGCGTGCGCGGGCTGGTGCCGAGCGCGCGCGGCGACGACGGCGATCTCGGCACGATCGCGTCGGTGCTGCGCGCCGAGACCCCGGTGCGCCGCCTCGGCGCGCTCGGCGGTCCCGCGCTCACCGAGGAGCTCCACGCCGGCGCGCCGAGCGTGCTGGTCGTCGCCTCGCGCTACCCGGAGGTCATCGCGGCGACGCAGCGCGCGCTCGCGAATTCGGCGGTGCGCGTCTACTCGACCGACGATCTGCTCGGCCTCGAGTGGGCGAGCGCGCTCACCGGCTTGCTCGCCGTCGCGGTCGGCTTCGCCAAGGGCTCCGGCGCGGGCGCGGGGCTGGTGTCGGCCTTCATGACGCGCGGGATCCACGAGTGCGCGCGGATCGCGGCCGCCGCCGGCGCGGAGGAGCGCACGTTCCTCGGGCTCGCCGGCTTCGGCGATCTGTTCGCGTCGATCGGCGAGGAGGCGCGCCCCGAGATCCGCCTCGGCGAGGCGCTCGCGCGCGGCGAGGACCTCGACGCGACGCTCGCCACGCTCGGTCAGCGCGTCGAGGCGGTGGAGCTCGCGCCGCTGGTCTCCGCGTTCGCGGAGCGCCGGCGCGTGAAGGCGCCGATCGTGACCACGATCGCGTCGGGGATCCTGGCGCGCAAGCCGGCCGACGATCTGATCCGCGCGCTGATGGTCGAGCCGGTCGGCGGCGGGGCGTAGGACTGCGAGCGCTCACCCTCCCCGCCGGCACCTCGGAGCGCCGAGGGCGGCGGTGAAGGCGCGTGCTCCTCTCGCCCAGAAGCGCAAAGCCCAGGCCTCAGGTCGGGCCCGCCAGCGCCTCGCGCACGTGCCGATCGAGCTCGCTCAGCGAGGCCGGCTTCTGCAACCACCGCAGGTCGCGCAGCTCCGACTGCGCCGCGGCGAAGTCGCTGGCGGGATAGCCGCTCAGGACCAGCACCGGGAGCTTCGGCTCGAGCGCCCGCAGCTCGGCCGAGAGCGACAGTCCGCTCATCCCCGGCATCACCGCGTCGGTGATCAGCAGCTCGATCTCGGCGCGCCGCGCGCGGAACGTCGCGATCGCCTCCGCCGCCGACCCGACCGCGCACACGTGGTGGCCGAGGCGCCGCAGCATCAACGCGGTGGCGCGGAGCACCGCCGGCTCGTCCTCCACGAGGAGCAGCGTGCGCCGCGCCCCCGGCGACGAGAGGGCCGGCGCGGCGGCCTCTGCGTCGGAGGCGGCGTCGGAGGCGGCGGCGGGAAAGAGCATGCGGAAGCGCGTGCCGACGCCGAGCGCGCTCTCGACCGTGATGTGGCCGCCGTGCTGGCGCACGATGCCGTAGACCTGCGCGAGACCGAGGCCCGTCCCCTTGCCGATCGTCTTGGTGGTGAAGAACGGCTCGAAGACGTGCGGCAGCACGTCCGGGGCGATGCCCGTCCCCGTGTCGGACGCGGAGAGCTCCTCGAAGGGGCCGTCGAGCGGCTCCCCGCAGCACGCGCACACCGCGCCGACGACGCTGGCGTTGCGGAGCTGGAGCGTGAAGGTCCCGCCCTCCGGCATCGCGTCGCGCGCGTTCAGGGCGAGGTTCGCGATCACCTGCCGGAGTTGCAGCTCGTCGGCGACGACGCGGTGTTCGCCGGGCGATGCGTCGAGCTCGAGGCGAATCGACTCCGAGATCGTGCGCCGCATGAAGTGGAGCGTCCGGTCGAGCGGCGCGACGAGGTCGAGCGTGATCGGCTGCCGCACCGAACGCCGACCGAAATCGAGGAGCTGCCGCACGAGCTGCGCGCCGCGGTGGGCCGCGCCGGCGATCTCGTCGAGGTCCTCCCGATGCTCGGCGGGCACGTCGGCCGCGTCCCGCGTGACTTCTGAGTACGCGACGATGACGGCGAGCAGGTTGTTGAAGTCGTGCGCGATCCCCGCGGCGAGCTGGCCGACCGCGCTCAACCGCTCCTGCTGGATGACGCGCTCGCGCACCCGCTCCAGCTCCGCGAGCGCCTGCGCGAGCCGGTCGTTGGTCTCGCGGAGCTCCTGGGCGGCGCGCAGGCGCGCGACGACGTCCCACGCGGCCTCGGCGATCTGCGACACGGCCTCGACGTCGTGCGCAGCGTACGGCCCGGGCTTGTTCCCCACGCCGGCGAGCGCGACCACGCGCCCCTCGCGCAGCACCGGGACGACGAGCTCGCGCGTGAGCGGCGCATGCCCCTCGGGCAGCCCGTGACGATGCGGCAGCGACGCGTAGTCGTCGTGGACGACCGTGCGGCGCTGGCGCACCGCGTCCGCCCACACCCCGGCTTGCCCGATCGGGTAGTGCTGCGCGTCGGGGGACGTCTTGCACATCGTGCCGCGCGTCGCCGTCGACCACGCCTGCAGCTCGATCGTGCGTTGATCCTCGCCGACGAAGTGGAAGAAGCCGATCGCGCTCCCCGTCACGGCCTCGCACTCGTCGAGCGCGATGCGCAGCACCTCCGCGGGCACTCGCCCCTCGCCCTCGCTGACGAGTCGCAGGCGCGCACGCACGATCGCCTCCGACCGCGCCCGCTCGCTCTCGTCACGGTAGTGCCAGAGGTGACCGAGGCGGCCGTCGCCGAAGTCGATGGGGACGTAGTCGCGACGGAACACGCGGCCGTCGCGCAGGAGCAGCTCTTCGCCCAGCGCCGCGGCGCGGCTCGCGAGCACGCGGTCGATGCCCGCGAGGAACGCCTCGGGGTCGGCGAACAGGAGCTTCGACTGCTGCGCCGAGGCCGCGCAGTCGACCCCGGCGAGCCTCTCGGGAGCGACCGGGATGGCGAACAGCTCGCAGAAGGCGCGGTTCACCTCGACGATGTGTCGGTCCGGCGTCTCGAGCATCACGCCGCCGGGGAACTGCGCGACGAGCGCGGAGAGTCGCGCGGCGGTCGCACGTTCCTCCAGCAGCGGCGCGGGGTCGTCCTCGGACATGCGGCACCTCGTCGAACGTCGAGCGGCCGTCGGATGACGGAACCCCATCGTGGACGGCCGCACCGGCGCCGCGCATTACCTCCGCCGGGTTCAATTCGAGACGAAGGGCGTCGAATCGGCCGGCCCGGAGGAACCGGATAGCACGACGTTCCTCGCGGGCCTCGCCGCGTTCGCCGCGCCGGACACCACGCGGCGAGAAGGGTCGATTGGGAAAGAGCCGCGGCCCGGCCGATCTCCGGGACCGCGCCTCGAGGGCGAAGAGCCCGCGAATGCGTTCGCCCGCGCCGAGTACGCTGCGCCGACCATGCTCCGCCCGCTCGCGCCGCTCCTCGCGCTCCTCGCGCTCCTCGCGCTCCTCGCGCTCCTCGCGCTCACGAGCTGCCGCGGCGACGAGCGCGCGCCGCCGATCGCGAAGGACCCCGCGTCGTCCGCGAGCGCGACGCCGACGCCGACGCCGACGCCGAGCGCGAAGCCCGAGCCCTCGCGCGGGCCGGTGCACGTCGTCGAGATCGACGCGGACGCGGTCCGTCGGCTGGGCCTACGCCTCGAGGACGTCGTCGACGCGCTCGCGTCGGCCGGGCTCCAGCCGGTGAAGCTCTCCGAGGGGGTCTACCGGCTCGCGAAGCCCGGCGAGGCCGCGATGACGATGAAGCTCCCGCTCGGCGAGACCGGTGGCGTGACGCTCGCGCGGGTCGCGCGGTACGAGGTGCGGGCGCGGTGAGCGTATGCCGCATCGCGACGCGCGGCAGGCTCCGCAGCGGCGCGCGCGACGTCCGCGCGCAGAGGGCTCACCTCTCGAACGGCGCGCCGTCGGCGAGGCAGCGCTCGAGCTTCGGCTGCAGCGCCGTGAGGTCCTTCGGCAGCCGCGGTCGCCCGCTCGGATCGGCGCCGCTGCGATCGAAGCGCGGGCCGGTGGCGCTGTCCGAGTACAGGACGGCGAACGCGCGCCCCTCGACGTTGGCGAGCGGCAGGCCGCCCCCCGCGCCGTCGAACCACTCGCGCGAGTCGCGCGCGTCGTTGCGGTCGTCGCCGAGGACGAAGACCTCGCCAGCCTTCACCGTCCACGGGCCGCCGTTGGTGCGCACGTAGATCGGCACCTGCTTCTGGCCGTCGCGCGACGCGGAGGCGGCGGCGGAGACGAGCGTGAGCCACGCGTGCGCGCCGAGCCGCTCGACGTAGACCTCGCCCACGAGCGTCGACGCGGCGGCGACCTCGCCGGTGACCGTCGCGTCGCCGAGCGTCGCGGGCCCGACGTCGCAGCGCGGGATGGGCGCGCCGTCGATCCAGATGCGGCCGTCCTTCAGCTCGACGCGCTGCCCCGCCGTCGCGACGACGCGGAAGGCGTAGCGATCCTGCGGGCGCTCTGGGCTGCGGAACACCACGACCTCGCCCGGGGCCGGCGGCTGCCGCGCGCCGCGCGTCTTGTCGATCAGGAAGTGATCGCCGACGAGCAGCGAGGGGGCCATCGACGCCGAGGGCGCGACGAACGCCTCGAGGACCCACCGCTTGCACAGGAGCGTCCCGAGCCGCTCGAAGGCGAGCAGCGCCATGAGCGTCGCCGCGACGAGCCGCCAGGGGGCCTGAGACGTCGCGCGCCGCGCGAGCACGAGCGCGTCGAGCGCCGCGCCGAGCCAGATCACGAGGCCGAGCACGACGAGCGCGACGAGCCCCGCGACGGGCGCGGCGCGCACGAGCAGCCACGCGAGCGGCACCTGGAGCAGCAGCCACGCGCCGATCCACGCCGCGCCCCGCCGCGCGCGCCCCACGTAGACGTGGCCGAGACAGGGCGAGAGGAGCGAGAGGAGGAGCGCGACCGAAGGCGAAGGCGCGCGCGCGCCGGCCCCGCGCGGCGGGGGCGCGGAGGCGAACGCCCGGGCAGCGCGCGACACGGGCTAGCGCTTCGAGCGCCC
>CAIXWQ010001207.1 GCA_903923175.1 uncultured delta proteobacterium | reverse complement strand
GCTCGGCACGCTCGACAAGATCACGTTCGCCTACGCCGGCGACACCATCACGGTGCGCGGCTGCCTCGCGCGGGCGAACCGCTGGTTCGTGGCCGGCTACGTCCCGTTCGGCGCCACCTGCCCGGACGTGAAGCTCGCCGTCACGAAGCAGAAGGACGCGAGCGACGCCGACCTCGAGGCGGAGGAGGACGCGCTGCGCAAGACCTGGAAATCGAGCGCGGACGCGCGCCTCGCCGACGACTTCGCCGCCAAGCTCGCCAAGGCCTCGAAGCTCGTCGCGGGCGAGCACGTCGAGAAGAGCTGCAAGGAGCTCGATCTCGGCGAGCTCGATCACCCCGGCAAGGGAGCGACGCTGAAGCTGCCGACCCTCGACGCGCTCTACGTCGCGAACCCGAAGCAGGCCGAGACGGGGTGGGACTTCCTGACGGCGTCGTCGGCCCGCACCGTGCTCGACGAGGGGGCGGACGGGACCAAGCGCGCCGACGAGGTGCGGGCGCTGATCAAGGCGGGCGGCCCGTTCGTGGTGTTCTACGCCTCGGGCGACCGCGCGCTCCCCGAGATCCGACACACCGGGCTCACCGGGAAGGGGTTCGTGTCGGGCGGCTTCGAAGGGTGGCTGAGCGTGGTCGACACGCGCACCAGCAAGGTGGTCTGCGACGCGCGGCTCAAGTTCGAGAGCTCGGCCACCGTGTCGACGCGCCGCTTCGCGAGCGACGACGCGCTCAAGAGCGCGCTGCGCGAGGATCTCGTGGCGAACTACAAGAAGGCCGCCGAGGCCGCGATCCGCGAGGTCAGCGGCGGGCGGCTCGGGATCGAAGACTGAGCGAACGCCGCGCGCGCGAGGGCTCACCTCGCCTTCGCGCGCGCCCCGGCCGATCACCCCGGGGGTGTCTGGCCGTCATCGCGAGGAGCGCGCGTGCGCGTGGAGGCGCGCAGGCGTGCTCGAGCTGCCCACGGGCGCGACGGGCAGCGGCCGCGCTGGCGCGGAGCGCCGACCGAGCGTGGCGAGGCGGCACCCGCAGCCGCGCAGCGCGGCGCCACGACATACCGAGGCCGCGGTCGCCGCGCCTGGGAGCGCCACCGACGGAAGGGCGAGGCGCCACCCGTGGGATCGCAGAGCCGCACCCGCAGGATCACGGAGCACGAGCCGCGGAGGGCGAGGCCGCGCCCGCCGACGTCGGGGCGCCACCCGCGGCCTCCCGAGCGCCGCCCTCGACCCGCCCCGCGCGCCCCGCGATTCCCCAATGGCGGAGCGTCGCCCCGGAGCCCCGCGCCCTCGTCGAGCTGACCCCACTCGGAGCAACGGGGCGCAGCAAAGCTGCGCCTCCTGCGAAGCTCCGGAACACCAAGCGCCCCAGGCAGGGGGGCCGGGGAGTGCAGAGGGGCTGGCGGGGAGCGCCAGCTGCGCTCACCTGGAGGCGCCCCTCTGCCGGCCGGAGGCGCTCTACTCGTGGCGAAGCGCGTCGATCGGGTTGAGCCTCGACGCCTTGCGCGCCGGCAGGAACCCGAACGCGACGCCGACCGTCGCCGAGAACGCGAACGCGATCACGACGATGTCGGGCAGCACCATGAACGGCATCTTCAGCGCCCGCGTCGCGACGTACGAGATCGCCAGCCCGAACACGATCCCGAGCATGCCGCCGAGCGTCGAGAGCGTGATCGCCTCGACCAGGAACTGCAGCAGCACCTCGCCCCCGCGCGCGCCGATCGCGAGCCGCACGCCGATCTCGCGGGTGCGCTCGGTCACCGAGACGAGCATGATGTTCATGATCCCGATGCCGCCGACCAGCAGGCTCACCGCGGCGATCCCGCCGAGCAGCGCCGTGAGCGCGCCGGTGACGCTGCCGAGCGTGTCGCTGATCTCCTTCATGTCCTGCACGCGAAAATCGTTCAGCTGCCCCGGCGCGATGCGGCGGCGCTCGCGCATCAGCGCCTCGATCTGCTGCTTCGCCTTGGTGGTGAGCTTGTCGCTCGTCGCGCTGACGAACACCGCGCCGATGTCGTAGTTGCCGGCGACGCGCCGCTGGAACGCCGCGAGCGGCATGACGAGGAAGTCGTCCTGATCGCTGCCGAAGGTCGACATGCCCTTGGAGGCCAGCACGCCGACCACCGTGCAGGAGACCGCGCCGACGCGGATCGCCGCGCCGAGCGGATCGCCCTGGCCGAACAGCTCCTTGCGCACCGTCGCGCCGAGCACGCACACCGGCGCGCCGCTCAGCAGCTGCGCGTCGGAGAAGCTCGCCCCTCGCTCGATGGCGTAGCGGCGCACCGTGAAGAACTCGTTGTTGCTGCCGGTGACGCCGGTGTTCCAGTTCTTGTTGCCGTAGACGATCAGCGCCGCGCGGCTCGCCGTCGGCGCGACCTTGTCGACCGCGGAGACCTCGCGCTCGATGGCCTTCACGTCGTCGATCTTCAGCGGCGGCGCGCTCGCGCTGGTGGGGCCGCGCCGATCGGAGCCGGGCATCACGATCAGGAGGTTGGTCCCCATGTTCGAGATCTCCGCCGTGATCTTCGCCGTCGCGCCGCGACCGAGCGTCACCATCGCGATGACCGAACCGACGCCGATGACGATGCCGAGCGTGGTCAGGATCGAGCGCATCGTGTTGCGCCGGATCTCGCGCAGCGCCATCAGCAGCGTCGCCCAGATCACCGCTCGACCCTGCGGTCGGAGTCGACCTTGCCGTCGTGGAAGTGGACGATGCGTGTCGCGTACTCGGCCATGTCCGACTCGTGGGTCACCATCACGATGGTGATCTGGCGCTTGCGGTTGAGCTCGACGAGCAGGTTCATGATGTCGGCCTTGCGGGCCGAGTCGAGGTTGCCGGTCGGCTCGTCGGCGAGGAGCATCTGCGGATCGGTCACGATCGCGCGGGCGATCGCCACGCGCTGCTGCTGGCCGCCCGAGAGCTCGGCCGGCGTGTGCGTCGCGCGCGAGGCGAGGCCGACCTCGTCGAGCGCCTTCATCGCGCGCCGGCGCCGCTCGGCGTGGCCGACGCGCCGGTAGATCAGCGGCAGCTCCACGTTCTCGACGGCGCTGGTGCGCGCGAGCAGGTTGAACCCCTGGAACACGAACCCGAGGTAGCTGCGGCGCAGCAGCGCGAGCTGATCGGCGTTGAGCTTGCCGACGTCGACGCCGCGGAAGAGGTACTGCCCGCCGGTCGGCTGATCGAGGCAGCCGAGCACGTTGAGGCAGGTCGACTTGCCCGAGCCGCTCGCGCCCATCACCGCGACGAACTCGCCGTCGTCGATGTGGAGGCTCGCGCCGGCGAGCGCGTGGACCTCCGACTCGTCGTGCCCGTAGGTCTTCCACACGTCGCGCAGCTCGATGAGCGGCGCGACGGCCTCTTCGCGCGGGGCGCTCGGGGCGCTCGGGGCGTGCGGGCCGCTCGGCGCGGCGCTCATGGCTGCTCCTTCACGTCGGTGAGCACCTCGGTGCCGGGCGTCACGTCGCCGCCGAGGATCTCGGTCACGATGCCGTCCGTCGAGCCGATCTTGACCTCGAGCGACACCGGCGTCTTGTCCTTCAGCACCCAGACGTGCGGCCGCTTGTCGGCCTCGGTGATGGCCTTCGCCTCGGGCGGCGGGCCGCTGGTGGGCGCGGGCGGCACGAAGCGCAGCGCGGCGTTCGGCACGACCAGCGCGCCCTTCTTGGTCTCCGCGACGATGGTCGCGGTGCAGGTCATGCCGGGGCGCAGCAGCAGCTCGCGGTTGTCGACGGCCAGGAGCGCCTGGTACGTGACGACGTTCTGCGAGGTCTTCGGATCGTTGCCGAGCGAGACGACCTTCGAGGTGAACTTGCGCCCCGGATAGGCCTCCACGGTGAACCACGCGTCGGCGCCCGCGACCACGTGGCCGACGTCGGCCTCGTCGACGCCGGCCTTGAGACGCATCAGCGTGAGGTCCTGCGCGAGCCGGAAGAGCACCGGCGTGGTGAAGCCGGCGGTCACGGTCTGGCCGAGCGACACCAGGCGGGCGAGCACCACGCCGTCGATCGGCGAGTAGATGGTCGACTTGTCGAGGCGCGATTTCGCCTGCTTCAGCCCGGCGCGCGCGAGCGAGGCGCTGGCCCCCGCGCTCGCCACGTTGGCCTCCGCGCGGAGCTTGTTCGCGGTCGCGGTGTCGAAGTCGCTCTGGTTCGCGAGCCCGTCGGCGCGCAGGCGCGTCACGCGATCGAGCGCGATGGTCGACTCGGTCAGCGTGGCCTTGGCGAGCAGGATCGAGGCGTCCGCCGAGCCGACCTGCGCGGCGGCCTGATCGAGCGCGGCCAGCAGCTGCTCGGGGTCGATGACCGCGAGGACCTGCCCCTTCTTGACCGGATCGTTCTCGTCGACCGTCAGCTTCAGCACGCGCCCCGTGACCTCTGCGCCGACCTCGACGGTGGTGACCGCCTCGAGCGTGCCGGTGGCGGTCACCGTCACCTGCACGTCGGCGCGCTTGGCCGGCTCGGCGACGAACGAGGGCCCGCGGTTCGCGACGCGCGTGCGCCAGCGCTTGAGCGCGACGCCGCCGCCGACGAGCACTGCGAGGAGCGTCGCCCACACCAGGACCCGTCGGAGAACCGACACCTTGCCCGCGCCGATCGTGCGCTGGACGTCCGCGGTCGTGGCCTTGGTCGCGCCGCTCGGGGTCGAGGTTGCCTCCATCACGGGCGGAGTATGCACACACCGGGCGCGCCGCGCTCGTCGGACGTGCGTCGCGTGATCCGCGGGTCTTCTTCCGGATCCGCGCGCGTCGCTCGCTCAGGGAATCGGCGACGGCGCGATCCCTGCGCGTCGGAGCAGCTCGTCATGGAACGCCCGTCGGCGGCGCAGCGGCGTGTCGAAGCGAACCGAGAGGGTGCGGTAGCGGCCGACGATCCGGACGAAGTGCTTCTTGATGAACGCCGCGCGGTAGATCATCCAGGCCGCGAGCAGCCCGAACAGGCCGGCGACCACGAGGAAGCCGATCGGTGTCTTCGGCTGCATCGCGATCAGCGTCAGCCCGCCAGCGATCGGCAGCGGCACCAGCACGGCCACGACGAGCGACACGAAGTCGACGGTGCGGTGCACCGCCACGCTGCCGACGTCCGGGAACATCACCCCGGCCTCGTTCGTTGCCACGAGACCGATCACCGGATCGAGCTCGCCGAGCATCACCCCCTCCGGGGCGACCGTGCCCGTCTGGAGCACCATCTGCACCGACGCCTTCACCTTGATCGACGGCAGCGCGCGATCGTACGGCGGCAGCGGCGTCGACGGATCGAGCGCGTAGCCGACCTGCAGCGTGAACGCCCCGCCGCATCGCGCGCATCGCTGGACCGCCGTCGAGGGCTGCGCCGGCGCGCTGCACCGCGGGCAGCTGAGCGCCTTCGACGGGTCGATCGGCGACTGCGGCGGGTAGGGGGCGTTGGGGGACATCGGGCAAACGTCGTCGACCAGGGGAATCCGGTCAACCTCACGCGCCAGGCCACGCCGTCCAGACCTCACCCTCCCCGGCCTCCCTCTCCGAAACGGAGAGGGAGGCGCGTGAGAGAGTCGAGGTCGGGGGTGAGGTCAGACGCGCTCGGCGATCAGCGCCAGCGCTTCGCCGCCGCCGATGCACAGCGACGCGATGCCGCGCTTGAGGCCGCGGCGCTCGAGCGCGTGGAGCATCGTCGCGACGATGCGCGCGCCGCTGCAGCCGATCGGGTGGCCGAGCGAGATCGCGCCGCCGTTCACGTTCACCTTGGCGTGATCGAGCTCGAGGTCGCGCATGGCCGCCATGGCGACGACGGCGAACGCCTCGTTGATCTCGAAGAGGTCGAGATCCTTGATCCCGACGCCGGTCTGCTCGACGACGCTCTTCATCGCCGCGACCGGCGCGGTGGTGAACCACTCCGGCGCCTGCGCGGCCGAGCCCCAGCCGACGATGCGCGCCATCGGCGTGAGGCCGTGCTTCTTCACCGCGGCCTCGCTCGCGAGCACCAGCGCCGCCGCGCCGTCGTTGATCGACGAGGCGTTCGCCGCGGTGATGGTGCCGTCCTTCGCGAACGCCGGGCGCAGCGCCGCGACCTTGGCGGGATCGCCCCCCTTGCCCGGGCCCTCGTCGGTCGCGACCATCAGCGGATCGCCCTTCTTCTGCGGCACCGCGACCGGCGCGATCTCGTTCACGAACGCGCCGTCCTTGATCGCCGCCTGCGCGCGCTTGAACGACTCGACCGAGAAGGCGTCCTGCGCCTCGCGGGTGAACTTGTACTCGCGCGCGCAGATCTCGCCCGCGTTGCCCATGTGGAAGTCCTTGTACGGATCCCAGAGGCCGTCGTGGATCATGCCGTCGACGAGCGTGCCGTTGCCCATGCGGTAGCCGGTGCGGGCCTTGGGCAGGTAGTACGGCACGTTCGACATGGATTCCATGCCGCCCGCCACCACGACCTCCGCGTCGCCGAGCACGATCGCGCGCGCGCCCTGGATGATGGCCTCCAGGCCGGAGCCGCACACCTTGCCGATGGTGACGGCGGGGACGCTGTTCGGGATGCCGGCGTAGATCGCCGCCTGGCGCGCGGGGGCCTGGCCGATCGCGGCGCTGAGCACGTTGCCCATGAAGACGTGGCCGATCGCGTCCATCGGCACCTTCGCCGACTCGATCGCGGCCTTGATCGCGATGGCGCCGAGGCGCGGCGCGGCGAGGTCGGCGAACGCGCCCTGGAAGGCGCCGATCGGCGTGCGGCGAGCGGCGACGAGATAGACGGGGGTCGAGAGCTTGGCCATGAAGCGGTCTCCTTGGGTGCCGATGGGCGAGGGCGAGCGAGCGAGGGCGAGCGAGGGCGTGCGCGCCGCCGAGCTGCCGTACGTTCTTAGTCACACCGCCGCCCCGCGCGAAGGGGCACGGGCGCTGGCGTGGCGAACGCGAAATCGATGCGGGGCGACGCGCTTGCGGTGCAGTGCGTCGAGCGTGGCTATGCTCCGAGCATCCGGAGGCGCGCGATGAACACGAGGCGGACGGGATGGGCGACGGCCGTGGTCATCTCTGCGCTGGCGCTGGCGCTGGCCTCGACCGCCGGCTGCGGCGGCCTCGGGACGGTGCGTTACGAGGGGGACGAGGCCAAGCGCGGCGGGCTCGGCCGCGATGACGTCGCCGTGTACGTCCTCGACTGCGCCGACGGCCTGGACGTCGCGTGCAGCTACCAGGGCCAGCCGTTGCCGTGGCGCGTGTCGGGGGTGTTTCGCGTGCCGCCGAAGGCGCTCGGCAAGTGGGAGCTGTACCGCGAGAAGGTCCGTGACCGGGCGGTGCAGGTCGGCTGTCGCGCGATCGGCGTCCGGCGCGCGCCGCCCCCGCCGTACAAGGGGAGCGAGGAGCCGATCGGCGCCCTGTGCCTCGACGTCACGAGCGCCGCGGCCCCGCCGGTCTCCCCGGGCGCGTTCGGCGCGCCGCCCACGACGGCGCCGGCGCCCCCCGCGCACCGATGCACGCGCGACGTCGACTGCGCCCGCGGGCAGAGCTGCCTCCACGACGTGTGCAAGTAGCGCGCGCTCTTCGGCCCCAGGGCGAGGCTCGGATCCTGCTGCGGCCCCTGCACACCGAAAGGGGGCTCTCGCATGGACATCAAGGGGACGCGCAAGGCGATCGACTGCCGCAAGATGCCGAACTCGACGTGCTCGGTCCGCATCGCGGGGACCGAGGACGAGGTGCTGATGGTCGGGGCGCAGCACGCGGTCTCGGCGCACGGGGAGAAGGACACGCCCGAGCTGCGCGCGATGATCCGCAAGGCCATGGAGGACGAGACGCGCGTCTCGCAGCCGTCGTCACCTGGGGCGCCGGGCGCCACGTCGCGCGCGCGGGCGTGAGCGCCGAAGGGTAGGGGGACGGCTGGGACGCGCGCGCGACGCGCGCAGCCCGCGGGAAGAACCCGGGGGGCGAGTCCGCGTCGCGCGCGCGACCGGCCGTGTTCGCCGTGCTCCTCAGCCGCGCGAGAACGCCTCGCGCACGAGCGCCTCGAGCGCGCCGCGCTGCGCCCGCACCGAGCGCGCGACCGCGAGCTGCGAGCGCGCGCGCACCTCGTTGTGCTCGCCGCGCGTGGCGTAGCGCGCGGCGTCCCAGCCGAAATAGCGCTCGCGGAGCGCGTCGGCGCAGAAGCGCGCGGCGAGCTCGGTGGCGATCGTCTCCACGCCGAGCACGATCGCGTCGCGCTCCGCGGCGGTCAGCAGCGGGCCGGTCGCGTCGGCGTAGGCGAACAGCGCGGCCGCGAACACGTCGGCGTCGAGGCGCGCGTGCGCGTCGTCCTCGCCGCCGGGGTTGCACCACGAGCGCAGCGCGTCGCCGAGCTCGATCGGCAGGCTCGAGGCGGCCATCGTGTCGAGATCGACGATCGCCGTGGCCTCGCGCCGCGCGCGATCGAAGAGCACGTTGGTGATCTTGAGATCCCCGTGGATGATCCGCGTCGGCGTGGCCGGCAGCGGCGCCAGCGCCTCGGCGTGCGCGAGGATGGCGCGCCCGAGCGGCTCCACCGCGGCGATGC
>CAIXWQ010001206.1 GCA_903923175.1 uncultured delta proteobacterium | reverse complement strand
CTAGAGCGCCGATCACGTTGATAGCGACGTGATTTCGATCACTTGCGGAGGGGGATCGACACTTGGCACTCCGCATGATCTCGTGCGCCCAAGGAGGCCGCACGTGAAACGATGGACGCCACCGGTGGAGTTGTCGGCGCAGGAGAAGATGCTGATGAAGCGACTGACGCGTGTCAGGACGCTCTTCGGCTTTCTCCGCGAGCATCGGCACGAGCTGATCGACGACGTGTTTCAGGAGCAGCTTGAAGGCATGTACCGAGACACGGGCGCGGGCGAGCCGCCGCACCCGCCGGGCCTGCTGTGCATGGTCGTGCTGCTGCAGGGCTACGTCGGCGCCTCCGATGCGGAAGCGGTGGAGCTGTCGCTCGTGGACCTTCGCTGGCAGATGGTGCTCGACTGCCTGGGGGCGGCGAAGCCTCCGTTCTCGCAGGGGGCGCTGCAGGCGTTCCGCCAACGCATGGTCGCGCACGAAATGGACCGAGTGCTGCTCGACCGCACTGTGATGCTTGTTCGTTCCGGGGCTCTGTCGGAGGGGGAAGGACGCGCCATGTCGAAGGCATTGCGCGTCGCCATCGACAGCCGCCCTTTAGTCGGAGCCGGGAGGGTTGAAGACACCATCAACCTTCTCGGCCATGCCGCCCGGAGCATCGTGCAGCTCGTGTCGAAACTGACGGACCGCACGCCCGAGGACATCTGCCGCAAGGCGGGCATTCCGCTCCTTCTCGCCTCCAGCATCAAGGCCGGCCTCGACATCGACTGGAGCGATCCGAAGCAGAAGGCGGTCGCCGTGCAGATCGTCGAGCATCAGGTGTCGTCGCTCCAGCGATGGGTAGACCGCCACTTGGACGAGGTCGTCGTCGAGCCCCTTCGCCCGTACATCGAGGCGATCACGCAAGTGCGGAATCAGGATCTCGAGCCCGGCGACGACGGAGGCCTGCGCATCCGACAGGGCGTCGCGCCGGAGCGGCGCATCTCGCTCGAGGACGCCGAGATGCGTCACGGCAGGAAGAGCAAGTCGAAGCGCTTCGACGGCTACAAGGAGCACATCGCGCGCGACCTCGACTGTCCGATCATCGTCGCGTGCGCCGTCACGCCGGCGAATCGACCAGAGGAGGAAGGCGCCGTCCCGATGGGTGAGGACATCAAGCGGCAGAAGCTCCGCCTCGTCGAGCTGCACGTCGATCGCGCCTACGTGAACAGCCCGCTCGTCGATGACGTGGTCGCCGCGGGAGGGACCGTGTTCGCGAAGCCGTGGGCGCTGCGGTCTCATCGGCCCGGCCTGTTCAGCAAGCGCGACTTCAAGATCGACCTGCGCGCCAAGACGATCACGTGTCCGTCGGGCGAGGTCGAGCCCTTCGAGCCCGGCGACACCGTCGAGTTCGACGCCGAAGCCTGCGGCGCCTGCGCGCAGCGAGCCCAGTGCACGCAGGCGGCGTCCGGGAATGGCCGCACCGTGTCCATCGCGGCTGACGAGGCTCGCCAGAGGAAATTCAGAAAGCTGCAAGAGACCAGTTCCGGACGCGCGCTCCTGCGGACGCGCACGGCCGTCGAGCACTCACTCGCGCGCATCGCCGCCCGCAAAGGACCGCGAGCTCGGTACTTCGGTGTCCGCAAGAATCTCTTCGACCTCCGACGCGCGGCGGTCATTCAGAACCTCGAAGGCATTCATCGACTGATCCGCGAGGCGGCGTAAGTCGCCGACATCATGGCAGTCTCAACCTGTTCGGTGCTCTAG
>CAIXWQ010001205.1 GCA_903923175.1 uncultured delta proteobacterium | reverse complement strand
CGACCGACGCTGCCCGTCCTCTTCCGTCTGCTCGACGCGCTCTGACGTGTCGCCCGCCCGACGCACTGGTGCCCGGGCCGGCTCGACCTCCACCTCTCGCCGCGGCGAGCTCTCGCCGCGCACAACCTCCGGCCAGCACCCCGGCGCGTCGCCGGAGGGCCGAGCTGCGCGCGCGCTGCGACGGTGCCGCCGGACGGCGCCGACGCGTCGCCAGTCGCTTGTTTTGGGACTAGGTCCAGCCCGCTCCGTACCCACGGGCCGAGTGATTGCCAGAGATAGGCCGACAGCTCTGGCGCCCCTTCTCCTCGCTGCGTCCTCGCTGACCGGCTTCTGAGGGGGCGCGTGCGCGATCGAAGGTGCACGCGCTGGAAGCGGCGCGGCAGTGCAGGGGCGCGCAGGGGGCTGCCGAGCCGATCCCGGTCGAGGCCCGGGCGAAGCCGCTAGGCGCCGAGCGTCCTGCGGAGCACCGGGTACTGCCCGCCCTCGCCTCGGACGACCTCGAACCCGGCCGCGTCGTACGCCGAGCGGGGCCCCATCCAGAGCTCGCCGTCGTGCACCGGCTCGCGCGCGTCGCGCGGGTAGGCCTCGATCGCGGACGCCCCGCGGCGGCGCGCCTCGACGACGGCCGCCTCGACCAGGGCGCGCGCGAGCCCGTGCCGACGCTCGCGCGGATCGATCAGCAGGCAGCCGATGGCGAGCACCTCGCCTGCCGGCGCCTCCTCGGCGAGCCCCTTGTACGGCGAGCGCACGAGCAGCTTGGTGAGCGCGGACCGCGGCGCGAGCTTCAGCCAACCGACGACCTCGCCCGGCCGCGACGCGAGGCGCGCGACCATCCCCTGCCCCTCGTGCGAGCGGCCGCGCACCGCGGCGAGCAGCTCCTCGCGGCTCTTGCTCCCCTCGAACGCGCAGCGCGCCTCCCACTCCTTGTTGGTGCCGGCGAAGTGCCAGTAGCGGCAGTAGCAGGGGCACCCCTCGCGCTCGAACAGCGCCGCGAGCGGCTCGGCGTCCTCAGGCGCGACGGGCGCGACCTGCGCGACCTGCGCGACCCGCGCGTCTCCGCTCATCGCGCGATCGCCGAAGGCCGCAGCCCCTTCGCCGGGCTCACCTGCTCGAAGGCGTGCGCGAGCGTCAGCAGCCGCGCCTCCTGCCACGCGTCGGCCACCAGCTGCAGCCCGATCGGCAGGCCGGTCTTCGACGGCGCGGCGGGGACCGAAATGCCGGGGACCCCCGCGAGCGACGCCGGCAGCGTGAACACGTCGGCGAGGTACATCTTGAGCGGATCGTCGACCTTCTCGCCCAGCGGCCACGCGACCTGCGGCGAGGTCGGGCCGGCGATGACGTCGCACTGCGCGAAGGCGGCCTCGAAATCGCGGCGGATCAGCGTGCGGACCTTCAGCGCCTTCGTGTAGTAGGCGTCGTAGTAGCCGGCCGAGAGCACGTAGGTGCCGAGCAGGATGCGGCGCTTCACCTCGGCGCCGAAGCCGCGATCGCGCGTCGCGCCGTACATCGCCTCGAGGTCGCGGCCCGGATCGACGCGCACGCCGTAGCGCACGCCGTCGAAGCGCGCGAGGTTCGACGAGGCCTCCGCGGTCGCCACGACGTAGTAGGTCGCGACGGCGTGGCGCGTGTGCGGCATGTGGATCGGCACCAGCGTGCAGCCGAGCCCCTCGAGCGCGCGCAGCGCCTGCTCGATCGAGGCCTGCACATCCGGCTCGAGCCCGCTGTCGCCGGCGGCGCGCAGGTACTCCTCGGGGACGCCGACGCGCAGCCCCTTGGGATCGCGACCGCAGGCGCCGACGAAGTCCTCGACCGGGCGCGGCACGCTGGTCGCGTCGTGCCCGTCGTGCCCGGCGATCACCTCGAGCACCCGCGCGGCGCCGCGCACGTCGCGCGCGAACGGGCCGATCTGATCGAGCGACGACGCGAAGGCGACGAGGCCGTAGCGCGAGACGCGCCCGTAGGTCGGCTTGAGGCCGACGACGCCGCAGAGCGCGGCGGGCTGGCGGATCGAGCCGCCGGTGTCGCTGCCGAGCGTCGCGTGCGCGAGCCCCGAGGCGACCGCGACCGCGCTGCCGCCCGAGGAGCCGCCCGGCACGCGCGTGGGGTCCCACGGGTTCTTCACCGGGCCGTACGCGCTGTTCTCGTTCGACGAGCCCATCGCGAACTCGTCCATGTTCAGCTTGCCGGTGAACACGGCGTCGGCCGCGCGCAGCCGGGCGACGGCGGTGGCGTCGTAGGGCGGCCGGAAGCCCTCGAGGATCTTCGAGCCGCAGGTGGTGCGCGCGTCGCGCGTGCAGAGCGCGTCCTTGAGGCCGATCGGCACGCCCGCGAGCGCCCCGAGCGCCTCGCCGCGCGCGCGCTTGTCGTCGACCGCGCGGGCCTGCGCGCGCGTGCGCTCGGCGTCGACGTCGAGGTAGGTCCCCGTCGCGTCGGCGCCCGCCGCCGAGATGCGCGCCAGCGTCGCGTCGGCGACCTCGAGCGCGGAGATCGTCCCGTCGCGGACCGCGTCCGCGAGCGTCACCAGCGAGCCGTCGAGCAGATCCATGGTCACGGCTCCTTCACTCCTCGACGAACGACGGCACCACGAACCCGCCGCCCGCCGTCACCGGGGCCTGCGCGAGCACCTCGTCGCGGGTCAGGCGCTCGGAGGGCGGGTGCGGCACGTCGGGGCGCAGCGGCAGCCGCTCCACGCCGACCTGCGCGGTCGGCTCGATCCCGGCCGTGTCGACCTCGGAGAGCTGCGCGATGTGCTCGAGCACCTTCGCGAGCTGCGCGGTGACCACGGGGACCTCGTCCTCGCGGAGCGTGAGGCGCGCGAGCTTGGCGACCTTGAGCACCTGCTCGCGATCGATCCGAGCGATCCGAGCGCTCGAGGGCGCGCGCGCGGGCGTCTCTGCCGTCGTGAGCGTCTCCGACTTCACCGACATCCGCCGGCTGTAGCGGCCGCTGCGCGCGGAGGCAACCGCGCGCCCCTCGGGTTCAGTTCCCTTGCAGGAACGTCGGCGTCGAGACGAAGCCGTGCGCGGGGTCCTGGTCGAGGAAGATCGCGCCGTCGCAGAGCAGCGGCGACGCGATGTCGTTCGGCGCGCAGACGCTCTGGTAGCAGAGCCCGCTCGCGCACTCGCCGTTGCCGGAGCAGCCGGTGCCGAGCGTCTTGCCCTCGATGCAGGTGCGGTCGTGCTCGACGTCGCAGCGGTAGCCGAGGCGGCAGAGGTTCGCCGCCGAGGAGCCGCCCGCGGTGCACGGCTCGTCGAGCCCGGGGAGCTCCGCGCAGACGCTGTGCGCGTCGCAGTAGCGGTCGCGGCCGCACTCGCTCGAGACCGTGTCGGTCTGCGTGCCGACGTGCTGGCAGGCGGCGCCGAGCGGGTGCACGGCGGCGGAGCAGCGCGGCGGCGTCCCCTGGCAGACCAGCCCGGGGGCGCACGCGCAGACCCCGCGATCGCAGCGCGTCGGCAGCGCCTGCGCGCACGCCTCGCCCACCTGCAGCGCGATCACCGGGAGGCACGTGAGGTACGTGCTCGAGCAGACGATCATGCCGTCGGGGTCCTGATCGCAGTCGGCGGTGTTGCCCGACGAGCAGCGGAACGTCTTCGGGATGCGCTGGTGCCACACCACCTGGCAGGCGTCGTCGACCGAGGCGGCGAGCGGATCGGTCGCTTCGCTGCCCCGGCGGCAGTCGCGCACCAGCAGCCCTGCGCCGCGCGCGCAGCGGGCCCCGCGCAGCGGGTCGTACTCGTACTTGAGGCTCAGCGCCCGCGTCTTGCGGGCCTCGCAGACGGCGCGCGCGTCGACGCGACACTTGGTCTCGTCGAACGCGAACGGCGAGGGCTCGCAGCACGGCCGGATCGTCGCGCAGGCGGTGGCGGCGAGGGTCGCGCAGAACTCCTCCTGGGCGAGCGGCACGTCGGGGCCGCCCTGGTAGTCGGGCACGAGCTCGATCGGCTCGGTCGAATCGCAGCCTCCGGCGAGCGCTGCGAGCGCTGCGAGTGACGCGAGCGACGCGACGAGCCCGGCCACCCCCGGCCGCCTCATCGACGCCTCCCGAGCCGCCGACCGAGCCGAGCGAGCCGACCGAGCCGAGCGAGCGGCGGCGCGAAGAGCGCGAGCGAGAGCAGCGCGAGCAGCCCCGAGAACCCCGGATCACCTGCGCTCCCTGCGTCACCGCGCGGCGCGCCGACCGCGCACCCGGCGCCGGACGCGGCGAGCGGCCCGGACAGGCACGCGCCGCCGTCGCAGTACGCCCCCGCGGCGCAGTCGTCGTCGCGCTCGCACGAGGTGCGGCACCCCGCAGGCTCGCAGCCGTAGGCCCCGCACGCGTGCGTCTTCGACAGGCACGCCCCGGCGCCGTCGCAGGTGCCTCGATCCTGCGCGACGCCGTCGAGACACCCCTCGACGCCGCACGCGCTCCCCGTCGCCGCCGGGGTGCAGGCGTCGGGGCGCGTGCCGTCGCAGCGCCCCGCGCAGTCCTCGGTCGCCCCCGGGCACTTGCCCTGGCGCGGAGCGCCGAACACGATGCGGCAGCTCGACTCCGCGGCGCTCTCGGCGCACGACTCGCAGAGCCCCGAGCAGTCCTTGTCGCAGCAGAACCCCTGCCGGCAGAACGGGTGCCCGACCGCGACCGTGCAGTCAGAGTCGGTCGCGCACTGGCGCACGCAGCGCCCGTCGAGGCAGAAGAACTCCGGCGCACACGCTTCGACAGTCACCGACGAGCAGGAGGTCACGCACGTGCGCTTGGAGAGGTCGCAGGAGTAGGGCGCGCACGCCCGCGCGTTGATCGCGAGGACGTGCGTGCAGCCCGTCGCCGTGCACGCGTCGTCGGTGCAGGGATCGCCGTCGTCGCAGTCGGCCGCGCCGACGCACGCGAAGCGGAAGCGGAGCAGGCGGTTCCAGCCGGTGTCGGCGACGAACAGATCGCCGTTGCCGGCGACGGCCACGCCGGTCGGCGAGAGCAGGTTCGTCGCGCTCGGCACGGTGGGCGGCTCGCCGTGCACGAAATCGGGCTGCCCGAGGACGCGATCGGGCGAGGTCGCCCCGCGCACGAAGTGCAGCACGCGATGGTTGCCCGTGTCCGCGACCCAGAGGCCCCCCTGGGGATCGAGCGCGACCGCGGTCGGCGCGTACAGGCTCTGCGCGGTGGGGGGCTGCACGAGCTCGGCCGAGTAGTAGCCGGCGTGCCCGAGGACGAGATCGGCCATTGTCGTCAGGTAAGGGACGTGGAGCACGCGGTGGTTGCCGGTGTCGGCGACCCAGAGCCCGCGCCAGCGCTGCGGCGCGCTCGAGGGCGCGACCGCGAGCCCGTGCGGATCGGAGAGCGTGCTCGGGCCCGGAACGAGCTGCCCGTCGTTCGGCGCGCCGGTGGTGAAGCTCGACTGCCCGAAGAGGTAGCCCGCGTAGGTCGAGCCGCTGGGGAAGCCGAGGACGCGGTGGTTGCCGGCGTCGGCGATGTACGCGTACCCCTCGACGAGCGCCACCCCCTTCGGATCGGAGAGCGACGAAGAGCTGACGCCCCCTTCGTTGCGCGTGTTCGAGAGGAAGCTGCCGTGCTGCCCGTAGACCAGCCGCGGGGGCGAGTTCAGGTAGCCGCGCACCGCGCGCTGGTTCGCCGTGTCGGCGGCGAACCACTCGTCGGTGTCCCAGGCGAAGGCGACGGCGAGCGGGTGGTCGAAGCCGTTCTGCACCGGATCGACGCTGCCGGCGTTGGGCGCGCCGTCGGCGTAGCCCGGCTGCCCGCGCAGATCGGCGATCGAGAGATCGTCCTCGTGCAGCGCGCGCACGCGGTTCGCGCCGGTGTCGGCGATCCAGAGCAGCAGCGTGCTCCCCTGGTAGAAGTGCGCGTCGGTCCCGAGCCCGCCCGGCGCGCTGAGCGTCGTGACGGAGACGGCGGCGGGGGGATCGAAGGAGACGAGATCGCCCTGCCCGAACACGGCGTCGGCGCGCCCATCGGCGATCGTGCGCGAGGCGACGCTGGCGATCGGCTCGGCGCGCGCGGGCGGCGCCTCGCGCATCGGCGTGGGGGCGCAGCCAAGGGCGCCGAGCGCGAACGCGAGCGCGAGCGCGAGCCAGCTGCCGAAGGGCGCGCGGCGCATCAGAAGCTCCCTCGCACGCCGAGGTTCGGGATGATCGGCAGCCCCTCGCCGACCACGGCGTACTGGTAGACGGGGTTGTACGCGAGCGGCTCGCGCGTGCGCCGATCGTACGCGTTGCGGGCCTCGAGGTAGATCGACGCGTCGCCGTGCTTGCCGATGCGGAAGGTCTTCTCGAGCCTCACGTCGAGCGAGTGGATCGGCGCGAGGTTCGGCAGCGGCCGGCTCGGGTCGAGGTTCGGATCGCTCTTGGGCGCGATCTGCGAGGCCGGGTACGGGCTGTCCTGCACGCCGATGGCGAGGCGGAAGCGCGCGCCGATCTCCCAGCCGTCGCCGAGGCGCCAGATGGCCGCCGCGTTGAGCACGTGGGTCTGATCGAGCGGCATGCGGCGCCACGCCGAGTAGGGGTCGTCCTGGATCTCGGAGCGCGAGAGCGCGTAGCCGACGAAGCCGATCACGCCGGTGGTCGCCGTGACCGAGCCGAAGCCGAGCATCGCCTCGACGCCGACCGCGCGCACGCGCCCCGTCTCCGAGTAGAGCGGGTACTGGTAGCCCGTGAGGTCGTCGATCGGGTTCGGGACGAGCTTGCCGCCGTAGATCGGCACCGCGGGCTGCTCGTGCGGCACGAGCACATGGTGGCCGGTGCGCGACCACAGATCGAGATCGAGCCGCACGTCCTTGGCGAGCACCTGCTCGACCCCCGCCGAGGCCTGCACGCCGCGCGCGGGGCCCGAGAGCACCGGCACCGGCAGGTAGGCCCCCATGAAGTCGCGCGCGTTCACCGCGTCGAGGGCGTTCGGTCGGGCGTAGAGCCCCGCGGTCGCCTTGATCACCGTGCGCGCGGAGGCCTCGGCGCGCAGGGCGACGCGCGGCTGCACGAGGATCTCGCCGAGCGGCGCGCGATCGACGCGCACGCCCGAGGTGATCTGCACGCCGTCGGCGAGCGGCACGATGAGCTGCGCGTAGGCCGCCGGCTGCACGCGCTCGACGTGCACCACGCCGCGCATCGGGAAGACGTTGGACCCGCCGAAGGCCGACGCGGGGATCGAGAGGATGCGCGTGCCGTCGATGTGCTCGGCCTGGAAATCCATCCCGACCGAGAAGCGCACGCGGCCGGCGAGGGTCGCCTCGGTCTCGAGCCGCGCGAAGAAGCTCTGGCGCGCGTCGCCCCACTGATCGGTGTCGCCGATGATCGCGTCGTTGGAGCGCGTGTACGAGGTGACGAAGAGCAGCGCGACGTCGTCGGCGAGCTTGGCGTCGAGGCGCGCGTGGGCGCGCACGTAGCGCGAGGTCCAGCTGCCGGTGCGCGGCTGATCCTCCGGGATGGTCGGATCGGTCACCTTCACCGCGTCGTCGGCGGCGAAGAGCGTGGCGCGGACGCGGGCGCGCGAGCCGAAGTCGTGCTCGAGCACGAGCTGCCCGTCGAGGTAGCGCGGCAGCTCGCCCGACACGCGATCGCCCACGAAATGGCCGATCCACGCGTCGACGTGGCTGCGGCGCGCGCCGACCGCGACGCGCGTCCCCTCGCCGAGCGAGGCCGAGCCGAGCGCGCCGACGTCGATGGCGTCGAAGCCGAGCGAGGCGTGCACCCCCTCCGGGATCTGCGCGAGCTTCACCTCGACGAGCCCCGCCGTCGCGCGGCCGTACGCGACGCCGAAGCCGCCGGGCGCGAGCGAGATCGACTGCACGAGCCCGGGCGGGATGACCGACACCACGCCGCCGAAGTGGAACGCGTGCGGCATCGGCGCGCCGTCGACGTAGGTGATCGACTCGTCGGGCGAGGCGCCGCGCACGACGTAGACGGTCGAGAGCGAGGGCGGGCGCGCCATCGACGGCAGGCTCGTGACGGCCGCGAAGGGATCGCCGCGCGTCCCCGGCAGGTGCATCAGCAGCGACGACTCGAGCTCGTAGCGGGTCGGGCGCGCGCTCGCCTCGCTCGAGGGCTCGCGCCGCTGGCCGCGCACCTCGATCTCGGAGTCCGCGCCGGGCTCGGAGGGCGGGCCGAGCGTCGCGCGGACGAAGGTCGTGCCCGGGGGGAGCGGCGCTTCGAACGGCGCGAGCCCGAGCGCGGTCGCGCGCACGCGCACCGGCGCGCCCGAGGGGACCACCGCGCGGAAGGCCCCCTTCTCGTCGGCGACCGCGCGCGCCAGCGGCGCGCCGTCGGCCCCCTCCACCACGATGGTCGCGCCGGCGATCGGCTCGCCGAGCGGCGACACGACCACCCCCGACACCATCACGTCCGCGCGCGCCGTTCCCTCGGTCGCCAGCAGCGCCGCCATCGCGAGCGCCGCGATCGTCGCGAGCGTCGCGCCCCGCGCACCGAGCGCGAGCGCCGAGGCGGCGCCGACGAGCCGGGGGACGAGCGCGCGCATGCGCCGCCAGAATCGCACGCAACCGCGCAAGGACGCGAGGTGGAGCGCGCGCCTCGACGGCGCGTCACGACGCGCTACGACGCTTTACGACGTGAGCGCGCGGAAACGCTCGTCGTCGCGGAGCGACGCGAAATCCGGATCCTCGGCGAGCTCGGCGACGCGCAGGGCGCCCATCTCGATCGCCCGCGTCAGCGCGCGCAGCGCCGGCTCGACCTCGCGCGCCCGCGCCAGCGCGCGCGCCTCGTCGGCCACGTCACGCGGGTCGGCGAAGAGCGCGAACATGCGATCGGCCAGCGCCGCCGCCTGGCGGAACTGCCCGCCCTCGAGCGCGGCGGCGAGCACCGCGCGACCGTCGTCGTGCGGGAGCAGCGCGGCGTCCTCGATCGCGATCTCGACCGCGCGGTCGAGCCGGCCGTCGCGCGCGTGCAGGTCGACCAGCAGCCGCGTCATCTCGGGGCTGCGCAGGCCGAGGTCGCGCGCCGCGCTCAGCACGCCGCGCGCGCGCTCGGGAGCGCCGGCCGCGTCCTCGACGACGGCGATGGTGTACGGATCGATCGCGGAGCGGGGCGTGACGTGCGCGAGCGCCTCGCGCGCCTGCGCCCCCTCGCCCTTGCCGGCGTGCGCCCACGCGAGCGCCGTCCAGCCGGCGTTGCGCACCGGGAGCGTCTTGGCGCGTCGCACGACATCATCGGCGATCACCATCGCGTCGCCCCACGCCTCGCGCGCCAGCGCCTCGCGCGCCTTGCCGATGGCCTCGTCGAGCCCCGCGCGCAGGTCGCTCCTCGCCTCGAGCGCGCGCCGCGCCAGCGCGATGCCGCGCACGGCCGACGCGCCGAAGAAGAACGCGAGGAACGGCTGCCACGCCAGCACGCCGAGCACCGCGACGAGCGCCCCGACCACCGTCGAGATGATGGCGGTCGCGAGGATGCGCCGCGGGCCGAGCGCGGCGGCGAGCACCTGCCCGCCGTCGAAGGGGAGCACCGGGAGCAGGTTGATGATGCCCCAGCCGAGGCTCACCCACTCGACCGCGAAGCGCACGAGCTCGCGCTGCACCGGGTTCATCGCGAGGTGCCGGGTCGCGAGCCAGACGACGAGCCCGAGCGCGAAGCCCGCGAACGGCCCGGCCAGCGACACCAGCGCGTGGCGCGCGCGGGTGAGCGAGACCTCGCCGAGGTGGGTGAGCCCGCCGAGGGCGTGCATCTCGATCGAGGGGCGCGCCCCGAACGCGCGCGCCACCAGCGCGTGCCCGAGCTCGTGCACGAGGATCGAGACGAACACGATCGCCGCGCGCACCGCCCCCGCGGTCGGCGTGGGGCCGAGGCTGCCGAACACCAGCACGGTGAGCAGGAAGCCGCCGCCGATGCGCACGGGGATTCCGAAGAGCGAGAAGTGCGGCGGGCGACCGAGCATGAGCTCTCCGCTCCTTCGACCTCCGGCTGCGTTCGGGTTGGAGGGGGGCGTGGGCACGGCTGCGAGGACTCTGCCACGCCCGCCGGGATCGGGACACTTCGAGGCGAATTCGAGCCAATTACGGCGCGCATCCCCCGCGGCTCGGGCGCCTGTGCGCGCAGCGCGTCACGGGCTCGTCGTTGGCCTCGGTCCGGCGCTCGCCTAGGGTGCGCGGCCCCATGCCTCGTTTCCGAATTCGCGGGGTGCTCCCCTCGGATCACGACGACCTCGTCCGCGTCGCGCGCCACCTCAACTCGGTGAACCTCCCCGACGATCCGGTGGCGGTGCGCACGATCATCGACGCGTCGGTCCGCTCGTTCTCGGGCAAGGAGCCCGACCCGCGCCGCGCCGAGTACGTCTTCGCGCTCGAGGACCTCGACGAGCAGCGCGTCGTCGGCACCTCGATGATCTTCGGCCAGCTCGGCCGCCGCGAGGCGCCGTACATCTACTTCGACGTCCGCTCCGAGGAGAAATACTCGAGCTCGCTCGACCGCCACTTCCACCACACGGTGCTGCGCATCGGCTACAGCTACGACGGCCCGACCGAGATCGGCGGCATCGTGCTGCTCCCCGACTACCGCCTCGCCGGCGAGCGGCTCGGGCAGTTCCTCTCGTACGTGCGCTTCCTGTTCATCGCGTGCCACCGCGACTGGTTTCGCGACGAGGTGCTCGCCGAGCTGCTCCCGCCGCTCGAGCCCGACGGCACGAGCCACCTGTGGGAGGCGCTCGGGCGCCATTTCACCGGCCTCACGTACATGGAGGCCGACAAGCTCTCGAAGAAGAACAAGGAGTTCATCAAGGGCCTGTTCCCCGAGGGCGACGTCTACGCCTCGCTCCTCCCCGAGGACGCGCAGCGCGTGATCGGCGAGGTCGGCGGGCAGACCAAGGGGGTGGAGAAGCTGCTCGAGCGCATCGGCTTCCGCTACTGCGAGCGCATCGATCCGTTCGACGGCGGCCCGCACTTCCTCGCGCACACCGACGAGATCTCGCTGGTGCACGACTCCCGCCACGCGAAGCTCGCGTCGACCCCCGAGGCGCTCGAGCACCCGGTCGCGCACAAGGCGCTGGTGGCGACCATCTCGCGCGAGCCGCCGTACTGGCAGAGCGTGCTCGTGCCGTTCGAGTCGCACGAGGATCACTCGATCTCGATCACGCGCGAGGACGCCGAGGCGATCGGCGCGAGCGCGGGCCAGGAGGTGATGTTCCTCCCGCTCAAGCCCGACACGCGCAAGCGCCGGCAGCGCAAGACGGGGACGAGCGCGAGCCGGTAGCGCGCGCCTGGACGCACGACTGCGCGCCGAGCCACACTGGCTGCATGTCACGAGCAGGCGCGCTCGGTCGTCGTTCGTCCAGGCGGGTGCTGCTCGCAGGCATCGTGGCGCTGGCAGTGTGGCCGTGCGTCGCGCCGACGGCGGCGAACGCCGCGCCGCGGCGGCCGCGCGACGGGCGCTGGGTCGGCGGCCTCGCGCTCGGGCT
>CAIXWQ010001204.1 GCA_903923175.1 uncultured delta proteobacterium | reverse complement strand
GAAGCCCGTCCCGAAGAGGACGAAGTTCGCGGACAGCGGTCATGTGTCGACGGCGCGTCTGCTCGCAGAATCTCGGAAGAAGTCACCTTGAAAGGGCTGCCTGCTGCGGCGCCTGCTCGGCGAGGACGTACGCCTCGTCATCACGCTCGAGGGCGAGCCGTGGCCGGTGCGGTGCGACCAGGCCCAGCTGCAGCAGGTGGTGCTCAACCTCGCGGTCAACGCGCGCGACGCGATGCCGCGCGGCGGTCGGCTCGAGATCGCCACCGCCAACGTCGAGGTCGACGAGGAGCGCGCCGCGACGCTCCCGGGGCTGCGGCCGGGCCCGCACGTCCGGCTCACCGTCCGTGACGACGGACCGGGGCTCGCGCCCGAGGTGCGTGAGCACCTGTTCGAGCCGTTCTTCACCACGAAGGAGAGGGGGCACGGCACCGGCCTCGGGCTCGCGACCGTGTACGGCATCGTCAACCAGAGCGGCGGGAGCATCGCGGTCGAGTGCCCGAAGGAGGGCGGGACCTCGTTCGAGATCTACCTCCCGCGCAGCGAGGCGGAGCGCTCGTCGCAGGAGCCTGCGCCGCCCGTGCCCGCCGCGCGAGGCCACGAGACCATCCTCCTCGTCGAGGACGATCCCGCGGTCGGCAAGCTGAGCGCTCGCATCCTGCGCGACGCCGGCTACCGAGTCCTGCACGCCCATCACGGCGAGGAGGCGGTCTCGATCGCCGCGCACGAGCCACGCCTGCATCTGCTCGTCACCGACGTCGTCATGCCCGGCCTCGACGGCCGCCAGGTCGCCGACGCGATCGCCCTGACGCACGCGGAGACGCGCGTGCTGTTCGTGTCCGGGTACACGCAGGAGGCGATCGTCCACCACGGCGTGGTCGACGCGGGCGTGCAGTTCCTGCCGAAGCCCTTCACTCCGAGCGTGCTGCTCGCGCGCGTGCGCGCCGCGCTGAAGGGGTGAGCGGCGCGTGGCCCGTCAGTCGGCGGTCGCGGCGGCGACCGGCCGACCGAGGCGATCGATGCGGTCCTTGAGCTTGAGCGCGGGGAGCTCGACGTACCGGTGCGCGGCGGCCGCGAGGCCCAGGGTGAGCCCGAGGCTCGCGGCGGCGTAGAGCCAGCGCGCGTGGGGCCACGAGAGCAGCCCCGCGCGCTCGAACGCGAGCGCCGTCAGGAACAGCGCGAGCGGGTGGAGGAGGTAGACGGCGTAGCTGCGCGCGCCGATCGCGCGCACTGGCGCCCAGTCGAGGAAGCGGCTCTTGGGGCCGTGCGACAGCGCCGCGAGCGCGAAGGCGTAGAGGAGCGCCGGGCCGATCTGCGTGTGCCAGTTGCGGTAGAAGTACCAGCCGAAGGGGATGGCGAGGTAGGCGAGCGCGCGCGTCCACCGGTCCGAGGCGAAGCGCTCGAGCAGCGGGCGCTGGTTCACCGCGGCCCACGCCACGAACGCGCCGATCGCCATGGCCTCCATGTGCGCGTGGTCCGCGAACATGCGCACCTGATCGAGCCGCTTGTCGCCGAACCACGGGCGCACGTCGTCGCCCCAGGGGAACACGAGATCGTTCAGCGCGAAGGCCGCGAGCACGACCAGCGTGCACATCAGGAGCGTGCGCTTGCCGGCGAGGCGCATCAGCCAGGGCCAGAGCAGGTAGAACTGCTCCTCGACGCCGATCGACCACAGGTGCGTGCCGCACAGCACCGGCGGCTCGCTGAAGTACGCGAAGTGCGGCAGCAGCACGAGGAACCACGCGAGGCGGTGATCGCCGGGGGCGAAGAGCCCGTCGACGAACCAGCCGGAGAGCCCCTTCACGAACGGGCCGGCCTCGTGGTGCACGAGCCACGGCACGCCCACGAACACGATCGCGACGACGAGGTAGTAGAGCGGCCAGATGCGCAGCGCGCGGCGCAGGTAGAACGCGGGGATCGACACGCGGCCGCGCGACTCGCGCTCGATCAGCATCCGGTACGTGATCAGGTAGCCGCTCAGCACGAAGAAGAGCTCGACCCCCTGCCGGCCGAGCGCCTGCAGCCACTTGCCGTAGTAGTGCGGCATCGCCAGCCACTCCGCCCACTGCTCCACGTGGTCGACGAACACCGCGAGGCAGGCGACCGCGCGCAGGCCGTCGAGGCCGTGCAGGTGTGCGGGCTTCGTGTCGGCGGACATCGGTGGCGCGGACCGTAGCAAGTTCCGACCGGAGACTCACCTCGCCTGGCGCCGCGCCTCTGCGGTGTCGAGGGCTACTGGCAGGAGAAGACCAGCTGCGTCCCCGTCGGTCCTCCGAGGAACGAGACCGTCGACGGAGTCGAGCTGGTCGTCTGGATCCCGGGGAGGCCCGAGGCGGCGCCGCCGTCGATCGGACAGGAGAGGAGGCTGAGGCCGTTGCCCGCGCGGACCGTGCCGTCGGGGCACGTGACGGTGACCGTCGCACCGCCGGAGATGACCTCCGAGATGGTGCCGAGCGAGGTCGTGAGCGACATGCCCGCGGAGCCCTGGTTCGCGTAGTGGAGGCACTGGACGCCGCCATTGGTGATGGTGAAGCTCCAGCTGCTCGCCGCGGGGTCGAACGCCGGATCGAACGTCACCAGCGCGCCGTTCGCGAAGGTGCAGGTCTTCTTGTCGGCGCTGAACGTCCCGACCGACGCTGCCGGCGGCACGCACGTCGCGAGCGCCGCGACCGACTTCTTCCAGCAGTTGTCGGCGCTCGTCACGTACGCGCAGTCGAGGGCGGCGGGGGTCGCGTCGCTGCTCGAGCAGCCAGCGCTGGCGACGACGGTGGCGCAGAGCGCGGCGACGAGGGCGATCGAGGCGCGGACGGCGAGGCTTCGCATGCGCGACCCCTACCACCGCGGCGTCGCGGCGGCTTCGCCGTACGTGGCCGCTCCTGGCCGCCTCGGCCCTTCGTCTCGTAGACCTGCAGCGACTCATGCGGCAGCGCGGAGACCTAGTCCTAGTTCTCCTGCACGACGTCGGCGCCGTCGAGGGCGTGCTTGACGGCGTCGAGCTCCGCCGAGGCCTTGTTCCCCTTGAAGTAGGGGACGAAGTCGTCGTCGAGCTTCACGACCGGGCCGCGCACCTTCGTGAGGTACTCGACGATCTTGGGCGTGGAGCTCGCGAGCGGGCTGCCCAGGTTGAACGCGCTGTGGGGCACGCCTTCGACCTTCGTGTCGCGCAGCACCATCGGCGCGGCGGCGCGCAGCTTGCGGATGAAGGCCTTCGCCGCGTCGATGGCCGCGTGCTCCTGCGCGGTCGCGTGGCGCGCGGCGTTGGCGGTGTCGATGCGCGAGGCGACGTCGGTCTCGAGCGAGGCGATCTCGGCGAGCATCGTGCTCGTGCGGGCGTCGGTCCAGCCGCAGGCGTCGAGCTGCGCGGCGTACAGCTTCGCGTTCCCGGCGGAGACCTTCGCTT
>CAIXWQ010001203.1 GCA_903923175.1 uncultured delta proteobacterium | reverse complement strand
GCAGTCATCGTCGTCGGCTCGCGGGTCGTGCTCGCGGGCGCGATATCGATCCTCCGGACCGTCATCGAGCCAGCACGCGAGGCACGTCCGACCCGATGCGCGCTCGTAGCCCAGCGCCGAGGCGAATCCGTGCTCGCGCAGCTCCGCGGCCGCGGAGTACGGCAGCGAGCAGCCCGAGCAGACCTCGCTCATGATCTCGCGGAGACGAACAGAGCACGGCTCGACGACGAACCGGGCAACCTCGCCTCGCTCGGACCTCAACACGTACGCCGCGAGCCGCGTGTCGAACCCGCTCAACGCCGGGCTCGCGATCTCGAACGCCCGCCCGGTCATCGCGCAGTGCGTCGCGAGTGCCCGCAGGGCGGCTCGGAACGTCTCCTCCCCGTCCAGCTGGACAGCTGGTTCGTGGCTCCACCCGGATCCATTGTATGTCATCCGCTCACTTGGGTCGCCATGTCGGTTCACGTGGTCCAGGCGGGGTGTCTGTGGCTGCGCCGAGAGTCGAGCGAGGCTACCCCTTCGGCGCCTCTCCGCGCCGACGGCGGTTCGCCTCGACCCGAGGCGTGATCTCGCGTACCAACGGCAGTTGACACGCCGGTGTCACATCGAACGGCCCAATACGCCGTTTTTTCGGGCGATCTGAGGTGCCAAGACGGTCTCTTAATCCGTTGGCTGAGAGTTCAAGTCTCTCCTGGCCCACTCCAGAAAGCCCCGAAGTTCTCGGGGCTTTCGTCTTTTTGTCGCCCGCGCGTCGAGCGGGCGCGTGCGCGACGCGGTCAGCGCTCGGCGAAGCGCGCCTGCAGCCACCCCTCGACGATCGCGAACAGGGCGGAGCGCTCGGCGCGCGTGCTGAAGAGGTGATCTGCGCTGCCGATCCGCTTCTCGGTCAGGACCGCCTCGAGGCCGGCCCGCGGGAACGCGTCGCGCAGCTGCCCTTCGTAGCGGAAGCCCCTCCACTCGCCCGAGTACGCGTAGAGCAGCTCGACCTTGCGCGCGCCGAGCGCGCGGAGCTCGCGCGACATCTGCTCGCGCGGTGGGATGGCCGGGAAGAAGATCTCCGCCGCCGCGGCCTCGACCGCAGGCGACGGCGCCGCTGCGCCGAGGCGAGCACGCACACGCCGCAGGGCGCCCGCTGCCAGCGACCGCGGCCTGCGCAGACGCTCGCCCAGCGCGCCGAGCGCGCCGAGCGAAGAGCGAACGGTCGGGTAGACGGCGCCGTCGATGCACACCGCGCCGACGATGCGCGGGTCCGCGACCGCGGCCGCGTGTGCGAGCCGCGCGCCGGAGCAGAGGCCGAGGACCACGAACCGTCGCGCGCCGTGCTCCGCGCCGAGGTGATCCATCGCCTCGCGCGCGTCGGTCACGGCGCTCACGAGCGGCTCGAGCGGCGGCACGCGCGCAGGGCTGTCGCCGAGGCCCGAGGCGTCGTAGCGCAGCGAGGCGACGCCCGCGTCGGCGAGGCGCCGCGCCAGCTCCGCGTAGAGCCCGCCAGGACCCACGCGGTGGACGACGCCCGCGTTGAGCATGAGGACGTGGGGCGCCGGCGAGGCGATCGCCGGCTCGGTGAGCACGCCGACCAAGCCCTGGTTCGCCCCGAAGGTGACGGCCTGAAGTCTCACGCGGGCCTCCTGCCGAGCGACTGCACGATGCGCGCGATCACCGCGCCGGCGTGGAGCGGCTTCTCGTGTTCGGTGTAGTCGCCCCAGCGGGCCGCCGCTCCAGGTGGCTGCTCGGAGCTCACGCACTGCCCGGCCGCTCGAAGCCCGTTCGCCACTTCGTCCCACCCCGCGACGGGCTCCGACAGCACGGCATGGACCTGCACCGCGGGCCACGCCTCGAGGCGACGCAGATCGAGCTGGTCGAGCGAGCGCCGCGCGGCGCGCGCGAAGTCGTAGCCGAGGAGCAGCTCTTGCTCGCTCGAGCGCCGCGAGGCCAGCGTCCGTACGGCGACCTCGTCGAAGCGGCCCGGATCGCGGACGAAGAGGCTCTGGAACGCGCCTGCCGCGCGCAGGAAATCGCCTCCGGAGAGCACCGGGTCCCAGAGGCACGTCGACCGGACGAACCCGAGCTCCGCTTCGAATCGCTTCAAGGCCGCGACCGCGAGCGCCGCCCCGACGCGCAGGCCGACGAGGTGCACCTCGCGCGCGCCGGACCGCGCCCGCAACTCTTCCGCCGCTCGAACGACGTCGCCGCACCAGGTGTCCACGTCCGCGGAGGCGAGGTCGCCGGCCGAATCGCCGAGGCCGGTGTAGTCGAACCGCATCGCGTGGACGCCGGCCTTCGCCGCGGCCTCCGCGAGCGCCCTCACGGCGCGATGGGCGCGCGTGTGCTCATGCCCGATCGAGGGACAGATGAGCAGCGCCGAGCCGCCCGCCGCCGCGGACGCCGCCGGGTGGTAGAAGCCGAAGCGCGCGGGCTCGCCGAAGTAGAACGGCTCGCTGCGCCGGGCCGGCGCGCGAACCTCGCCGTCCGGGCGCGCGGCGACGTCACCGAGGCTCGCCGCGATCTCGGCGATCGTCGGCGCGTCGAGGACGAGCTGAGGCGACACCTCCACGCCGAGCGCGGCGCGAATGCGCGTCGCCGCGGCGATGGCGAGCAGCGAGTTCCCGCCGAGATCGAAGAAGTCGTCGTGGACGCCGATCGGCGCGCGCCCGAGCAGCGCCGACCAGATGCCGGCCAGCGTCCGCTCGACGTCGGTCCGCGGCGCCTCGCTCGCGGGCGTCGCGGCCTCGCCCAGCGCCGGCGCGGGGAGAGCCTTGCGATCGAGCTTGCCGTTGGGCGTGTGCGGCAGCGCGGCGAGCTCGAGGTAGGCGCCCGGCTGCATGTACTCCGGGAGCGTGCCGCGCAGGTGCGCGCGCAGCTCGGCGACCGTGACGCTCTGGCCCGCGGTGACCGAGTAGTACGCGACGAGCCTCGCGTCGCCGGGCGCGAGCTCGCGCACCACGACGCACGCCTCGCGCACGGCGGGGTGGTCGGTGAGCCTCGCCTCGATCTCCCCGAGCTCGATGCGATATCCGCGGACCTTGACCTGATGGTCGGTGCGCCCGAGGCACTCGAGGCGCCCGTCGGCGCGCCAGCGGGCGAGGTCTCCCGCGCGATAGAGCCGCTCGCCGGCGGCGAAGGGGTTCCGCACGAAGCGCTCGTCGGTGAGCGCCGGCGCGTGCAGGTAGCCACGCGCGAGCCCGCGGCCGCCGAGGTAGAGCTCGCCGATGGCGCCGGGCGGCACGAGGTCGAGGTGGGCGTCGAGGACATAGACGCGGGTGTTGGCGATCGGGCGACCGATCGGCGGGAGAAGGTCCGCCGGCGTCATGCGGTGCGCGGTCGACCAGACGGTGGTCTCGGTGGGGCCGTAGAGATTCCAGAGCTCGGCGCAGCGCGGCAGCAGCGCGCGGGCCAGATCGGGCGGCAGCGCCTCGCCGCCGCAGAGGGCCTTGAGGCCGGGCGAGCCCTCCCAGCCGGCGTCGAGCAGCGCGCGCCAGGTCGCGGGGGTGGCCTGCAGGACGTTGCAGCCGCGGCGGAGGTGCTCGGCGAGCCGCGCGGGATCGAGCACGTCCTCGCGACTGGCGATCACGAGCTTGGCCCCGGAGATGAGCGGCAGGAAGAGCTCGAGGCCGGCGATGTCGAAGGAGAGCGTCGTGACGGCGAGCAGCACGTCGGTCTCGCCGAGCCCCGGCTCCCGCTGCATCGACAGGAGCAGGTTGGCGATGGCGGCGTGCGAGACGGCGACGCCCTTGGGCTTGCCGGTGGAGCCGGAGGTGTAGAGGACGTAGGCGAGGTGCTCGCTGCGCACGCCGACGTCGCCCCGCGGCTCCGCCGTCGCGTCCTCGCTCGCGAGGGCGTCGACGTGCACGACCGCGAGCGCGTGAAGCGGCAGCGCGTGCTCGAGCCGCCGATGCGTGACGAGCACGCGCATCTGGCTGTGCTCGATCATGAAGGCGAGTCGCTCGGCAGGGAACGCGGGGTCGAGCGGGACGTACGCGCCGCCGGCCTTCAGGATGCCGAGCAGCCCCACGAGCATGTCGAGCGAGCGCTCGACGAGCAGCCCGACGAGCACGTCCGGCCCGACGCCGCGCGCGCGCAGGTGCGCGGCGAGCCGACTCGCGCGCCGATCGAGCTCGCCGTACGTGATGCTGGTCTGCGCGAACGTCGCGGCGACGCGCGCCGGGGTGCGCGCGGCTTGCCGCTCGAAGAGCTCATGGAGGCAGCGCGCGCCGTCGTCGAAGTCGACGTCGGTGCGGTTCCAGTCGACGAGGAGCCGCCGCCGATCGGCCTCGGCGAGCAGCGGTAGGCGGGCGAGCGGGAGGTCGGGTGCGCGTGCGATGGCGTCGAGGACGCTGACGAACGAGCGCCCGAGTCGCTCGATCGTCGCGGCCTCGAACAGATCAGTGGCGTATTCGAGGAGCCCGCTGAGCCCGGCCCCGGTGTCGGAGAGGTACAGCGTGAGCTCGAACTTGGAGGACTCGCTCGCGAGGTCACGATCGCCGCCGAGCTTGGAGACCTGGGAGACCCCCTCGGGATCGAGCAGGATGAACATCGCCTGGAACAGCGGCGAACGGCCGGGATCGCGCGCTGGCGAGAGCTCGGCCACGAGGCGCTCGAACGGGAGCTCGGCGTGGGCGTAGGCGCCGAGCGCGCGATCGCGGGTCTGCCGGAGCAGGCCGCGGAAGGACAGCCCCTCGGCGAACCGTGCGCGCAGCACGACGGTGTTGAGGAAGCAGCCGATGAGCGGCTGGGTCTCGGTGTGGGTGCGGCTCGAGATCGGGGTGCCGACGAGGAGATCGTCTTGCCCGGTGTAGCGATGCAGCAGCGTCGCGAAGGCGGCCTCGAGGACCATGAAGAGCGTGGCCCGCTCCTCTCGTCCGAGCGCGCGCAGCGTCTCGAGCACGGGGCCGGGGACCGAGAAGCTCTCGTTCGCGCCGCGCAGGCTCGGCGTGGCGGGGCGCGGCTTGTCGGCGGGGAGCGCGAGGACCGGCACCGCGCCCTGAAGCTCTCGCTTCCAGTACGCCGTGAGTCGCTCGAGCACCTCGCCCCGCAGCCCGTCGCGCTGCCAGGCGGCGAACGCGGCGTACTGGATCGGCAGCTCCGGCAAGCGCGCAGGACGCCCCTCGACGAAGGCGGCGTAGAGCTCGGTCACCTCGCGGTGCAGCAGCTCCATCGACCACTCATCGGCGACGATGTGGTGGATGCTGATCACCAGCCGGTGATCGGCGTCGGACGCGTGCACCACGCTCAGGCGCAAGAGCGGGCCGCGTGCGAGATCGAACGGCCGGCCTCCGTGCTCGCGCAACAGGCGCAGCCAGGCGCTCCGCCGCTCGAGGTCCGGGAGCGCGCGCCAGTCGAGCTCGGTCACGGCCGGGACGAACGGCGCGCCGACCGTCTGCATCGGCTGCCCGTCGGCGCCCGCCACGAACGCAGCGCGCAGCACCTCGTGCCGCGCCACGAGCTCGGTCAGGGCACGCCCGAGCGCGGGCGCGTCGTACGCCCCCGGGAGCGGAACGACGTCGACGATGTTGTAGGCCGCGCTGCCAGGCGTGAGCTGCTCGACGAGCCAGAGCTGCTGCTGCGCGAACGAGACGCGATGGGGCCCGGGCCCGACGAGCGGAGCCATCGGCGTCACGTCGTGCGGCTTCGCCCCGCGCGTCGCGCCGGCTGCATGCGCGTCGCCCTGCTCGCCCTGCTCGCCCTCCGCGCGCGCCTGGGCGATCAAGTCCGCGACCGCCGCGACCGTCGAATGCTCGAAGAGCGTCTCCGGCCCGAGGCTGACGCCGAACGCGTCGCGTACGCGCGCGAGCGCGGTGATGGCGAGGAGCGAATGCCCACCGAGATCGAAGAAGTCGTCGTGGATCCCGATCGGCGCGCGCTTGAGCAGCTCGGACCAGATGGCGGCCAACGTCCGCTCGACGTCGGTGCGCGGCCCTTCGCTCGCGGACGTCGTGGGCTCGCCCAGCCCGGGCGCGGGGAGCGCCTTGCGATCGACCTTGCCGTTCGTCGTCAGCGGCATCGCCTCGAGCGGGACGAACCGACTCGGCACCATGTACTCGGGGAGTCGTCGCTCGAGCGAGCTGGCGAGCTCTTGCGCCGTTGCGCGCCCGCCTTCGCGCGGGACGAAGTACGCGACCAGCTGCTTGTCCCCGGGCGTGTCCTCCCGCGCCAGGACGGCGCAGAGCTTCACGGCGGGATGGTCGGCGAGCGCCGCCTCGATCTCGCCGAGCTCGATGCGGTAGCCGCGGACCTTCACCTGGTCGTCGAGCCGACCGCAGTACTCGAGATTGCCGTCGGCTCGATGGCGGGCGAGGTCGCCCGTCTTGTAGAGGCGCGCGTCGGTCGCGCCCGAGAACGGGTCCGGGAGGAACCGCTCTCGGGTGAGCTCGGGGCGGCCGAAATACCCGCGCGCGACGCCCGCGCCGCCGATGTAGAGCTCGCCCACGACGCCGATCGGCAGCGGCACGAGGTGGCGATCCAGCACGTACAGCTGCGTGTTGGCGATGGGGCGCCCGATGGGCACGGAGCCGCGCTCCGGATCGTCGACCTTCACCTCGTACACGCAGCAGCCCACCACCGTCTCGGTCGGGCCGTACTCGTTGATCAGCCGCGTGTCCGGCGCGTGGTCGCGCCAGTGCGCCACGCTCTCCGCGAGGAGGTTCTCGCCTCCGATGACGAACAGGTGCGTCCTGCCGGCCGCGGCCTCGTGGCCGATCTGATCGGAGAGCAGCGCGAGGTGCGCCGGGGTGATCTTGACCAGGCTGCGCCCGCGGCCCGCGCGCAGAGCGGCCACGAGGTTGCGACCGCCGACGTCCTCGGGGAGGATCTCCACCGAGCCGCCGGCGCAGAGCGGCACGAACAACGCCGTCACGGTCAGGTCGAAGGCGATCGACGTGTGCAGCGGCACCGGCCCGCCGCGCGCGGGCGCGTAGGCCTGCGCTGCCCAGGTCAGGTAGTTCACCACGCCGCGGTGGTGCACCATCACCCCCTTCGGGGCGCCGGTCGATCCGGAGGTGTACATCACGTACGCGAGGTCTGCCGGCGCGACGCCGGACTCGGGGTCGAGCTTGCTCCGCTGGGCGATCGCGGGCCAATCCGAGTCGACGCAGATCACGCGGTCGTCGTCGTCGTCGGCTGCGAGGAGCTCCCGGTGCAGCTCGTTCGTGAGCAGGAGCTTCGCCGCGGAGTCGCGGATCATGTACGCGAGTCGGTCCTTCGGATAGGCGGGGTCGAGCGGCACGTAGGCGCCGCCCGCCTTCCACACCCCGAGCAGGCAGAACACGGTCTCCGGGCTGCGCTCCAGGCAGACTCCGACGCGGTCGTCGGCGGCGACGCCGCGTTCGCGGAGATGGTGGGCCACCTGGTTCGCGCGCTCGTTCACCTCTCGGTAGCTCAGCCTCCGGCCCTCGAACACGAGCGCGGTGGCGTCCGGATGCAGCGCGACCTCACGCTCGAACAGCGCCGGCACCGCGACGTCCGGGAAGTCGGCGCGCGTGTCGTTCCACTCGTGGAGGAGCCAGGCTCGTTCGCCCTCCGTGAGCAACGGCAGCGCATGGACGCTCTGGTCCGGCGCGCGGAGCGCGGCCACCAGCAGCGTCACGTAGTGGCCGCAGAGGCGGCGGATCGTCGCGGCCTCGAACAGATCCGCCGCGTACGAGATCGAGCCCACGACACCGTCGCTCGTCTGCGAGACGACGAGCGACAGGTCCGACCTTGCCGTGTCCGGCGCGTCCGACGCGTCGGTGGCGTCGGTGGCGTCGGTGGCGTCGGTGCACGCGAGCATCACCTGACACAGCGGCGCGTGGCTCGAATTCGCATCGTGGCCCAGCTCGCGCGCGAGCCGCGCGAAGGGGACGCCCGCCCGGGCCCGCGCACGGCGCGTACGGGCCGTCAGGGCACGGAGGAGCGCGCGGAACGGCAGGTGGTCGGTGATCTGCGAGCGGACGGCGACGAGGCCCTCCGCAGAGCCGCCACGGCCACCGCCAGCGCCACCACGCGACGTCGTGGCGGCGTCCGGCATCGCGATCAGGAGATCGTTCTGGCCCGTGTAGCGGTGGAGGAGCACGGCGAAGGCCGCTGCGAGGACCTCGGCCGGCGACGCGTCCTCCGCGCTGCCGAGCGCGACGAGCCGCTCCTCGATCTCGTCGGGGAACGAGAGCGTCTCTCGCGCGGTCTTCGCGCTCCGCGCCGAGGGGCGCAATTTGTCGGTCGGGAGCTCGAGCCTCGCCGGCGCGCCCGCGAGCTCCTGCAGCCAGAAGGCGACGTCGGCGTCGAGCGCGACCGACGCGCTCACAGCGACGCCCCGATCACTTCCTTCATGATCTCGTTCGCGCCGGCGTAGATCCGCTCGACCCGGCTGTCGGTCCACATGCGCGCGATGGGGTACTCGGTCATGTACCCGTAGCCGCCGTGCAGCTGCACGCACTCGTCGATGACCCGGCACTGGAGATCGGTCAGCCAGTACTTCGCCATCGCCGCGGTGACCGGATCCAGCTGGCCCGCGAGGAAGCGACGGATGCAGTCGTCGACGAACACCCGGCCGACGTGCGCCTCGGTCGTGCACTCGGCCAGCTTGAAGCGGGTGTTCTGCAGCTCCATCAGCGGCTTGCCGAACGCCACCCGCTCCTTCACGTGCTTCACCGTGAGCGCGACCGCGCGCTCCGTCGTCGCCACCGCGCCGACGCCGACCGAGATGCGCTCGTAGGGGAGATTCGCCACCATCTGCGAGAAGCCGCGCCCCTCGCCGAGGCCGAGGAGGTTCGACGTCGGCACCCGCACCTCGTCGAAGAACAGCTCGCAGGTGTCCTGGCCGTGCCGGCCGACCTTCTCGAGCGTGCGACCGACGCTGTAGCCCGGCAGATCCTTCGTCTCGACCACGATGAGCGAGAGCGCCCGCGGCCCGGAGATCGCGGGGTTCGTCTTGACCGCGAGGCACACCAGGCTCGCGTGCGTGCCATTCCCGATGAACGTCTTGGAGCCGTTGATGACGTAGTGATCGCCGTCGCGCCGCGCGGTGGTCTTGATGCCCAGCAGGTCCGAGCCTGCCGCGGGCTCGGTCATGCCGATGGCCCCGACCGACTCGCCGCGTGCCATCCCGGGGAGCCAGGCCTGCTTCTGCGCCTCGCTCCCATACGCGAGGATGTAGTGCGCCACGATGCTCTGGACGTTCGAGCCGAACGGGACCCCCGCGTCGGCGAGCTCCTCCAGCACGACCGCCTCCGAGGCGAAGGTGCCGCCGCCGCCGCCGTAGGCCTCGGGCACGTCGGGCAGCAGCAGGCCCGCGCGCCCCGCCGCCGTCCAAGCCTCGGGGTCGGGCCGGTGCTGCTCGCGCCAGCGGGCCTGGTTCGGGGCGAACTCCTTGGCGATGAACTGGCGGACGCTCGCGCGGTACAGCCGCAGCTCGTCGGTCATCCACATCGATTCGGCGGGCGCGGAGGACATCGATTCTCCAGAGTTGCAGGCCATCGTCGCCCACGCGGGGCGCGCCGTTCCGCCGTTCGCGGGCGGCGCGGAGGTCCGTCGTCCGTCGTCGCATCGCGACGCGAGCAGCGTAGGTTGCGCGGGATGCGAGGTTGACGAAAACCGGGAGGCAGGTATCTCGAGAGCACTGGCGGGCGTGGAAGACGCGTCGTACGCGTCGTCGGGCGCCGCCGCCAGCGCGATCGTCCGGCTCGTCGCGCGCCGATTCCGCCAGTGCCGGCACATCGGTCCTCGCGCCGCGGGCGCAACCGCGGGAGGGGCGAGCCAGCCGGAGCGACCGGAGCGAAAGGAGAATCGTGGAACCTCGGAGCCGAGTCCCAGCCATCGGACCGCGCGACGTCGCGCTCTTCCTCGCTCGTCCCGAGTCGCTGCTGGCGCCCGGACGCAGGGAGGAGGCCCTGGCGACGCTCGCCCCGGAGGAGCGCGAGCGCCTCGCGCGCTTCCGCGACGCGCGCGACCGCGACGTCGCGCTCGCTTCTCGCGCTCTGCAGCGCCGCGTGCTCGCGCGCTGCGCGGACGTCGCGACCTCCGAGCTCCGATTTCGCCTGGCCGCGCACGGGCGCCCCGAGCTCGCCGCGCCCGCCGCCGCCTGTCACCTCCGCTTCAACGTCGCCAACACGCGCGGGCTCGTGGCCTGCGCGGTCACGGTCGGCCGCGCGATCGGCGTCGACGTCGAGCCGGTCCCCGAAGAGGCGCCGCGTGACGTCGTCGACGGCCATTTCGCGGCGGCCGAGCGCGCGTCGCTGTGGAGCTTGCCGCCGGCCGCCCGCCCGCGTCGCTTCGCCGAGCTCTGGACGCTCAAGGAGGCGTACCTGAAGGCGTGCGGGCTCGGCCTCGCCGGGTCGCTCGAGCGGGTCAGGTTCGACTTCGCGCCCGCCGGGCCCGCGCTGGCGCTCGATCCCGCGCTCGGCGACGCGGCCGAGCTCTGGCAGGTCCGTTCGTTCGCGCCCACCGCGGCGCACATCGCCGCGCTCTGCGTCCGTCGTGCGCCCGCGCCGCTCTCGATCGAGATCCGCTGGGAGGACGAGGGCGACGCGCAGCGCGTCCACGCCGAGTGATCGCGCGCCCCGACGTCGGCGCGGGGCGCCTTCGCGGAGCGCGCGCCTCAGCTCACGAACGCACGCCGGGCCGCAGCGACTCGGGCGACGGCACCCGGAACTCGGGCTGCCCGGTGGTCTCGAGCACCGCGCGCCAGAGGTCGCCCGCGGGCTCGATGCGCCGTCGCTCCCAGGTCGCGAGCGCGAGCGGCACGTGCGTGAAGATGCGGTGCCAGCGCCCGATCACCACGTCCGTTTTGCCGGCCATCGCGGCGTGCACCGCGTTGCGCCCGAGCGAGTCGCAGAAGATCGCGTCGACCGCGTTCGCGGGGACCGAGCGCACCAGGTAGCTCGGATCGATGTACTTGAGCACCAGCGGCAGGTTCGCCGCCTTGAAGTGCGCGCTGATCTTCTCTCGCAGGTACGGCCCCACGTCGTTGCCGCCGCTCGCGTACCGCACGTTGCCCGAGGCGTCGTGCTCGCCGTCGTTCGCCATCAGCGAGCGCGCGCACCCCTCGGCCACCACCACCACCGCGTGCCCGCTCTTGCGGATGCGCTTCTCGAGCACGTCGAGGAAGCCCTGGTCGCCGTGCATCTCGAACGGCACCTCGGGCACGAGGCAGAAGTTCACCTCCATGCTCGCGATCGTGGCCGACGCGGCGAGGAAGCCCGAGTCGCGCCCCATGAGCTTCACGACGGCGACGCCGTTGCGGGCCCCCAGCGCCTCGGTGTGCGCGGCGTCGATGGTGCCGCGCGCGACCTCGACGGCCGTCTCGAAGCCGAACGTCTCGTCGGTGAACGCGACGTCGTTGTCGATGGTCTTCGGCACTCCGACCACCGCGATGCGCAGCCGCCGGCGGACGATCTCCTCGTGGATCTTGTGCGCGCCCCGGAGCGTGCCGTCGCCGCCGATCGCGATGAGCACGTCGATCCCGAGGTGCTGCAGCCCGTCGACGAGATCGCCGATGTCGCGATTGCCGCGCGCGAGGCCGAGGAAGCTGCCGCCGTGCCTGTGGACGTGCTGCACCTCCTTCGGGCGCAGCGGGATCGGCGAGAGCCCGGCGCGCGGATCGAGCCCCTCGAAGCCGTACGGGATGCCGAAGGTCGAGCGGATGCCGTAGCGGTAGTGCAGCTCGAGGACGATGGCGCGGATAACGTTGTTGATGCCGGGGCAGAGGCCGCCGCAGGTCACGATGCCGACGCGCGTGTTCTCGGGGTCGAAGAAGATCTTCTCGCGCGGCCCCGCCTTCTCGAAGCCGATGGGGCTACGGAGGCGCTCGCCGTCGCGCTCGTGCAGCTCGACCTCGACCGCGACGCGCATGCCATCGTCGACGAAGTTGGGGCCGAGGCGCCGCGAGAGCGGCACGGGCGAGGGGAACGTCGCGGGGCCCAACGTCTGGACCACGAGCTGCTCGGCATTCGGAGTCATGCGCGCACCATTAGCAGGCTGCTCGAGCGCAGCTTGCGGAAACTGTCTGTGACGGTCTGAAGGCAGCGCGAGAGATCGGCCTCTCGCGAAGTCGCTCGGCGGTGGCGGCGGAGAGCGGCCAACTTCAGCAGCCTGTCGATTGCAGCGAGGTCATGAGGGAATCGCGGCGGTCGATGCGAGCCGTGTGCCCAGGGGACCCCCGCGCACGTCGCAGGCCTCGTTGGCTCGATTTGTCCGGGCCGTCCGGAGCCGTGAACGCCCGAAGCGCAAGGCGTGCGCGCATTCGTTCACGCGGCGCGCGGTCCGCCGAGGTCAGCCGCCCGTCACTCGCGGGACTCCCGTACGCTCCGCGCTTCCGATGCAGCCCTTCGCTCTCCCTCGCCTCGAGTCGCTCCGCCTCCACGCCGAGGAGGCGACGCGCGATCGCCCCCCTGCGCACGACGCCCTCCACGTCGCCCGCGTCGCGCGGCTCGCCGCGCACCTCGCGGCGGCCGAGGGGGCGGACGTCGAGCTCACCGTCGCGGCCGCGCTGCTCCACGAGCTGGTGAACCTGCCGAAGCACCACGTCGACTCCGCGCGCTCGGGCGACCTCTGCGCCGACGCCGCGCGTGCGCTGCTCGAGCGCGAAGGCTGGCCTGCGGCGGAGCGTGAGCGCGTGGTCGCCTGCATCCGCGATCACGCGTTCTCCAAAGGGGTCGAGCCCGAGTCGCTCGAGGGGCGCGTCCTGCAGGACGCCGACCGCCTCGACGCGATCGGCGCGATCGGCCTCGCGCGCATGTGGGCGACGACGACGGAGATGCAGCGTCCGTTCTACGACGAGGTGGATCCGTTCTGCGCCGCCCGCGCCCCCGACGACAAGCGCTTCGGCCTCGACCACGTCTACCGCAAGCTGCTCGCCATCCCGGCGCGCCTGCACACCGAAACGGCGCGGGCGCTCGCGGCGCCGCGCGTCGACGCGATGCGCGCGTACCTCGGCGCGCTCGAGCGCGAGCTCGCCGATGGCTGACCCTCCCCGGTGAACGACGCACGCGCGCGGTCGCGGTACGCTACGCGCGTCGATGGGCGATCCCCCGCGCACGGACGAGAGGCCGGCGAGCGCCGCGAACGCGGCGGACGCGCTCGCGCGCGATCTCGACCTCGGGGCGACCGAGCTCGCGCCGCCTCCACCTCCGCCTCCGCCGCTGCCCGCACCCGCGCCCGCGCCACGATCGGCATCGCGCCGATCGACGTGGCTCGTCGGCGGGCTCCTCGCCTTGCTCGCGGTCACGTCCACCACGGCGTGGCTCGTGCTCCGCAGCGCGCCCGCCGTCGAAGAGGCGCAGGGCGAATACGAGAAGAGGCGCGCGCGGCCCGAGCCCTCGGCGAAGCTGCCCGCGACGCCCGCGCCGTGCGCGCCGGGCGATCTCGAGGAATGCGCCGACCGTTGCCGCGCCGGCAGCGGGCCGAGCTGCTCGCGCCTCGGCGAGATCTTCGAGCGCGGCGATCGGGCGGCACGTGACGACGTGCGCGCCGTCGAGTCCTACGCGAAGGCCTGTGAGCGCGACGACGCCAAGGGCTGCTCGCGCCTCGGCGGGCTGTACCTGACGGGCAAGGGGACGCGCCTCGACCGCGTCGCGGGAGCCAGGGTCATCCGGAAGGCGTGCACCCTCGGCTACACGTTCAGCTGCGGCTGGCTCGCCTGGAAGGGCGAGGGGGAGCCGAAGGATCTCGCCAAGGCGGAGCGACTCTTCGGCCAGGCCTGCGAGGGGGACGACGTGCGCGCGTGCACCTGGCAAGGGGAGATGCACGAGAGCGGCGAGGGGCTGCCCGCGCCCGACTGGGCCGGCGCGCGCCGGATGTTCCAGCGAGGCTGCGACGGTGGCGAGCAGTTCTCCTGCTGGCGGCTCGGTCAGATCCTGATGCTCCGCGCGCCGAGCTCGCCGGCCGAGGTGCGAGACGGCGAGGAGAAGATCCGGAAGGCCTGCGCCGCCGACGTGGAGGGGGCCTGCGCCGACGTTCGCGCCTACGGGCTCGCCGCCGCCGCTCCCTGACTCGCGGACGACCACCGCCCTTCGCCGAATGCCCCATCGCGTGGCGCTCGCTCGAGCGGCGAGCGCGACGCGCGTGCGTCGCGCGAGACTGCGAAGCGATTGCGCAGGCGGGGACCGCGTCCGGAGCGAGTCGACCGTGATCCGCGGGCTCGACCGTGCGTTTGCTCCGGTTTCGCCGCTGGCACGAGACTCGCTGAGGCACTTCGAGCCATGGCGACCCTCCCCACGCTCGATACCGTTCGAACGCTCCGGACGCTCGCTCGCCGTGCTGCGCAAGGCGACGCCATCCTGTCCTCGGATGTCACCGCGCTGCTCGACGCCCTTGGCCCGCTCTCCTTCGACCTCGTCTACGGGCGCGCGCTCCACGCGATCGTGCGCACCGGCGATCTGCAGGAGGCGCCCACGCGTCGTCGCCTCTATCACGCGGCACGCGCGCTCGCCGAGCGGCTGGAGCAGGAGCGCATCGGCGACTTCCCGCTCCCGCTCTCGCGCGCGGTCTGAGCGCGCCGCGGCGGTCCGCCGCGCGACGGCGTGCGCGCCGACCCCGAGCTCGAGCGCGTCGCCCGTGCGACCGGGTGGGGTGGAACGCCGAATGCTCTTCCCCGGGCATGGACGCGATCCGTAGCGACGCACCGACCGCGGCGGGGACCGTCCTCGCGCCGATCGCCGGAGCGTCGAGCCCGAGCGCGGCGATCGAGCGCTACGTCGCGGCGCGCTTCGGGGCCACGGCGCACGTGCGTGCCGTGAGCGCCGTCGATGGCGACGCGGGCGACAAGGGGTTCGGCTACGGCCGACCCGTGCGCGTCGACCTCGAAGAAGCGACGGACGGCTCGCCCCGCTCGTCTCGCTCGCCCCGCTCGATCGTCGTGCACGTCGCCCGCGGCGGCGGCTTCGGGCACGACTCCCTCGCCGACAAGGCCGCGCTCTCGCTGCTCGCGTGGGAGAGTTTCGGCGAGATCCCCGGGCACGTCCGCGCGCTCGACGTCGGCTTCGTGGAGCGTGACGGCGCGCTGCGCTCGCTCGCCTCGGCGCGCGACTTCTTCTTCGTGACCGAGTGGACCGAGGGGCGCCCCTACTTCCACGATCTCGACGAGATCGCCGCGCGCGGCAGCTTGGTCGCGCGCGATCGGGCGCGCCTCGACGCGCTGGTCGAGAACCTCGTCGCCATCCACGCGGACCGGCGCGTCGCTCCCGAGACGTACCGCCGACGCACGCGTGATCTCTTCGGTCATCACGAGTGCATCCCCGGGCTCCTCGACAGCTACGACGGCGCGGACGGGCTGCGCGCGACGTCGCCCGCGACGTTGCAGGAGATCGAGCGGCGCTGCGTGGCCTGGCGCTGGCGGCTGAAGGAGCGCACGCACCGGCTCGCGCGCGTGCACGGCGACTACCACCCGTGGAACCTGCTCTTCCACGAGGCCCCGGGCGGCGGCGACGCGCTGGTGTGCCTCGACGCGAGCCGCGGCGTCTGGGGCGAGCCCGCCGACGACCTCGCCGCGCTGTCGATCAACTTCCTCCTCTGGGCGGTGCGCACGCGCGGCGCGCTCGAGGGCCCCTTCGCGGAGCTCTGGACGCGCCTGTACGAGCGGTACCTGGCGCGCACCGGCGATCACGAGCTGCTCGAGGTGATCCCGCCGTACCTCGTCTGGCGCGCGCTCGTGGTCGCGTCGCCGGTCTGGTATCCGCACTACTCTACCGCCGGCGTCGAGCCCGACCTCCGCGCGGGGCTCGACGTACGCGTTCGCTCCGCGCTCTTTCGCTTCGTGGATCGCCTGCTCGACCTCCCTCGGCTGGAGCCGCTCGCGGCTGGCCGACTCCTCGCATCCACGTATTCGCCGGAAGCCGAGGTAGAGACATGACGACCCGCGCGATCTGGATCACCGGCCTGCCCGCGTCGGGCAAGACCACGCTCGCGTTGCGCATCTGCACCGCGCTGCAGGGGAGGGGGGGCCGCGCCGCGCTGGTCGACTCGGACGAGGTCCGCTCGGCGATCACGCCGTCGCCGATCTACTCGATCGAGGAGCGGCTCATCGTCTACCGAGCCATCGCGTACGTCGCCGCGCGCCTGCTCGAAGAGGGGATCGTCCCCGTCGTCGCGGCGACTGCGCACGACGTGCGGCTGCGCCGCGCGGCCCGCGAGATCCTCCCCGAGCTCTTCCTGGTGCACGCGCGCTGCGCGCTCGAGGAATGCGAACGGCGCGATCCGCGCGGCCTCTATGCCCGCGCTCGGGCGCGCGAGGCGCAGCACGCCTCGACCACGCTCCCGGGCGTGGGCGAGAGCTACCAGGAGCCCGAGGACGCCGACCTCGTCATCGACACCTCGAGCCGGGTGCCGCAGTCGATCGTCGAGCGCCTCGCCGACACCTTCGCGGGCGTCTCGCAGTCGCACGACGCGCACGCCTGATTGCGGCGTCGCGCACCGGGTGCGGGACGCGAGGTCGCTCGCTTCGCGCGTTCGCGCGCCCGAAGGCTCCTCCGGCTGGATCGTCGCTTGCTCTTGGAGTGGCTGGGGAGTCGCGATGCGTGCTCGCGGGGGGCCGCCGCACAGCGCTCGCCCCTTCGAGGCGTAGCGACCGTCGAGCCGGCGAGCGTTCGCGTCCGTCGGCATGGAGGTGCGTCATGGGAGAGCTGAGCGTCCGCAGGGAAGCGCCGATCGCTCCGGTTCGGCGCGAGTGGGACCCGTTCCGGGCGATGCGCTCGCTGCTCGATTGGGATCCGTTCCGCGAGGTCTCGCCGGCGATGATGCCGAGCCGCCTCTCGGAGTTCGATCCGGCCTTCGAGCTGAAGGAGGTGCCGACCGGCTTCGCGCTCCGCGCCGACATGCCCGGCGTGAAGGAGCAGGACCTCGAGGTGAACCTCACGGGCAATCGCCTCAGCGTGAAGGGCAAGCGCGAGAGCGAGACCAAGGAAGAGAAGGAGGGGACGTTCTACGTCTACGAGCGCACCTACGGGAGCTTCTCGCGCACGTTCACGCTCCCCGGTGAGATCGACGGCACGAAGATCCGCGCCGAGCTCAAGGACGGCGTGCTGATGATCGATCTGCCGAAGCGCCCCGAGGCGCTGGCGCAGAAGATCCCCATCAAGGGGGCGCCGCCCAAGGGCTGACGGCGTCGGCTGCACGGGGCGGGGCCCGGCCATCGCGGTCGGGCCCTGCCGTTCTCGGCGCCGCTGCCCACGGCCGCGCGCGACTCACAGCGCGAAGCCGAGCGACAGCCCCCCGAAGACGACGGTCACGCCCGACTCGCGCGTGCAGCTGCGCGCGTCGCTCGCGCACACGCCATCGCCCGGGTTGAGCAGGCGTCCGCCGCCGCCGTAGAGTCGCCATGCGAGCCCCCAAGCGCGCCGCTCCTCCAGCGAGACCTCGAGGTTGCCCCAGACCGCGCGCTCCCACTGGCGCACGCCGGCGACGCACGTCGCGGTGGTGCACGCGCGCCCGAGCGCGTCCGTCCCTTCCCACACGTAGCGCCCCTCCGACACGCCGAGCCCGAAGCCGAGCGCGAGTCGATCGCCGAGCGGCGACAGCAGCCGCGGCATCACCGCCACCTGCGGCCCCGCGGGCGCGAGCCCTACGCCGACCCCGAGCGCGGTGTAGCGTGTCTGCGCCCACTCGAGCTCGGCCGACCACGTCCCCGCGGGCGACCGCGGGCCGAAGGCCATGGTGAACGCGACCGGGCGCGCGCTCCACGGGCTCTCGGGCGCGCTCCGCGGCTCGGCCGGCGGCTCGTCGTTGGCGCGCGCGCGCGGCATCGCCGACGCGTGGGGCGCCGCCAGCAGCAGCGCCACGCCAGCCACCGCCGACGCGAAGAGCGCGGACCCGTGGGCCATGCACCTCGACGATGCATCGCAGGCGCCACGCTCGTGCCTGCCCGAATTCGCACGATCCACGGCTCGAGACGCTGCGGGGGCTGCAGGTGGACGCAGGCGGTGCGGGCGCGCACGCGCACGACGTCGCGACCGCGCGCACTGGCGTAGAGTGGACGGGTGCCCCAGCTCGACCTCGCCGCGCTCCACCGGCGCTTCGTCACGCTCGGCGTGACCGGGACCAACGGCAAGACCAGCACGACCAGCTGGATCGCGGCCGCCGTGGCGGCGACGCTCGGTCCGTGCCCGCGCGTCACCACGCTGGGCGCGGCGCTCGTCGCGACGGGGCTGCCGGGCGGCGAAGAGGAGCTGCCGGTCGCACGCTCGCTCGACGGCTTCCTCGCGGCGATGCAGCTCGCGGCCGCGCGCGGCGCCGCGCACGCGGCCGGGGAGTGTACGAGCGAGGCGCTCGCCGCCGGGTTCGCGAGGCGCTGGCCGGCGCGGATCGCCGCGTTCACCAACCTCACGCACGACCACCTCGACGCGCACGGCTCGCCCGAGCACTACCTCGCCAGCAAGGCGCAGCTGTTCCTGAGCTTGCCGCCGGGGGGGACCGCCATCCTGAACGGCTGCGATCCGGCGGGCGCGCTCCTCGCGGAGGTCGTCCCGGGCCACGCGCGCGTGCTGCGATACGGCGTGCCGACGCGCGGCGAGGCGCTCGCCGAGCTCGATCTCGAGGCCACCGACGTGCGGGTGACGCGCGACGGCACGCGCTGCGCCCTGCGCGGCCGCGGCCCGTTCGCGGACGTGCCGCCGACGCTCGTCCTCCGCGCGCACGGCGCGATCTTCGTGGAGAACGCGCTCGCCGCGCTCGCCGCCGTGGTCGCGCTCGACGTCGACCCCACGCGCGTGGTGGCCGCGCTCGCCACGGCGCCGCCCCCCGCCGGCCGCTTCGAGATCGTGCACGACGCGCCGCTCGTCGTGGTCGACTACGCCCACACCCCCGACGCGCTCGCCCGCACACTAGAGACGGCGCGGGCGCTCGCTCGCGGACGAGTCCACGTGGTGTTCGGGGCGGGCGGGCTGCGCGATCGCGAGAAGCGCCCGGAGATGGGGCGCGCGGCCGCGGCGGCCGACCGGATCGTCCTGACGAGCGACAACCCGCGCGACGAGGATCCGGCGGTGATCGCCGCGGCGATCCGCGTCGGCCTGGTCGGACACGGCGGCGTCGAGGTCGAGCTGGACCGCGCCGCCGCGATCGAGCGCGCGCTCGGCGACGCGCACGCAGAGGACGTCGTCGTCATCGCCGGCAAGGGGCACGAGCGCACCCAGCTGCGCGCCGGGGTCGAGCGCCCCTTCGACGACGCCGCGATCGTGCGGCAGCGCTACTCGCAGGCCTCCAGATCGCCCGTGCCGAGCCCGTGCGCGTCCAGCACCCCGAAGATCGACGCGTAGTGGACGTCGCCCCGCCGCGGGTAGACGGCGACCGTGCGGCCGTCCGCGTGCACGTGGATCTCCCTCGGCAGTAGGCTCCCGCGCGACTCGTCGTGGCGCACGATCGCGGCGTGCGTCGGCCGATAGCTCGTCATCACCATGCCCATGAACGCCCTCCGCCGTCGATCACGCCGGGCGCACCGACCGCGCCACCATCCGCGATCATGCGATGCCGCAGGCCGCGAGCCCGATGCGCGTGACGCCGCGCGGCAACCGCGGCGCATTTTCACCGCCGAGGCGCCCGCGCGCGCCGCCGCGTGGAGTAGTCTGCCGCCATGTCGAAGCCGGATTCCACGCCCGCGCCGTCGTCGCTGCGCCCCACCAACATCGAGATCCGGGTCGAGGACGACCGGACCGGGATGGACGTGCTCACGCTCAAGCGCGCGCTGCTCGACCACCTCTACTACACGCAGTCGAAGTCCGAGGACGGCGCCACGCCGCACGACTGGTACGTGGCGCTCGCGCATATGGTCCGCGATCGCCTCGTGCACCGCTGGATCAAGACCGAGCAGGCCTACGACGTCGCCGACGCCAAGCGCGTCTACTACCTCTCCGCGGAGTTCCTCCCCGGGCGCCTGCTCGGCAACAACCTCATCAACGTCGGGCTCTACGAGAAGGTCCGCATGGTCCTGCGCGAGACCGGCCTCGAGCTCGCCGACCTCCTCGAAGAAGAGCCCGACCCCGGTCTCGGCAACGGCGGCCTCGGGCGCCTCGCCGCGTGCTTCCTGGACTCGATGGCGACGCTCGGCATCGCCGGGTACGGCTACGGCATCCGCTACGAATTCGGCATCTTCCACCAGGAGATCAAGGAGGGGCGCCAGGTCGAGCACCCGGACGAGTGGCTCAAGTACGGCAACCCGTGGGAGATCGAGCGCCCCGAGGCCACGGTGCCGGTCTACTTCGGCGGGCACGTGCAGGAGATCATGGAGGGCGGCCGGCTGCGCGCCCGCTGGACGCCGGAGAGCGCGATCATCGGCGTGCCCTTCGACACACCGGTGGCCGGCTTCGGCAACAACACGGTCAACACGCTCCGGCTGTGGCGCGCGCGCGCCTCGAGCGAGTTCGATCTGGGCGTCTTCAACGACGGCGACTACCGCAAGTCCGTCGAAGAGAAGACGGCGTCGGAGAGCATCTCGAAGGTGCTCTACCCGAACGATCACTCGCAGGAGGGCAAGACGCTGCGCCTGAAGCAGCAGTACTTCTTCGTCCGCTGCGCCATCCACGACATCGTCGACAAGTACCTCAAGACCCACAAGAACTTCGACCAGTTCGCCAACAAGGTCGCCATCCAGCTGAACGACACGCACCCGGTGATTGCGATCGCCGAGCTCATGCGCGTGTTCCTCGACGATCACGGGCTGCAGTGGGAGCAGGCCTGGGACATCGTGCAGAAGACCTTCGGCTACACGAACCACACGCTGCTCACCGAGGCGCTCGAGCGCTGGCCGGTGGCGATGTTCGAGAAGCAGCTGCCGCGCCACCTCGGCATCATGTACGAGATCAACCGCCGCTTCCTTCGGCAGGTCATCATGCGCTGGCCGAGCGACAACGCCGATCGCCAGCGCCGCATGTCGCTGATCCAGGAGGGGGGCGAGCGCGCCGTCCGCATGGCGCACCTCGCGGTGGTCGGCTCCCACAGCGTCAACGGCGTGGCCGCCCTGCACAGCGAGCTCGTTCGAACCGAGCTGCTGCGCGACTTCGCGGAGCTCTGGCCCGAGCGCTTCAACAACAAGACCAACGGCGTCACGCCGCGTCGCTGGCTGCTGCTGTCGAACCCGCCGCTCGCGCGCGCCATCACCGATCGCATCGGCGCCGGCTGGGTCACCGACCTCTCGCAGCTCGAGCGGCTCCTGCCGCACGCGGAGGACGCGCACTTCCGCCAGAAGATCCGCGAGATCAAGCGCGCGAACAAGGTCGCGCTCGCGAAGTACGTGCAGGACGACTGGGGCGTCGTGCTCGATCCGGACTCGCTCTTCGACGTCCAGGTGAAGCGCCTGCACGAGTACAAGCGGCAGCTCCTCAACTGCATGCACGTGATCGCGCTGTACAACCGCATGAAGAGCCAGCCGGCCTTCCGCGATCGCATGGTGCCGCGCACGGTGCTGTTCGGCGGCAAGGCGGCCCCCGGCTACGCCATGGCGAAGCTCCACATCCAGCTCGTGGGCGACATCGCCGAGATCGTGAACAACGACCCGGAGATCGCCGGCAAGCTCAAGGTCTTCTTCCTGCCGAACTACCGGGTCTCGATGGCCGAGCGGATCTTCCCTGCCTCGGACCTGTCCGAGCAGATTTCGACGGCGGGCAAGGAGGCGTCGGGCACTGGGAACATGAAGTTCCAGATGAACGGCGCGCTGACGATCGGCACCCTGGACGGCGCGAACGTGGAGATCCGCGAGGAGGTCGGCGCGGAGAACTTCTTCCTCTTCGGGCTCACGGCCGAGCAGGTCGCCGAGACGCGTCGCAACGGCTACCAGCCCCGCGCCTTCGTGGAGCGGAACGCCGAGCTCAAGGGCGTCATCGACCTGCTCGCCTCCGGGTTCTTCTCGCCCGAGGAGCCGAGGCGCTTCCAGCCCATCGTCGACGCGCTCCTCGGCGATGACACCTACCTGCTCTGCGCGGACTTCGAGGACTACGTGCGCTGCCAGGACGATGTGGCCGTCGCGTACCTCGACAAGGAGGCCTGGGCTCGCAAGGCCATCATCAACATCGCGAAGAGCGGCAAATTCTCGAGCGATCGTACGATTCACGAGTACGCGACCGAGATCTGGGGCGCCGAGCCGGTGCACGTGAAGATCGGCTCCGACGGCAAGTGACCGTGCCTCCCTGGGCCCCCGCTCCGCCCGCGGAGTGGGGGAACCAGGCAGAGTAGGCACTGCTAGGGGCGAGGTTTTCGGTAAGATGGCGCCCTCTTCCAAGGTTCGAAGGAGGCCTCTCTCTTGTTCGTCGACCCGCACCTACCCCGCGAGATCTTCGGTTGGCACAGCCCCGCGCTCGGCATGGACATGCCGATCGTCCGCTATGGGCGCTGGGGGCGCGCCCTGCTGTTGTTCCCGACGGCGCAGGCCGACTACCTCGAGAACGAGCGCTTCTATCTGATCAAGGCGCTCGAGCCGCACATCTTCGCCGGCAAGGTGCAGGTCTTCTCGATCGACAGCATCAACAAACACGCCTGGATGAATCGCAGCGTGCCGGTGCCCGAGGCCGCGCGGCGGCAGGCGCTGTACTCGCGCTACGTCGAGGACGAGGTCGCGCCGCACATCCGACGTTGCCTCCAGGACGATCAGGCGCGCATCGGCGTGTCGGGCGCGAGCTTCGGCGCCTTCTACGCGGCCAACGCGTTCTTCCGGAAGCCGTGGATCTTCGACACGCTCATCGCCATGAGCGGCTTCTACGACCTCGAAGGCGACTACCTCGAGGGGTTCTCGAACGACGACGTCTTCTACAACAACCCCGTCTGGTACCTGCGCGAGATGCAGGATCACGGCACGCTCGAGCAGCTCCGCCGCAATCAGATCCACATCCTCACGGGGCAGGGGGCCTACGAAGCGCCCCACGCGGGCAAGCGGCTCTCCGACGTGCTGTGGTCGAAGGGCGTCCCCAACAACCTCGACATGTGGGGCCACGACGTGAACCACGACTGGCCGTGGTGGCGGAAGATGCTCGACCACTACGTCGGTACCCGCCTCGGCTGGTGAGCCGGCGCTTCGACCCGCAGTAGACGGACCGAGGCGCGACCTAGCTCGAGTGGTCGCGCCCCTCGTCGCCGGGGCAGCGTCACGACGTCCTCAAGCCATCGCCGCCACG
>CAIXWQ010001202.1 GCA_903923175.1 uncultured delta proteobacterium | reverse complement strand
TGCCGATCTTCGACAGCTCGCGCGCGAGCTTGATCCGCTGCGCCTCTCCGCCCGAGAGCGTCGGCGAGGGCTGACCGAGCTCGAGGTAGCCGAGGCCGACCTCGTCGAGCGTGCGCAGCGCGCGGACGATCTCGCGGTGCACCGAGAAGATCTCGAGCGCCTCGGTGACGCTCAGGCGCAGCACGTCGGCGATGCTCTTGCCCTTGAGCTTCACGCGCAGCGTGGCGTCGTTGAAGCGCTTGCCCTCGCACGTGTCGCACGTGACGAAGACGTCGGGCAGGAAATGCATCTCGACGCGGCGAAGGCCGTCGCCGCCACACGCCTCGCAGCGCCCGCCCTTCACGTTGAACGAGAAGCGCCCGGGCTCGTAGCCGTAGCTGCGGGCCTCGGGGAGCGACGCGAAGAGCTCGCGCACGTGGTCGAACAGCTTGGTGTACGTCGCGGGGTTCGAGCGCGGCGTGCGGCCGATCGGCTGCTGATCGATGGCGATGACCTTGTCGACGTGCTCGAGCCCGTCGATGGCGTCGTGCGCGCCGACCACGACCGAGCTGCCGTGCAGCGCGCGCTGCAGCGCGGGGAGCAGGATGCCGTTGACCAGCGAGCTCTTGCCCGCGCCGGAGACGCCGCTGACCGCGATGAGCTTGCCGAGCGGGAACGCCACGTCGACGTTTCGCAGGTTGTGCTCACGGGCGCCGCGCACGACGATCGACTCGCCGCTCCCCGCGCGCCGCACCTTCGGGACGGCGACGGAGCGCGCGCCCGACAGGTACGCGCCGGTGATCGAGCGCGGGGCGGCCATCAGGTCGGCGGGCTTCCCCTCGGCGACCAGCTCGCCGCCGTGCGCGCCGGCGCCGGGGCCGAAGTCGATGACCCAGTCGGCCTCGCGGATCGTCTCCTCGTCGTGCTCCACCACCACGACCGAGTTGCCGAGATCGCGCAGCTTGACGAGCGTGGCGAGCAGGCGCGCGTTGTCGCGCTGGTGCAGCCCGATCGACGGCTCATCGAGCACGTAGACCACGCCGGTGAGCTCGGAGCCGATCTGCGACGCGAGGCGGATGCGCTGCGACTCGCCGCCGGAGAGCGAGCCCGCGGCGCGCTCGAGGGTCAGGTAGTCGAGGCCGACGTCGAGCAGGAAGCCGAGGCGCGCCAGGATCTCCTTCTTCAGCTCGGCGGCGATGATCGCCTCGTTCCTTGTCAGCTTCACCGACGACAGCCAGCCGTGCGCGTCGAGGATCGTCTTGCGCGCGAGCACGTCCACGCCTTGGGCGTGGATCTTCACCGCGCGGCTCTCGGGCTTGAGGCGCGTGCCGTCGCAGTCGTGGCACGGCCGGTCCGAGAGGAACTTGCCGTAGTACTCCTTCATCTCGTCGCTCTGCGACTGGCGCCACAGGCGCAGGAGCCGCGGGGCGATCCCCTCCCACTCGACCTTCTTGCTGCCGAACAGGATGGCGTCGCGGGTGGCCTTCGGGAGCTTCTTCCACGGCACGTCGGTGCGCGCGCCGATCACCTCGAGCACGTTCTCGATCCAGCCGGCCTTCCACCCTTCGCCGCGCGCCATCGCGGCGGCCCAGGGGGCGACGGCGCCCTCGAGGATCGAGAGCTCGGGCTGCGGGACGATCAGCTCGGGGTCCATCTCCTGGCGCACGCCGAGGCCGTTGCAGGCGGGGCAGGCGCCGATGGGCGAGTTGAAGGAGAAGTTCTGCGGCGAGAGCTCGTCGTAGGAGAGGTGGCAGGTCGGGCAGGCGTTCTTCTCGCTGAAGACCCGATCGTGATCGCTCGCCTTCTCGCCCTTGCCGGACTTGTCGGCCTTCTCGGACTTCCCGGAGAACGCCGCGATCATCGTCCCCTGCCCCTCGCGCAGCGCCGTCTCCACCGAGTCGGTCAGGCGCGCGCGCACGTCGGGCTTGATGACGAGGCGATCGATCACGAGCGCGACGTCGTGCGCGCGCTTCTTGTCGAGCACGACCTTCTCGGCATCGAGATCGACCACGCGGCCGTCGATGCGCGCGCGAGAGAAACCCCGCTCGCGCGCGCCGGTGAGCAGATCGGCGTGCTCGCCCTTCCTGCGCGTGACGAGCGGCGCGAGCAGCTGGATCTTCTGCCCGACGGGGGCATCCATCAGCGCGTCGACGATCTGCTGCGCGCTCTGCTTGCCGACCGGCTTGCCGCAGCCGGTGCAGTGCTGCACGCCGATGCGCGCGAAGAGCACGCGCAGGTAGTCCTGCACCTCGGTGATGGTGCCGACGGTCGACCGCGGGTTGTTCGAGGCGGCCTTCTGCTCGATCGCGATGGTGGGCGAGAGGCCGCGGATGGAGTCGTACTTCGGCTTCTCCATCTGCCCGAGGAACTGGCGCGCGTAGCTCGAGAGGCTCTCGACGTAGCGGCGCTGCCCCTCGGCGTAGAGCGTGTCGAACGCGAGCGACGACTTGCCGCTCCCCGACACGCCGGTCACGACGACCAGCGCGTCCTTGGGGATGCGCACGGTGACGTTCTTGAGGTTGTGCTCGCGCGCGCCGGTGATGACGATGCTGCGGTCGGTGTGATCGGGACGAGCCATGCGGGGCGGTGGAGGTAGCGCCCCGCGCGGGTCGTGTCGAGGCGACCGCGGACGAGCTACGACCGCAGAGGTGGAGGCGGCGGAGCCCGACGCGGCGCGAGGCCCCGGGCTCGGCCGCGGCGGCGCGGGATCACCGCGCGATCAGTGCCAGAGTGCCGACACCGACAGCGTGCCGCCGCTCATGGTGAACTTCTCGCTCGAGCCCCCGTCGAAGCTGCGGGAGACCGAGCCGCCGAACAGCCGCGCGCCGACGCCGAACGACCACTGCGGCGAGACCCAGAAGTCGTAGCCGACCTGCGCGCTCACGCCGGCGCCGCGGTCGCTGGCGAGCGTCTCGCCGGTGTCGGGATCGCTGACCGAGAGCGCCGCGAGGCCGATCATGCCGCCGAGGTGGAAGCCGCTGCGCGGGTCCGGGTACCAGTCGACGAACGGCCCGATGATCCCGAAGTTCGCGTTGTTGGCCGAGGTCCCGATCGTGGAGCCGTCGGGGGCCGAGATGCTCGGCTTGGTGATCTGCTGGAAGGCGAGCTCGCCGCCGATCACGAGACCGGGGAGGATGGTGCCGCCGAGCGCGAGATCGAGGCCGAGGCCGCCGCCCGAGATGGTGAGCCCGCCCATGTCCGGCGAGGTGCTCCCCTTCGCGTTGAAGCCGCCGAGCCCGAGGCCGACGCGGAAGTAGAACGCGTCGTGGAAGTACACCTGCGACGACTCCACGCGGCGCTGCGGCGGCGGCGGCGCGTAAGGCTGCGGCGCGTAGGCGGGCGGCGCGGCGGCGGGCGCATAGGCGGGCGGG
>CAIXWQ010001201.1 GCA_903923175.1 uncultured delta proteobacterium | reverse complement strand
GGGGGCCTCGGCGCGCGGCGCGGACGAGGCGATCGCGATCGCGGAGACGCTCCGCGCGCACGCCGTGCCGAGGGCCGCCGGCGCGCGGCTGCTCGAGCTCGTCGCGCGCAAGCTCCCCGAGGCGCCGCCGCGCGTGCGCGGCCCGGCGGTGCGCGCGCTGATCGAGGCGCTCACGCCCTTCGCCGACTGGGAGGGGGCCGGCATGCTGCTCACGAGCCTGGACGCCGAGCGCGGCCCCGACGCCGGCGCGGTGCTCGAGCCGCTCTGCGCGCTGCTCGCGCACGTCCGCGCGCGCGGCGGTGATCTCTACGTCGCCCTCGCCGCCCTCGCGAAGGCCGGCGGCGGGCTCGGGCTCGATCGCCCGCCGAACGCGGCCCGCCTTCGGGCGGCGCTGGCGAGCCTCGCGTGAACCGCCAGCGCCTCGCGGCCATCGTCGAGGGGGACGCGCGCCTCGGCCCGGAGACCTTGCACCTCGACGTGACCAACGGGTGCAACACGAACTGCGTGACCTGCTGGGATCACTCGCCGCTGCTCACGCTCGGGCGCAGCGCCGCGTGGAAGCGCCAGCGCGCCGACGCCGCCTCGCTCGTGGCGCTCGTCGACGACGTGCGCGCGCTCGGCGGGCTGCGCGCGGTGCTCGTGAGCGGGATGGGCGAGCCGTTCACCCACCCGGAGATCTACGCGCTGCTCGCGGCGTTGAAGGCGCGCGCGCTGCACGTGACGGTCATCACCAACCTGGTCGCCGCCGATCCGGAGCGGGTGCTCGCGCTCGAGGTCGACCAGCTCCTGATCGGCGTGCACGCGGCGAGCGAGCGCGCGTACCTGGAGTTCCACCCGAGCTTCGGCGCCGAGCACTGGGCGCGCCTCGGGGCGATGCTCGCGCGCTTCCGCGCGGCCGGGCGTCGCTTCAAGCAGGTGCAGGTCGTCGCGCGCAGCAACGCAGGCGAGCTGGTGGAGATGGTCCGCTTCGCCCACGCGCACGCCGCCGAGCAGGTGAACTTCAAGCTCGCGAGCCTGGCCGCCGGGACCGAGGCCGCGCGGATCACCGCCGAGCAGCGCGCGCGCCTGATGGACGCGCTCGTGCCCGCCGCGCGCGCGCTCGCGAGCGAGCTCGGCGTCGCGACGAACCTCGACGTGTTCGCCGCGCAGCTGCGCGCCGGCGAGGCCGCGACCTCGGACCTGAGCGGCACCGGCTGCTTCATGGGCTACGTCTACGCACGCGTGACGGTCGACGGCACCGTGCTGTTCTGCTGCGACAAGGAGCGGCTCGTCGGCACGCTCGCCGAGGCGCCGTTCTCGACGCTCTGGCGCGCGCCGCGCTGGCAGGCGATGCGCGCGCAGCTGCGACGCGGCGAGCTCTCCGAGGGGTGCCGCCAGTGCGGCAAGGTGAACCAGAACGTGCAGATCGGCCGGCGCATCGCGGAGCGCTACGGCGACGACGTGCTCCGCGCGGTCACCGGGCGCGCGCCTGCGGGCGCGGCGGGTCCGAAGGTGGCGACGTGAGCGCGCGGAGGCCGACGGTCGAGTGGCAGGTCTGCGGCGTGTGCAACTACGACTGCAGCTACTGCATCCAGAGCCCGCACAGGCGGATCGGCGCGCCGAGCGCGGAGGACGTCGAGCGCTTCCTCGCCTTCTTCCGCGCGCTCGGCGCCGCGTCTCCGGGCGCGCCCGGCGCGATGCCGGAGCCGCGCGCCTGGGAGGTGAAGATGACCGGCGGCGAGCCGTTCGCGTCCGACGCCTTCCTCACGCGCATCGTCCCCGGGCTCATCGCGGAGACGCCGCACGTGGTGTCGGTGCTCACGAACCTCTCGGCCTCGGAGGCCGAGCTCGCGCGCTTCGCCACGCTCACCCGCGGGAGGCTCGGCATCGTGAGCGCGAGCCTCCACCTCGAGCACGTGGAGCCTTCGCGCTTCGTCGACAAGGCGCGCGCGCTGCGCGCCCAGATGGACCCCTCGGCGAGCCTCGTGGTGAACACCGTGCTCGTCCCGGGGAGGCTCGCGCAGGTCCTCGCGGCGCGCGCCCTCGTGCAGGCGGCTGGGCTGCGGCTGTTCCCGCAGGTCATGAAGATCGGCAAGGGGGTCGCGCGGTACGCCGACGACGAGCGCGAGCCGCTCGCGCAGCTGCTCGGGCGCGCGCCGACGCCGCGCGACGCGAACACCGCGCCGAGCTGGCAAGGGCGCACCTGCTGGACCGGCGTCGACTACTTCGTGCTCACGCAGCGCGGCGACGCGTGGCGCTGCCGCACGGCGAAGCGCTTCGACGAGGGGTTCCTCGGCAACGTGCTGGCGGGGACGTTCGCGCCCGCGCCGGCCCCCACGCCCTGCCCCTACTCGATCTGCCCGTGCACGGTGCCCGCGAACCGCGGCATGATCGACATGATCGACCTGAGCAACGAGAAGGAGGCGCTCGCGTGAGCGCCTTCGCGCCGACGCCGCGACCCGCCGAGGGGGTCGTGAGCTGGAACGTGAACACCACGTGCAACTACCGCTGCAGCTACTGCACGCAGCGCTTCAAGGACGATCGCGGCCGGTGGGCCCGCGACACCGGCGCGTTCCTCGCGGCCTTCGCGCGGCTGCCGCGCGTCGCGACGCGAGCCGCCGCGCGTGACGGCACGCGTGACGGCACGCGTGACGTCACGCGTGAGGCCGCGCGAGACGAAGCCGCGAGCGGCTGGGAGATCAAGCTCTCGGGCGGCGAGC
>CAIXWQ010001200.1 GCA_903923175.1 uncultured delta proteobacterium | reverse complement strand
ATGGCGGCGGTCGCGGGCGCGCCCGGCGGGCGAATTCCCCGGCTGGATCTCCGCCTCTTCCGCCTCGGGCACATCGACGGTCGGAGCTTCGCCGCGCGCGCCCTCGCCGCCGCGCGCACGACGCTCGCCGGCGCCTTCAGCGCGCTCACCGGGCGCGCGGCCCCGTCGAAGGAATCGCTCCTGTTCGACTACGCCGACCTGATCGCGCCGCCGTTCCGCGCCGACGGCTTCGAGCGCGTGCTGCGCGAGGTGCTCACGGCGCCCGGCGCCACCAACGATTTCCGCGCGCTCACGCGGCCGCTCTTCGTCGGGGCGACCGATCAGGACGCGCGCACGCACGTGCTCTTCGGCGACGAGCAGAACGCCGAGGTCCCGATCAGCAAGGCCATCCAGGCCTCGCTCAGCATCAACCCGGCCTTCAGCGCGACGCGCATCGGCGAGCGCTACTTCGAGGACGGCGCGGTCACGCGCACCTCGAACTTCGAGGAGGCCATCCGCCGCGGGGCCACGCTGATCCTGGTGATCGACCCGTTCGTGCCGTACGTGGCGCGCGAGCCCGGCTTCGCGAACCGCCGCGGCATGCTCTACAACATCGATCAGGACGTCCGGACCATCTCGTTCACGCGGTACGAGGCCGCGCGCAACTCGGTGCTTCGACGCCACCCCGAGGTGAGCTCGTACACGTTCCTCCCGGCGAATCGGCTGCGTCGGCTGATGTCGATCAACCCGATGGACCACCGGCCCTATCTGGAGATCTGGCGCGGCGCCTACCTCTCGACGTTCCAGCGCCTGGTCGCCCTGCAGCACCGCCTGGCCGGCGATTTCGGCGTGCACGGCCTCGCGCTCGATCTCGAGCGCGCGCGCGTGGTCGCGGAGCGGCTCTCCGCCATCGCGGCGCCGACCTTCGCGGACTTCTTCCCCGACGGCCGGATTTCGCTCCGGCAGCGGCCGCTCATCGGCGAGGCGTCGTCAGGCGCCGTCGCCAGCCCCGGCGTCGCGCCAGCCGCGTAGCCGCTCCGAGAAGGCGACCAGCGCGGCCGAGAGGGCGACGCGCGCGGCGTCCGACAGCCCCTCGCCGAGCTCGAAGCGCTCGCCGCGGATCGCCAGCACCCAGCTCTCGGGCGTCGGCTCGCCCAGCGCGCGCATCGCCTCCAGCACCGCCGCCGGCGAGAGGGCGTGCGAGCTGAAGCTCTCGTCCTTGCGCGCCTCGGCGCGCTCGAGCGTGAACGCCGCCCGCGGGTCCGCGAGCGTCACGGCCGCGTCGACGAACACCACGCGCCGCCGCCCCACGAGATCGAGCGCGTGCTCGACCTGGAGCTGGAAGTCGGTGAGCAGCTCGAGCTCGCCCGCCGCGATCGCCCCTGCGTGCTCGGCCTCGACGCGCTCCAGGAACGCGGGCCCGAGCGCGTCGTCGCCGCGCGACGGGTTGCCGATGGCGAGGAGCAGCAGCGGGCGCTTCGCGGGCACGTTCAGAGGCTCTCGCCGTCGCGCACCAGTCGTTCGACCAACGCCCCGGAGGGGTCGACGAACTCGAGCGTGAGCGGCATCTTGCCGAGCGCGTGCGTCGCGCACGAAAGGCAAGGATCGTAGGCGCGGATGGCGACCTCGACGTGGTTGAGCAGCCCCTCGGTCGGCTCCTTGCCGTCGAGGTACTGGCGCGCCACCTCGCGGATGGTCTCGTTCATCGCCTGGTTGTTGTGCGTGGTCGAGACGATCAGGTTGCACTCGGTCACGAGATCCTGATCGTTCACCTCGTAGTGGTGGATCAGCGTGCCGCGCGGCGCCTCGATGATGCCGACGCCGCTCTTGGCGCGCGGCCCCTTGGCGAGCAGCTCGTCGCCGAGCAGCGCGTCGTCGTGCAGCAGCCGCTCGATGACCTCGGCCGAGTGGAGCAGCTCGATGATGCGCGCCCAGTGGTAGGCGAGCGGGGCGTGCACGAGCCCGTTCTCGGGGACCGCGAACGCCGCGCGGAACTGCTGGCGCGCCTCCTCGGCGAGCGGGGTGTCGATGAAGTCGCAGTTCTGGATGCGCGCGAGCGGGCCCACGCGATACCAGCCGACGTCCGGGCCGAGCGAGCCGATGAAGGGGAACTTCATGTAGCTCCAGGAGCGGACGTTCTCCTCGATCTGGCTGCGGTAGTCCTGCGGATCCACGCCGTCGAAGAGGATCTGCCCGGCGTGGTCGCGCGCGCGCAGCGTGCCGTCGTAGAGGTCGAGCTTGCCCCCTTCGCCGACGAGCGAGAGGAAGCTCGAGGGGACGGTCCCGAAGCGGTCGTACTCCGCGCGGTGGCTCAGGTGCAGGTCGGCCACGAGCTTCACCGCGCCGCGCGCCCACTCGAGCACCTGCGGCAGCGGCGCGAGCAGCTCGTCGCGCTCGGCCGCGGTCACCTGCTTGTTCACGCCGCCCGGGATTGCGCCGGTCCCGTGGACGCGCTTGCCGGCGGTGATGCGGATGACCTCCTGGCCGTACTTCCGCAGCATGATCCCCTGCTTCGCGAGCTCGGGGAACGCCGCCGCGACGCCGACGATGTTCCGCTTCGCGAGGTCGGAGCCGAAGCCGAAGAGCAGGTCGGGCGAGGCGAGGTGGAAGAAGTGCAGCGCGTGCGACTGCAGCATCTGGCCGTAGTGCATCAGCCGCCGCACCTTCTCGGCGGTCTCGGTCAGCCGGCGCGCGCCGACCACCAGATCGAGCGCCTTGGAGGCGCACAGGTGGTGGCTCACCGGGCAGATGCCGCAGAGGCGCTGCACCATGACGGGGACCTCCCAGTACGGCCTCCCCTGGATGAACCGCTCGAACCCGCGGAACTCCACGATGTGCAGCCGCACCTGGTGCACCTTGCCCGCCTCGTCGAGCAGGATGGTCACCTTGCCGTGCCCCTCCACGCGCGACACGGGGTCGATCACGACGCGGCGGAGCTTGGTGGGGTCGTCGGCTTTCTCGAGTGAGGAGCTCATGACTTGGACCTTTGTGTCTCGGTCTCGGCTCCCTTCCCCGCCGAGTGCGGGGGGAAGGGCTGGGGAAGGGGGGCGCCGCGACGGGCTGGGGAAGGGGGGCGCCGCGAGGCGGTCTGCGAAGGGGGCCCCGCGCTAGTCGTAATGGATCAGCCCGTGCCCCAGCGTCGGCGTGCGGCCGGCGAGGAGGTCATTGAGGAAGTGCCAGATGGCGTCGGCGGGGGGCGGGCAGCCGGGGAGGAAGTAGTCGATCTTCACGACGTCGTGCAGCGGGTGCACGCGGTCGAGCGGCAGCGGCAGCTCGGGGTCGTTGGGGATGAAGCCGCGCCGGATGCCGGTGCCGGTCATGTAGACCGTCTGCAGGCAGTCGCGGATGTCGAGGTGATTGCGCTGCGCCGGCAGCCCGCCGTTGACGGCGCAGGCGCCCATCGCCACCAGCACCTTGCAGCTCTTCCGGAACTCGCGCAGCACGTGCACGTTCTCGGCGTTGCAGAGCCCACCCTCGATGATCCCGAGGTCGCACGGCCCGCAGTGCTTGATGTCGGTCAGCGGGCTGCGGTCGAATTCCACGAGCTTCAGCAGCTCGAGGAGCCGCTCGTCGATGTCGAGCAGCGACATGTGGCAACCGAAGCAGCCGGCGAGCGAGGTGGTCGCGACGCGGAGCTTCTTCTTCTCGGAGGCCATTTCAGGCGCCTTCCTTGCTGGGGCCTTGCGGCGAGGGCTTGCCGCTCGCGTGGCGCGCCGTGGCCTTGCCGACCGCCACTTCGCGAATCGGGTGCTGGTCGTACTTGCGCTCGCCGATCGGGACCTGGAAGCCGCGGCGCTTGCGCAGGATGACCCCGACCGGGCAGACGTCCATGGCCTTGTCCTCGACGGCGAGGCGCGTGTCGGCGAGGCGGCCCGACTCCGCGTTGACGATCAGGTGCTTCTTCGCGCCGCGGCCCGAGAGCGCGAAGACGTTCTTGCCGTCGACCTCGGCGCTCGCGCGGATGCAGAGCTCGCAGAGGATGCAGCGGTTGAAATCGAGCAGCACGTCGGGGTGCGAGGCGTCGATCGGCCGGCTCGGGAAGAACGGGCTGAAGTGCTCCGCCATCACGCCGAGGTCGTACGCGACCGCCTGGAGCATGCAGCTCCCGCTCTTCTCGCACGAAGGGCAGAAGTGATTCCCCTCCACGAAGAGGAACTGCACCAGGTTGCGCCGCAGGTCCTGGATCTCCGGCGTCTCCGACTCGACCTCGTCGCCCTGCTTGGCGAGCGTCGTGCAGCTCGCGACGGTGCGCCCGTTGATCTTCACCGTGCAGAGCTTGCAGCTCCCGTGCGGCTTGAACTCGGGGTGGAAGCAGAGGTGCGGCACGTAGCGCCCGGCCGCGAGCGCGGCCTGGAGGATGGTCTGACCGGGCTCGAACGGCACGTCGTTGCCGTCCATCGCGAACATCGGTTTCTCCGCGCCGGCCATCACTCCTCCTCCTCGTGCGACAGGTGCGCTTCGTCGTCGTCGCGGCCGGTGACCTCGCGGGCCGGCGCGAGCGAGCGGTCGAGATCGAAGGTCGGCATCACCTCCAGCGTGCCGAGCCGCTTCTCGAACGCGGGCTTGAACTTCTCGAGCGCGTCGAGCGCGGCGTTGCCGGCCGTGGCGCCGAGGCCGCAGTGGCTCGACGCCTTCATCACCTTGGCGACCCGGGCGAGGTCCTTGAGGTCGCGACGCGTGCCGTAGCCCTTGGCGAGCGCGCTCAGCATGCGGCGCTGCAGCGCGGTGCCGACCCGACACGGCGTGCAGAAGCCGCAGCTCTCGTGCGCGAAGAACGACGCGAAGTTCTCGAGGACCTGCAGGATGTCGCGCGAGTCGTCGAAGACCATGAACGCGCCGGCGCTCGGGACGTCCTCGAACATGATCCGGCGGTGCTGCTCGCTCCTCGAGAGGAGCATCCCCGAGGGGCCGCCGACCTGCACCGCTTGCACGTCGGTCGCGCCGCAGAGGTCGAGCACCTCGCGCACCGTCGCGCCGAAGGGGAGCTCGTAGATCCCAGGCCGCGCGACGTCGCCGGAGACCGAGAGGACCTTGGTGCCGGCCGAGCGCCCGGTGCCGCGCACGCGCAGCCAGTCGGCGCCGTGCATCACCACGAAGGCGGCCTTCGCCAGCGTCTCGACGTTGTTCACTACGGTGGGCTGCTGGAGGTAGCCGCTGGTGACCGGATACGGCGGACGGTTGCGCGGGATGCCGCGCTTGCCCTCGAGCGACTCGATGAGCGCCGACTCCTCGCCGCACACGTACGCGCCGGCGCCGACGTGGATCTCGATGTCGAAGTCGAAGTCCGCGACGCCGCGGATGCTCTTGCCGAGGAGCCCCGCCTTGCGACGCTCCGCCAGCGTCGCCTCGAGCGGCGCGAGGAGGAACGGGTACTCGGCGCGCAGGTACAGGAACCCGCGCTTGGCGCCGACCGCGAACGCGGCGACCGTCATCCCCTCGAACACGAGGTCCGCGTAGTCCGAGAGGAGCACGCGGTCCTTGAACGTGCCGGGCTCGCCCTCGTCGGCGTTGCAGACGACGTAGTGCGCCTCGCCCGGCGCGGCCCGGCACATCTCCCATTTGACGCCGGTGGTGAAGCCGGCGCCGCCGCGGCCGCGCAGGTTCGAAGCCTTCACCTGCGCGACGGTGGCGTCGGGGCCGCGCGCGATGGCCGCGTCGATCGCCGCGCCGGCGGCGAGCGGCGTCGAGAGCAGGAGATCCTTGCGCTCGATGTGCGTGTGGATGTCGAAGAGGTTCGCCGGCCAGGTGTCGAGCGGCGCCTGGCCGTGGATCATGGCCGAGATCGAGCCGATGCGCGCGCGGGTGAGGCGGGGGATGGCCCGGCCGTTCACGAGCATCGCCGGGCCCTGATCGCAGAGCCCGGTGCACGAGGTCGTGCCGATGCTCACGAGCCCGTCGCGCGAGACCTCCCCGTCTCGGACCTGGAAGGCCTCGAGCATGCGCTGTCGGAGCTCGACGCTCCCGGCCATGCGGTCGGTGATGTTGTCGCTGAAGAGCACCCGGTAGCGCCCGGCGTTCTCCGTGGGGAAGAAGGCGTAGAAGCCCGCGACCCCTTCGACGCGCCCGCGCGGCAACGACAGCCGCTCGGCCAGCGTCGTGATCGTTCCCGGCGAGATGAACCCGTGCTCTTCGACGACGTCACGCAGGATCTGCACGAGCCGCAGCGGATCGTGCTGGTGCCTTGCGAGGATAGCGCTCAGATCACGCGACATTTGGAGTTCCTCCGCGAGTCGGCGCGCGGAGGAGCAACGCGCGTACCTGGTACGCTCCGGTCGGCGTCTCTCGTCCGCCGTCAGCGCGCGCGGCGAGCGAGGAGCGAGCCGTCGGCGCGCGTCAGCTCGACCAGCAGCGGCATCTGGCCGATGGCGTGCGTGGAGCACGAGAGGCACGGATCGAAGCAGCGGATGCCTGCCTCGAGACGGTTGAGCAGCCCCTCGGTGATCTCGGCCACGCCCGTCAGGTGGTGCTTGGCGAGCTGCCGGATGGCGCGGTTCATCGCCAGGTTGTTCTGCGCGGTCGCGATCAGCATGTTCACCGACTGGATCACGCCGTCGTCGTCGACCTTGTAGTGGTGGAACAGCACGCCGCGCGGCGCCTCGGTCGCGCCGACCCCCTCGTGCCGGTTGATCGAGGCCTTGGAGCGGACGTGCTCGTCGAGGGTCGCCGGATCGCGCAGCAGCTGCTCGAGCTTCTCCACCGCGAAGAGCACCTCGATGAGCCGCGCGTAGTGGTAGTGGAACGAGTTGTTCACCGCGCCCGCGCCGCCGCCGAGCGCCTTGAACTTCAGGCGCTCCGCTTCGGCCAGGGGCGTCTCGATGAAGTCGCAGACGTTGAGCCGCGCGAGCGGACCGACGCGGTAGATCCCCTTCTCCGGGCCGAGCGGCGCGTAGTACGGGAACTTCAGGTACGACCAGGGCTCGGTCTTCTCGGCGAAGTGCTTGTCGAAATCGCGGGGCTCGATGCCGTCGGCGATCGTGTTGCCGTCGGCGTCGCGCAGGCGGAGGGTGCCGCCGTAGTACTCGAGCGCGCCGTCGGCGCGGACCGAGCCGAGGTGCATGGTGTCGAAGTTGCCGAACGCGGGGATCTCCTTCGCGTGGCGCTCGAACATCAGCATCAGCGTCGCGATCGCCATCTGCGTCGTCGCGAGCGCCTCGGGGATCCCCGCCAGCAGCCGATCGCGTCCGGCCGCGGTGAACGGCTCGCGCACGCCGCCCGGGACCGCCCACGGCGTGTGGATGCGCCGGCCGCCGAGCACCTCGATGATCTCCTGACCGAACTTGCGCAGCCGGATGCCGCGCCTCGCGAACTCGGGGTGCGCGGCGATGAGCCCGAACAGGTTGCGCGCCGCGGGATCGGAGTCGAACCCGAGCATCAGGTCGGGCGACGAGAGGTGGAAGAAGCTGAGCGCGTGGCTCTGCACCCACTGGGCCAGCGTGATGATGCGGCGGAGCTTGTCGGCGGCCTCGGGGATGCCGATGGCGAGGATCTCGTCGCCCGCCTTGGCCGACGTGACGAGGTGGCTCGCCGGGCAGATGCCGCAGATCCGCGAGGTGATGCCGGGCATCTCCCAGAGCAGCCGCCCCTCGCAGAACTTCTCGAAGCCGCGGAACTCGTTGACGTGGAAGCGCGCGTCCTCGACGTTCCCGGCGTCGTCGAGCAGGATCGTGATCTTCGAGTGGCCTTCGATCCGGGTCACCGGATCGATCGTGAGCGTCTTCGCCATGGTCGTCGCCTCTCGACGCGCGGTTCGCGTCTCGTGTCGTGGCGCGCGGGCACGAGCCCGGCGCTCTTCACTCCTCAGCGGCGCGGTCGACACCGCCCCGCGCGGTCATCCGTAGCGCTGGTAGGCCGCGGGCAGCTCGAGCTTGCGCCCCTCGACCAGCGCCGAGACGGCCAGCCAGATCTCGTCGGCCGACGGCGGGCAGCCGTGGAGGAACGCGTCGACCGGCACGAACTCGTGCAGGGGCCGTGCGCGCACGAGCAGCTTCGCGAGCGTCGTGTCGTTGGGGATGGTCGGGATCTCGCCGCGCGCGAGGTCGACGTACGCGAGCTGCAGCAGCTCCTCGCGCGTGAAGCGGTTGCGCATCGCCGTCACGTTGCCGGCGGTCGCGCAGTCGCCGAACGACACGACGAACCTGGAATTGCGGCGGATCGTGCGGGCCGCGTGCTCGTTCTCGTCGTTGGTGACGGCGCCCTCCACCAGCGTCACGTCGACGTCGGCGGGGAAGACCTTCACGTCGGCGATCGGCGAGTAGACGAGATCGATCTTGCCCGCGAGCTCGATGAGGCGCTCGTCCATGTCGAGGAACGACATGTGGCAGCCGGAACAGCCTCCGAGCCACGCGGTCGCGACGCGCGGCCTCCTCGTGACGGGGGCCGGGTCGATGGCGGTCATTCGTCGCCCTCCTCGAGGATGTCGCCCACCCACTCCTTGGAGCGGCGGGCCGTCACCAGGTACTTCACGAACGCGGTGCGCTTCTCCATCGCGGCCACGGTCGCCCCCTTCGCGAACAGCGCGCCCGTCGGGCAGACCGACACGCACTTGCCGCAAGAGGTGCAGCTCTCGACGTCGCCCCAGGGCACGCGCAGGCCGGCGACGATCTCCGACTTGATCCCGCGGAAGCCGACGTCCCAGGTGTGGGCCCCCTCGACCTCGTGGCAGACGCGCACGCACCGCGTGCAGAGCACGCAGCGGTTGTGGTCCATCACGAACAGGGGGTGCGTCGCGTCGAGCTTCTTGTCGGGATACAGGTACGGCACCCGCACCGACTGCAGCCCGACCGAGCCCGCGAGGCGCTGCAGCTCGCAGTGCTCGTGCGAGACGCAGACCGCGCAGTGGTGGTTCCCCTCCGACGCGAGCATCTCGATGATCATGCGGCGATAGCGCTGCAGCTTCGGCGTCGAGGTGTGCACCACCATCCCCTCGACCGGCTTCGCGGTGCAGGCCGGGAGCAGCCGAGTCGAGCCTTCGACCTCCAGCAAGCAGAGCCGGCACGCGCCGACGTCGGTGAGCCCGTCGAGGTGGCAGAGGGTGGGGATCTCGACGCCGTGCTGGCGCGCGATCGACAGGAGCGTCTCGTCGTCGCGGCCGCTCACCGCGAGCCCGTCGATGGTCAGGGTGACGATCGCCATGACTCAGCTCCCCGCCCTTTCGGGCCCGCCGCCGGCTTGGAAGTGCTCGGAGGGCTGCAAGCGACGCTCGTACTCGCCGCGGAAGAACCGCAGCGTGGAGAGCACCGGGTTCGGCGCCGCCTGGCCGAGGCCGCAGAGGCTCGTCTCCTTGACCATCACGCACATCTCCTCGAGGAGCGCGAGATCCTCGGCCGTGCCCTCGCCCGCCGCGAGCTTCTCGAGCAGGGTGTGCAGGTGCTTGGTGCCCACGCGGCACGGCACGCACTTGCCGCACGACTCCTCCATGGAGAACTCCATGAAGAACTTCGCGACGTCGACCATGTCGGAGGTCGAGTCCATGACGATCAAGCCGCCCGAGCCCATGATCGACCCGACCGTCGCGAGCGACTCGTAGTCGACCGGGAGGTCGAGGTGCTGGCTCGGGATGCAGCCGCCCGACGGGCCGCCGGTCTGCGCGGCCTTGAACTCCGCCCCTTCGGGCGGGCCTCCGCCGATGTCGTAGATGATCGTGCGCAGCGGGATCCCCATCGGGACCTCGATGAGCCCCGTGTTGCGGATCTTGCCGGCGAGCGCGAAGACCTTGGTGCCGGCGCTCTTCGCGGTGCCGATCGACGAGAACCACGCCGCGCCGCGCGTGAGGATCGGCGCGACGTTGGCGAGCGTCTCGACGTTGTTGATGACCGTCGGCAGCCCGTAGAGCCCGGCCTCCGACGGATACGGCGGCCTCGGCCGAGGCCTGCCGCGGCGCCCCTCGATCGAGCGCAGCAGCGCCGTCTCCTCGCCGCAGACGAACGCGCCGGCGCCCATGCGCAGGTCGATCCGGAAATCGAAGCCCGAGTCGAGGATGCGCGTGCCGAGCAGGCCGAGCTTCTCGGCCTGCTTGATGGCGAGCCGCAGCCGCTCGATGGCGAGCGGGTACTCGGCGCGCACGTAGATGTAGCCCTGGCTCGCGCCGATGGCGTAGCCGGCGATCGCCATCCCCTCGAGCACCCGGTGCGGATCGCCCTCGAGCACGCTGCGATCCATGAACGCGCCCGGATCGCCCTCGTCGGCGTTGCAGACCACGTACTTCTGCGCGGCGCGCGCCTTCTGGGCGATGGCCCACTTGAGGCCGGTTGGGTAGCCCGCGCCGCCGCGGCCCCGCAGGCCGGCCTTGCGGATCTCCTCGACGACCTCTTCGGGGGTGAGCTCGCAGACCGCGCGCGCGAGCGCCGAGTAGCCGCCCACCGCGACGTACTCCTCGACGCGCATCGCGTCGATCCGGCCGCAGTCCTCGAGGACGATCTTCTTCTGCGCGGTGAAGAAAGGCGCGGTCGTGTCGACGCGGAAGTCCTCGACCACGGCGCCCTGCGCGACGTGCTCGGCGACGATGCGCGTGGCGGCCGCCTCGTCGACGTTGGCGTAGAGCGTCTCGTCGGGGGCGACCTTCACGAGCGGCCCGCGCCCGCAGAGCCCCATGCAGCCGGTGCCGACGACCTCGGTCTTGCCCTCGAGGCCCGCCTGCTTGACCGCCTTCTTCAGCGCGTCGCGCGTCTTGTGGCCGCCGCAGGAGACGCACCCCGCGGCTGAGCACCAGAGCACGCGCTTCTCGAGCTTGGCCTGCCTCGCGCGCTCCTTGTCACCGATCTCGCCGAGCTCTTCCACGGTCACGGTGCTGCCTCCTCGCGCGTCTCGCGCGTCTCCTGCGCGCTCGCTCCGCCCACGGCCGCGCCCTTGCCGCCGCCGAGCCAGGCCTCGACGCGCTCGAGCAGCTTCGCCGCCGTGAGCTTCGCGCCGACCTCCTCGTCGAGCACGGCCACGGGCGCGAGGCCGCACGAGCCGATGCAGCGCGCCTGCATGAGCGAGACCTCGCCGTCCTTGGACGTCTCGCCGAACTTGCAGCCGCAGCGCTTCTCGAGCGCGTGCTGCAGCTCCGACGCCCCCTTCACGTAGCAGGCCGTCCCGGTGCACACGACGACGGTGTGCTTGCCCGCGGGCTTGAGCCGGAAGAAGTTGTAGAACGTCGCGACGCCGTAGACCTGGCTCTGCGGCCGCTTCAGCGCCTGGGCGACGTACAGCAGGACGTCGTCGGCCAGGAAGCCGAAGATCTCCTGGGCGGAGTGGAGGACTTCGATCAGCGCGTTCCCGGCGCCATGGTGGCGGGTGATCGTGCGATCCAGGAGCTTGAACCGGTTGTCACCGCTGGGATGCGGTGACCGCTCGGGCTTGTCCACGGCTGCAATCCTTTGAGGTCGGCCTCGCGAGGAAGCTCACCGGAACCCCGGCGCCTCGCGCCGCCGAAGGTCGGCATCGTGGCGGTGTCTGTCAAAGGCGATCCGGTGGAATTCGACAGGCGAAATTGCAATCGGCAATCGGCGTGCGAAAGGGCATGGATTCGTCACTTCGACGAACGGTACGCGGGTATTGCAATCGCACCTCGCGGGGGATTCGCGCACGTCCGTCCGCGCCGCGGCGCAAGACGCGCGCGCACGGCGTGCGTGACGCGGGGAGGGCGCGTCACCGCGGTCGCGAACCGCGCGCCTCGCGCCTCGCACCTCGCACGTGACGAAGACGGCAGTCGCGCGCCAAAAAGCCGAAAGCCCCCTTTCGGGGGCTCAGGCTCGCCACCGAGGAGTCTCAGGGCGTCACGTCGGCCATCAGGATCGGCGGCGCGTGGAGCATCGTGATCTCCGGCGTGCCGACGAAGCCCTCCTTCGCCAGATCGAGCGCGTCCTGCATCGTGCGCGCGGTCTCCCAGCCGAAGAGCTTCGGGATGTACTCGTTGTCGGCGCCGACGACGATCACGCGCCCGAGCCACTGGCGGCCGGCCTCGCCCCAGTACCACATGAAGAACGGGTGCGCGGGGTGGTAGGCGTGCCCGGTCCGGTACATCTGGATGTACGCCGGGTTCTTGGCGAATTTCGCCTCGAAGCGCCGGTGCAGCTCCATCGCGTCCCGCGTCTCGGGGAGCAGGTTGTGCACGAACTCGATGTACGGAGCGTGGTGCTCCTTGTCGAACATGTCCGTGCACGGGTGCGTGAAGATGAGCGTGCCGCCCTTCTTCACCAGCGGCACGCCGCGATACAGGTTGAACAGGTAGCCCTGCGCCATCACCTGCACGAGCAGGGGATTCAGGAACGAGTTCACGTTGTACGGGCTGATGTACGGAATGCCAGTCACGAGGATGTCGGCCTGTCCGATGACGGGCACCGAGTACTGCTCGTAGCACTTGGCGAGCGTGTGCTCGTGGACGGCCTCGGTGGCGCCGGCGAAGACGCCGGTCACGCCGTAGGGCGAGGGGACCTTCTGGAAGATCGCCTGCCTGGCCGCCTGCGGCACGCGCGCGAGCGTGGCGGTGAGCGCCTTGAGGGCGAACTTCTCGGTGCCGGTGAGGTCGTCCTCGTTCTTGTGGAGGAACTCGAGCGGGCGGTCGAACATCCGGTTGTTCACCGTGGTCTCGATCGTGAAGACCGGGATCTTCTCCTGCAGCAGCTTGCCCATGCGATCCACGCTGCGCGCGAGCGCCGACGTCTTCGGATCCATGTAGCTGTGGCAGTCGCGCATCGTGTGCGGCTCGTGGTGCGCCCGCAGCGACTTGTAGCCGCAGAGGCCGACCGTGACCGACTTGTGCCCGCCGTCCATGGGGACGAGGTTCAGGTTCACGTAGATGACGAGATCGCTCTCGGCGGCGCGCCGGTTGATCTCCACGATCTCGCCGCGATCGGTGGTGCCGATCTCGACCATGTTCTCGGCGTCTTCGGCGTCGTGGTTGTAGAGCTTCTCCGGGTAGTAGCCGTTGAAGATCCGGTCGCCGACGACCCAGCGGATCTCGTCGCCGGTCATGCGTCGGTGCACCGAGGTCGCGATGATCAGGTGCACGTCCTCGACGCCGTGATCGGCGAGCTGCTCGAGCACGATCGTGAGCACGCGCTCGCGCACGTCCGGCTGCTTCATCGGCGGCAGCGGCAGCGAGATGTCGTCGATGGCGATCGTGACCTTCATCCCGGGGCGCAGCCGCGCGTGGAGCGGGTCGCTGCCGTACGGGTGGTTGAGCGCGTAGCGGATGGCCGCGTCGACGTCGGCGAGCCCCGCGAGCGGCTTGCGCGGGTAGATGACGCGCGTCCCCGGGGGCATGTCGACTTCGACGAGCTTGTCGCCGGAGAAGATGGTGCGCGGCGCGCTCTTGCGATCGAGGGTGACGACGAGGGGATGGGTCATGGGATGTCCAGTGGCTAGCGTGTCCAGTGGCTCGCGAGCCGAGTGGCTCTGCAAGCCGCGACCGTGAGGGAGCGGGGATTCGGCGAGGCGCCTCCGCCCGCGACTAGGCCCGGATCGCCGGCGCTTCCTTGCCGCCGTCGAGCGACAGGACCGGCCAGTGGTACGCCTCGGCGAGCCAGCGCAGGCGCGCGTCGGGGTTGACCGCGGCGGGGTGCCCGACGACCGAGAGCATCGGTACGTCCGAGTAGCTGTCGCTGTAGGCGAAGCAGTCGTTGAGGTCGTGGCCGCCGGCGCGCGCGTGCTCGCGGATGAGGCGCGCCTTCTCGGGGCCGGCGACCACGGGGCGCAGCAGGCGGCCGGTGCAGTAGCCGTCCTTGATCTCGAGGCGGTTGGCGATCACGTGCGTCGCGCCGAGGTGCGCGGCGAGGCGATCCATCAGGAAGTCGAGCGCGCCCGAGATCAGCACGACGTCGCCGTTCGCGCGCGAGCGCTCGATCAGCGCGCGCGCGTGCGGCCAGAGCGCCGGCTTGATCACCGATTCGAAGCACTCGTCGGCGAGCACCAGCAGGCGGTCGCGAGAGATCCCCTGGTAGCTCGAGAAGAGCAGCTCGTTGAAGGTGCGGCGGTCGCGGAACTCCGCGAGCGCCATCGCGGGCGCCTGCAGCGCGGCGCGCGCGATCTTGCCGAGCGACTTCAGCGGCGTCGCCTGGTTCACGAGGTACCACAGCGTCGGATGAACCAGGTTCGTCCGCACGAGGGTCCCGTCGACGTCGAAGTAGCTAGCGGGCACGGCGTTGTCTCTGGAGCGGGTGGGGGAGCACGAGGAGGAGCTCGTAGCGCGGCCGCAGGAGGGAGTGGGGGAGCGGAGCGCTCTGTCGCCCGCACGCACCTGACCGTCAAGCGCGCGTCGCCCACGACGGGCTGTGTTCCGTGATCACGGAACGATGCGAATGAGCCGAGGCGCGTAAGCGTTTACGCTGCCGCCATGGATCGTCGCGTCGTCCTCGGCTCGCTCGCCGCCGTCTCGCTCGGGGGAATCGCCGCGTTCTTCCTGCTCCGCGGCGGCGACGAGGCGCAGATCCGCGAGGCGCTCGCGCGGCTCGCGAAGGTCGTTCGCATCGCGAAGGACGATTCGCCGCTCGGGCGGGCGGCGCGCATCAAGGGGGCGTTCGACGAGCTCTTCGTCGAGCGCGTCTCCGTCGACATCGCCGAGCTGCCGGACGCGAAGCCAGGGCGGGTCGAGCTCGTGCGCCTCGCGAGCGCCGCGTTCGGGATCTGGAGCTCGCTCGAGGTGGAGCTCGCGGACGTGCGCGTCAGCCTCGACGCGGGCGCGAGCGGCGCGGCGGTCGACGCGAGAGCGATGCTGCGCGGCGCGCGCGCGGGGGGCGACGAGAAGGGCGACGCGCGCAGGGTGGCGTTGCGGTTCGTGAAGGAGTCGGGCTGGAGGATCGCGAGCGTCACCGTCTACCCGCCGCCGAACGCCGAGTGAGCGGAGCGCGCGGGTCGTGCTACACGGCCGGCGTGGACGCGCTCACGCTCCAGCCGATCGGCTTCGTGCGCTCGGTGTTCGCCGAGCCCGCCCGGGCGCCCCGGCAACCCGGGACCGACGGCGCGCGCGGCGAGGCGCTCATCGAGCTCGTCCCCGGCCTCGACCTCGAGCAAGCGGTGGCCGATCTGGTCGGCTTCGATCGCATCTGGGCGATCGTCTGGTTCCACCGCAACACGACCTGGCGCACGCGCGTGCTGCCGCCGAGGGGACGCGCCAAGCGGAGCGTCCTCGCGACGCGCTCGCCGCACCGCCCGAACCCGATCGGCCTGTCGGCGCTGCGGCTGCTCGAGGTCCGCGGGCGCACGCTGCGGGTCGGCGAGGTGGATCTCCTCGACGGCACGCCGGTGCTCGATCTCAAGCCGTACATCCCGTACGCCGACGCGTTCCCCGACGCGCGCGCAGGGTGGCTCGACGAGATCGAGCGCGAGGAGGCGGCAGGGGCGGCCGCGCGCTTCGAGATCGTCTGGTCGCCGCTGGCCGAGGAGCAGGCGCGCTGGCTGCGCGAGCGGCACGGCGTCGTCGTCGGCGAGATCGCCGTCCCCGCGCTGGCGCGCGATCCGTCGCCGCACCCGTATCGTCGCATCCTGCGCTCGCGCGACGGGGAGCCGCTGATCGCGGAGAAGTCCTGGCGGCTGTTCTTCTCGGTCGACGCCGCGCGCGTCACCATCACGCGCGTCGGCAGCGGCTATCGCGCCGACGCGATCCTCGGCGCGACCTCACCGCTGCTCGACGGCGAGGCGCACGTCGCGTTCCAGGCGCGCTGGCCGCGCACCGCTGCCGACGAGCTCGGCAAGCGCGGGTGAGCCGCGGCCGGTCGGGCATTTTGCATTGCGCCAGAACGTCGGGAACGGCGAGGTCGTGCGGCGCTGCATGATGGTCGCGCACGAACCTCAAGTCCGCATCAACGATCGCGCGAATCGCCTTGCGGAATCGTGCAGAACGACGAACTTGCAACCCGCGCCGAACGAGCGGGCCGTGCCTGCTCGACGGGGGAACCGAACTCCCCTCCGGGGCGAACGCTGCGAGGGAGTCGCCCGAGAGGGCGATCGATCGCGGCGGGGGCGAGCTCTTCCGGCCCCAGCCCGTCAGCTAACTCCGTAGGCGCGGGGAAGAGGTCGCACACGCGGGGCCGCGAGGTCTCGGGCGGGCGCCCTCGGACGCGTGACACCGCCAAGGCGGCCCGCGCGTCTCGTGACGAGAGGCGACTCGCGAACATGCCAACTCGACTTCGGCGCGCCGTGCGTGGCGCGCCGCCCGCGCTCCCATTCCCCTGCGACTCGACGCGACCTCGGCGGCTGGACTCGCGGCTGGGCTCGCGGCCGGGCTCGCGGCTGGGCTCGCGGCTGGGCTCGAGGAGGGCGTCGTGAGCGCGCCCGCGACCGAGCAGCCGGCCTCGCACCCGCGCGCGAGCATGCGGATCCTGGTCTGGGCGGCGCTCGGCGTCGTCTTCGGCGACATCGGCACCTCGCCGCTCTACGCCATGTCCGAGACGGTCTCGTCGCACCTGATGGTGCAGCATGGGATCAAGGACAAGGTCACGATGCAGCTCGGCCAGTACTACGGCCGAGACGAGGTGCTCGGGTTCACCTCGCTGTTCGTCTGGGCGATCGCGATCGTCGTCTCGTTCAAGTACGTCATCCTCATCCTCCGCGCCGACAACGAGGGCGAAGGGGGGATGTTCTCGATCCTCGCGCTGCTCAAGGCGAAGGCCTCGCAGAGCTTCACCCCGCGGGTGATGGCGCTCATCGTCCTGATGGCCGTGGTCGGCTCGGGGCTCATCCTCGGCGACGGCGTGATCACCCCCTCGCTCTCGATCATGTCGGCGTGGGAGGGGCTCGAGGTGGTGACCCACCGGTGGTCGCCGTACATCCCGTGGCTCTCGGTCGCGACGCTGATCGCGCTGTTCTCGATCCAGCGCTTCGGCTCGCACAAGGTCGGCGCGGTCTTCGCGCCCGCGATGGCCGTCTGGTTCCTCGCGCTCGCCGCGATGGGCGCGGCCAACCTCGTCAAGCACCTCGAGGTGCTCGCGGCGCTCAACCCCGCCTACGCCGCGCGCTACATGCGGCATTTCCCGAAGGCGACCCTCTACGTCATCGGCTCGGTCGATCTCTGCATCACCGGCTGCGAGGCGCTCTTCGCCGACATGGGGCACTTCAGCCGGCCCGCGGTGCGCCGCGCCTGGTTCTCGATCGTGTGGCCGGCGCTGATGCTGAACTACCTCGGCCAGGGCGCGCGCATGCTCGACCCCGCGCCGATCGTCGACGGCAACGTCTTCTACGCGCTCGTCCCTTCGACGGCGGGCTTCGTGTACCCGCTCGTGGTCATCAGCTGGCTCGCCACCGTGATCGCGAGCCAGGCGCTGATCTCCGGCGCGTTCTCGCTGATCCACCAGGCCATCCAGCTCGGGCTCTGCCCGCGCGCGAGCGTCGTGCACACCAACGCCGAGGTCGAGGGGCAGATCTACGTCCCCGAGGTGAACTGGGGCTACCTCGCCCTGTGCATCATGCTGGTGATCGGCTTCAAGAGCTCGCACAACCTCGCGCCGGCGTACGGCCTCGCCGTGACCGGGACGATGGCGTTCACCACCATCCTCTTCTACCTCGTCGCGACGCGCGTGTGGCACTGGAAGGCGTGGCTGATCGGCCCGGTGTGCCTCGCGCTCATCGGCGTCGACCTCGCCTTCTTCGTCAGCAACGCGACGCAGTTCCTCGAGGGGGGCTACATCACCATCGCGATCGCGTCGGTGAGCGCGTTCGTCATGCTCACGTGGCAGAAGGGGCGCGCCGCGCTCGGAGCCGTGCTCAAGAGCATGATGCTGCCGACCGACGCGTTCCTCGCGAGCCTGAAGCTCGAGAACCCGCCGCGCGTGAAGGGGACCGCGGTCTTCATGACCAGCAACCCCGGCGTGCCGAACTCGCTGCTCCACTACTTCAAGCACGCCAAGACGCTGCACGAGAAGGTCATCTTCCTCACCGTGCAGACCAAGCACGTGCCGGAGATCGCGGACGACGCGCGCATCAGCGAGGTGATCGACCTCGGCGAGGGCTTCTTCGGCGCGAAGGTCGTCTACGGCTTCATGGAGAGCCCCGACATCCCGAAGATCCTCGGCGGCCTGAAGCTGCACGGCGTCGACGTCGACCTGCGCGACCTCTCGTTCTTCCTGGGGCGCGAGTCGCTGGTCTTCACCGGCCCTTCGAAGATGAGCCTCGCGCGCAAGATGTTCTTCAAGTTCCTGAGCCAGAACGCGATCGCGGCGTCGGCCTTCTTCAAGCTGCCGCCCGGGCGCGTGATCGAGCTCGGGGTGCAGATCGAGCTCTGAAGCGTCGAGCGGCCGTGCCTCCACGTCCGGCCTCGGGCCCCATGGCCGAGGTGCTCGACGCCCCTCTCCTCCCTCCGCGCCCGCTGCTATGGAGCGGGAGGAGGCCAGCGCCGTGGAGTCCGAAGACGTCCGTCGTCTCGTCGAGGAGAACGCCCGTCTGCGCGCGAGCGAGGCGCGCCATCGCGCCCTCATCGAAGAGGCGACCGACGTCCTCTACGTGCTCGACGGCGCGCTGTACGTGACGTTCTGGAGCCCCGGCGCGCAGCGCGCCCTCGGCTGGACCGTGCAGGAGGCGATGGGGCGCAACGGGATGGAGTTCATCCACCCCGACGACCTCGCGCTGCTCCCGCCGCCGAGCCCCGACGGCAGCAGCGAGGTCGGCCGCTTCTCCTACCGCGTGCGCCACCGCGACGGCTCGTGGCGGCGGCTCGACGCGTTCGTCCGCAACCTGCTCGCCGAGCCCGCGGTCGCCGGCGTCATCGTCAACGCGCGCGACGTGACCGAGCAGCGCTTGCTGGAGGCGCGGTACGCCGAGTCGCAGAAGCTCGAGAGCATCGGGCGCCTCGCGGGCGGCGTCGCGCACGACTTCAACAACCTGCTGACCGTCATCCTCGGCTGCGCCGATCTGCTGCGCGAGGCGATCGCCGCCCGCAAGCCCGCCGCCGAGGAGGACGCCCGCGAGATCCTGACCGCCGCCGGCCGCGCGCGCGATCTGACGAAGCAGCTGCTCGCCTTCGCGCGCAAACAGGTGATCGCGCCGATCGTGCTCGACCTGAACGAGCTGGTGAGCGAGAGCGAGAACCTGCTGCGGCGCCTGCTCGGCGAGGAGGACGTACGCCTCGTCATCACGCTCGAGGGCGAGCCGTGGCCGGTGCGGTGCGACCAGGCCCAGCTGCAGCAGGTGGTGCTCAACCTCGCGGTCAACGCGCGCGACGCGAT
>CAIXWQ010001199.1 GCA_903923175.1 uncultured delta proteobacterium | reverse complement strand
CCCATGCACCCGCCGGTGCAGGTCGCGGGGCACTTGGTCGGCGTGGCCGTGCTGCCGGTAGGGCAGGTCGGGCCCGCGTCCTTCGCGTCGGGCGCGCCGTCGGCCTTCGCGTCTGCCGGCCCGCCGTCGAGCGGCGGCGCGGCCGCGTCGGCGGCGTCCGGGTTCGCGTCGGGCGCGACGTCGTCGGCGATTGCGCCGTCGAAGCCGGCGTCGTCTGCCGCCGCGCCGTCGGGCGACTCGCCGAACGCGTCGGTCGAGACGCCGCCGCAGCCGATCGTGCCCGCGAGCACGAGCATCGAGGCGAGCCAGCTGCGCATGCCGCAGAGCGTAACGTCCCGTGCGCGCTCGAGCCACTGGGCCGCGCGCCAGGCGCCGCGGCGGGTCAGCGCATCGCCGCCTTCGCGCGCGCGCACGCCACGGCGTCGCCGTCCTTGCACGCGCGCATGCAGTGATAGACGCTGAATTTCTCGTGGCAGAGGCGCCCTTGGAGCTCGCGGGTGCGCGCGCACGAGGCCTGGTTCCCCTTGCTGCACGACTTGTCGCACATCACGAAGTGGTCGACCGTCAGGTCGGGCGAGGTCAGGCAGTACTCGGCCGACGCGTCACAGCCGCCCGCGCTCACCGGCAGCGCGAGCAGCGCGAACAGCCCGAGCAGCGCGCGCGCGGCTGCAGGCGCGCCGCCGCGCAGAGACCCGCGCGGAGGGGCGCCAGGCATGGAGATCGGTCGCATCGGCGGCGGGGTATAGCAGACGCAGCCGGAGCGCCTGCACGGCCGAGCCGCCCGCGCAGAGCCGCCCTCCCGCGGGCCGCGCGGAGGGAGCGCGTACCTCGGGGGGGCAGAAGCCCCTTTCGTCCCAGCGATCGCTCCCCTACATGCGTGTCAGGTGAACCCGTGACCGAAGCAGCCGCACACACCGAAGACGCCTCCAAGCCGCTCCGAGAGCTCATCGCGTCGCGCCTCGCGACCGTGCTCGCCATCGCGCCGCTCGGCGTGTGGACGGTCTGGCACCTGTGGGACAACCTCAACTCGTGGCGCGGCGGCGAGGCCTGGGGCCTGGCGGTCACCGGCGGGAGCCAGCTCACGCACGCCATCGGCGCGGTCGTCGTGCTGGTGCCGCTGGTGCTGCACACCATCTGGGGGATCGTCCGCGTGATGCGGACGCGCCCGAACCTCGGCGCGTACCCGTACTACGCGAACCTCAAGTACCTCGTGCAGCGGCTCACCGCGCTCGGCCTCCTCGGCTTCCTCGGCGCGCACCTGTGGCTCGCCGCGATCAAGCCGCGCCTCACCGAGGGGCACCCGGAGGAGTTCGCCGATCTCGCCAAGCAGATGCACCACCACATGCCGACGCTCGGCGTGTACCTGCTCGGCACGCTCGCCGTCGCCTACCACCTCGCGAACGGCGTGCAGACGGCGTCCATCGCGCTCGGGCTGGTCACCACGCGTGACGGCCTCAAGCGCCTCGACAAGGTCTCGCTCGTGCTGTTCGTGATCTTCGCCGCGATGGCGTGGGGCGCGATCGGCGGCCTCTACCGCGCCGGCACCTGAGCCCCAGAGCCCACGAGTTCGAGCGCGCGCCGGCGGTCACTCCGCGGCGCGCGCTTCGACGTTTTGGACCGTGACGGCGACGCCCGCGAAGTCGGCCACGCCCGACAGCGCGTCGACGCGCTCCTCGTCGGTGAGGTCGTTGAGGCTCGCCCCCTTCGCGTGCGTCGCCGCCACCTGCAGGCGCGCGCCGTCACGATCGTGGCCGAAGCCGTGCGGCAGGCTCACCACGCCGCGCATCATGGCGTCGTCGACCTCGATCGGCACCTCGATGGCGCCCTTGGCCGAGGTGACGCGCACCCGCGCGCCGTCGGCGAGGCCGCGCGCGCGCGCGTCGTCGGGGTGGATCTGCAGCGTGCAGCGGTCGCGCCCCTTCACGAGGCGCGGAGCGTTGTGCATCCAGCGGTTGTTGTTGCGCAGCTGCCGGCGGCCGATGAGCCGGAGCTCGCGCGCCGGATTCACGCGCGCGCCGCCGAGCAGGGTCGACTCGAGGCGCGCGACGTCGGCGAGCATCAGCGAAGGAGCGAGATCGATCCGGCGATCGTCCGCGTACAGCCGCTCGGGCAGCGCGGGCTCGAGCGGGCCGAGGTCGAGGCCGTGCGGCGCGGCGCGCAGGCGAGCGAGCGAGAGGCGCGCTCCGCCGAGGTAGCGATCGCCGTACGGCCCGAGGCGCAGCGCGCCGTCGAGCATGCGCGCCGGAGGGAGCGCGAGCAGCGCCTGACGCGCGGCGTGCGTCACGTGCTCGAGCGCCCCGCGCGGCCGCAGGCGCCGGTGCAGCTCGCGGAAGATCTCCCAGTCGTGACGCTGATGCTCGCCGCGCGCGAAGAGCGCCTCCGACCACTTCGCGCCGTTGCGCACGGCCACCGCGTGCAGGAGCACGTCGTAGTGCTCGTGCTCGACCCCGAACGTCGGCGGGAGGATCACGTGCGCGTGGCGCGTGGTCTCGTTGAGGTAGACGTCGATCGCGACCATGAAGTCGAGCCGATCGAGCGCGCGCGAGAGGCGCGGGCCGTTGGGCGTCGAGAGCACGGGGTTGCCGCAGGAGGTGATCAGCGCGCGCACGCGGCCGTCGCCCGGGACCTCGATCTCCTCGGCGAGCGCGGCGACCGGAAGCTCGCCCCCGAACTCGGGGAGCCCTCGCACGCGGCTCCGGAAGCGGCCGAAGGTGCCGCGCAACCCGGCGCGCGCCGCGTTGGGCACGAGATCCACCGCCGGGCGCGTGAACATCATGCCGCCGGGCTCGTCGAGGTTCCCGGTCACCACGTTGAGCGCGAGCAGCAGCCAGCACGAGAGCGCGCCGAAGGTCTGGAGCGACACGCCCACGCGGCCGTAGATCGCCGCGCGCGGCGTCGAGGCGATCGTGCGCGCGAGGGCGCGCAGGGCGCCGGCCGACATGCCGCAGGCCTCGGCGACGCGCTCGGGAGCGAAGCGCGCGGCCAGCGCCCGCAGCGGACCGAGCCCGCGCAGGTGCGGCGCGAGGCGCCCGGGGCGCGCGAGCCCGTCGGCGAAGATCACGTGCAGCAGCGCGAGCATCACCAGCGCGTCGGTGCCGGGGACGACGAAGTGGTGCTCGTCGGCCCTCGCCGCGGTCTCGGTGCGCCGCGGATCGAGCACGATGACGCGGCCGCCGCGCGCGCGGATCTCGCCGAGGCGCCGCATCGCGCCGCCGGCGGTCATGATGCTGCCGTTCGAGACGGCCGGGTTCGCGCCGAAGATCACGAGCAGCTCGGTGCGATCGAGATCGGGGACCGGCAGCATCGCCTGGTGGCCGAGCACCAGCAGCGAGGCGAGCATGTGCGGCAGCTGATCGACCGAGGTCGCGGAGAACAGGTTCCGCGTGCCGAGCGTGCGCAGCACGATCTGCCCGTGCAGCAGCGTGCCGAGGTTGTGGGCCGTCGGGTTGCCCTGGTAGACGCCGAGCGCGTCGTCGCCGTGCGCGGCGCGGATCTCCGAGAGCCGCCGGCCGACCTCGTCGAACGCCTCGTCCCAGCCGATCTCCACGAAGCCCGCGGCGGTGCGGCGCAGGGGCCGCTTGAGGCGATCGGGGTCCTCGTGGAGGTCCTTGAGCGCGACCGCCTTCGGGCAGAGGTGCCCCTTGCTGAAGGGGTCGGCCGCGTCGCCGCGGATCGACGTGATCGCCCCCGCCTCGACGTCGATCGCGAGGCCGCACATCGCCTCGCAGAGGTGGCACGTCCGGAAGTGGGTCGCGGCGGTCATCGGCAGCGAGCATATCGCAGCGGCAAAACGCGCCGTGCCCCCTACGCCGCGAGGCGGCAGGGGGCACGAACCGTCGAAGAATTCGCGGACGACTCAGTTGTCGTCGTCGTCGCCCT
>CAIXWQ010001198.1 GCA_903923175.1 uncultured delta proteobacterium | reverse complement strand
CATCGCCGAGGCGCACACGCCGGCCGCCGAGGCGCCGAACGCGCGCGACAGCCCGGCGATCGGCGCGCCGAGCGCCCCGCGGAGCGTCGCGACGTCGCCGCTGCTCGCGAGGGCCGAGCGCGCCCCCTGAAGCGTGTCGAAGAGGCCGAGGAACGTGCCGAGCAGGCCGATCAGCACCACGAGCCCTGCGAGCGCGCTCGCGACGGGCGTGCGGGCGACGGTGGTCGCGACGCCGTCGAGCCGCGCGAGCACGAGCGCTCGCAGCTCGGCCGAGCACCTCTCGAGCGCGCCGATCCCCGTGGTCGCGGCGCCGCCCTCGAGCTCGCCGAGCTCGCGCTTCAGCCGCTCGACGCTCGACGCGCGATCCCACGCCTCGACGATGCCCGCGACGAACGCGATCGCGACGAGCGCGACCAGCGTGAGCGCGACCTTGTCCGTCCCTCGGTAGGTCAGCGCCGTGCGCAGCACGAACGACAGCCCCACCCCCCCGGCGAGCAGCACAGCTTTTTTCGTCATCGGTTCCCCCCACCGCGACCCGCGCGACGAGGGACGAAACGGATGCACCGTCCGTACGGCTGGGTCAAACGTTTTCGGCCCCAGCGAAGCGCGACGGCAGCCGAATTCCAGGCACGACGTGCGTGGGCGGCGCGTTGTCCTATGCTGCGCGCCGCCGCCTGCCGTCTGGGCCGACGGCGCTCGCGAGCGCCCCACATGCACCCCGCCCTCCTCGCCGCAGCCTCGATCGTCGGCGCCGCCGTCGTGTTCACGTGGAGGCTCCGAGAGACGAGCCGCCCGATCACCGCGCGCAAGATCCTCATCCCGCCGCTCGGGATGAGCACGGGCTTCTGCATGTTCGTCTACCCGCCGACGCGCGTGCCGCCCGCCTGGGGCCTCGCGGCGTTCCTGGTCGGCGCCATCGTCTTCTGCTGGCCGCTCGTGAAGACGTCGCGCCTCACGCGCGAGGGCGACGCCATCATGCTCAAGCGTTCGCGCGCGTTCCTCTGGATCCTGCTCGGGCTCGTCGCCGTGCGGCTCGCCGCCCGCACCTACGTCGAGCAGCTGATCAGCCCGATGCAGACGGGCTCGATCTTCTTCCTGCTCGCGTTCGGCATGATCCTGCCGTGGCGCGTGCTGATGTTCCTCGAGTACCGCCGCCTGATCGCGACGCCGTCCGCCCCGTCCGCCCCGTCCGCCCCGTCCACGCCGGCTCAGCCGGTCGGCTCGCTCGAGTCCCCGGCCGAAGCGGGCTGAGCGGCCCCCTCGACGATCCCGATCGAGCGCGCCACGCGCCGCTCGACGCACGCGCGCACCCACGCCGCCGCGAGCGACAAGTGCATCGCGAAGACCCCCTCGCCGACGAGCCACGGCTCGATCGCCTCGGCCAGCGCGTCGGAGGTCGCCTCGGTCGGCAGCGCCGCGATCGCCCCGGCGAGGGCGCGCGCGAAGGCCGACGCGACGCTCTCGAGCGCGCGCTCGACCAGCGCCTCTTCGCGCGCGGCGGTTCCGCGCCGCAGGATCCCGTCGACCCGCAGCAGCCACGCGACGCGCGGCGATGCCGCCGCGAGCTCGGGGAGCACGTCGTTCAGCAGATCGTCGATCGCGGCCTCCGAGCGCCCGCGCGCGCGGATCGCGGCGTCGATCACCGGGGAGAAGAGCGAGCGGACCGCGCGCCCGAGGTGCGGCTCGCGCGGCGCCTCGAGCGCGCCCGTCTCGGCCAGCACGGCGCGGATCGTCCTCGCGTCGACGCGCGGCACGCGCGGCATCTTGCGCAGATCGAGATCGTCCTGCGCGCGCACGACCGCCTCGAGCTCGGCGAGCAGCGTCGCGCGACGCGCCACGAGCGCCTCCGGCACCTCGCTCGCCTCGGGGATCGGTCGATCGAGCAGCGCCGCGAGCTCGACGCTGCTGCGTAGATCGAGCATCGCCCCGAGCTGATCCACCGCGTCGAGCGGCGGCGGAGGGAGCGTCACCCTGGCGCGCGATTTCGCCGCGCGCGGCGCGACCTCGCGGGGCCCGCCGCTCGCGACGATCGCGGACAGCGGCCCGCGCCCGCGTCGGCCGCGCCCGAGTCCGGGCCGAGGGGAGCGCGTCGACATCGGCGCCACCGGTAGCGGGCCGCACGCGCCGGCGCAATCAGCGCGCGCCGAAGCGGAGCCCGGCACGCCGCGCCGGCGGCGGCGGCGTGATCGCGTCGTCGTAGCTCATCGCGACGCGCTCGGGCGCGGGGCCATTCGCCGGCGTGGGCGCGTCCAGCCGCGCGAAGACCTGGCTCGAGCCGAGGAGATCGCGCATCTCCGCGAAGCGATCGGCCTCGTCGAGATCGCCGAAGTCGCCGAGGCCGCCGAAGTCGTCGAGCGGCGCGAGCTCCGCGAGCAGGCTCGGCCAGGCGGGCCCGTCGCCCGTGCGGAGCGTCGCGGGGGCGATCGACGGAGGCGCCACGGGCAGGGTGTCTCGCGCGTCCTCGCACGAGTCGCACGAGTCGCACGAGTCGCACGAGTCGCACGCGTCATGCGCGTCCTCGGCGAGCCAGGCGCGCGACGCCGACGCCAGCGGGCGATCGGAGCGTTCGCGAAAGACGGCTTCGAGGGCGGTGGAGAGGGAGCTCGGGTTCATGGGATTGCTCGAGGGGGCCGGCGCCGACGCTTCACGTGGCCGGAGGGCGAGGCCGATCGCCGCCGCGTGGACGTCGGACACGCGACGCGCCGGATTCATGGCGAGGTGCCGCCTTTCGGGTTCGGGCACGGCGCCGCGCCCGGGCTCGGCCCGTCGTCGAGCGGGTTCGGCGCCGACGCGCCGATCGGCGCCGCGTGGACCGAGGCCATCTTCCCCTTCACGACGGGTGGCGTGTGCGAGGGGGCGATCGAAGGCACCGGCGCGATCGCGGTCGCGGTCGCGGTCGGGACGGTCGGTGCGCGCGCGCCGGCGGTGCGGATCGGCGGGGTCGGCGAGATCGTCGTCGGCGCGACCGTGGCGACGACGGCGATCGGTGCCGTCGAAGCGGCGCTCGACGTGGGCGTCGCGGAGCTCACGACCGGCGTCACGAGCCCCGCCATGCCGGGCTCGTCCCCCGCACGCCACGGCGAGCCGTTCGGCGGCCCCTCCGACTTCGCCCCCTCGGCCGCGCGCACCGCGACGTGCGCCGATCGCTCGGGCCCCGCATCCTCCTTGCCCCCACACGCAGCCAGCGCCGCGAACGCGAGCGCGAAGCTCGGCAGCGCGGGGGCCCAGCGCGAGGCCGTGAGCGGCCGGTTCGCGCGAGGGATCTCTGCGAATTCGCGCGCGGCGTCGGATCGCTTCATCGCGGGGGGCGAGCTCATGGTCCCTTCTACGGACAACCAGCCCGGGCGATCTGTTTCCGAGGAGCCACGAAGGGAGGAACGCTCGGGCGCGCCGATGTCCTACACCGCGACCCGCGAATGCGCTCCGTTCGCGCGCCCCACGCCGATTGACGCTTCGCGACGCGCAATGGATTCTAGCAAGTGGACGATTCCGGCAAACTGGAGCGACATCGGATGCAGCCGCCTGCGGTCGGCGACCTGGTTACCCAAACGCTGCGACTCACGCGCCGGCTCGGCGCGGGCGGCATGGGAACCGTCTGGATCGCCCGGCACTCCGGCCTGAACTGCGACGTCGTCGTGAAGTTCATGGCGCCGGAGCTGGCGCTCCACGGCGACTCGCTCGCGCGCTTCCGGCGCGAGGCCGCCGCGGCCGCGGAGGTGAAGAGCCCGCACGTCGTGCAGACCTTCGACTTCGGCATCTCGCTGACCGGCCTGCCATACATCGCGATGGAGCTCCTGGAAGGCGAGGACCTCGCCAGCCTGCTCCTCCGCCGACGCGTGCTGAGCCCGGGCGAGGTCGCCGGCATCGTGAACCAGGTCGCGCGCGCGCTGAGCCGCGCCCACGAGAAGAAGATCATCCACCGGGACATCAAGCCCGAGAACCTCTTCCTCTGCGAGACGGGCGAGGACGAGGCCTTCGTGAAGGTCCTCGACTTCGGCATCGCCAAGTTCGCCGACGGCGAGCACCTGTCGGGCACGGCCACCGGCGCGATGATCGGCACCGCGTACTTCATGTCGCCCGAGCAGGTGATGGGCTCGAGGAGCATCGATCACCGCACCGATCTCTGGTCGCTGGGCGTCGTCGCGTTCCACGCGCTCACCGGGCGCCGGCCCTTCGACGGCGACACGCTCGGCGCGGTGTCGGTGCGGATCTGCAGCTCGGAGCTGCCGACGCCGTCGAAGCTCAACCCCACGCTCCCGCCCGCGATCGACGAGTGGTTCGCCCGGGCGTGCGCCCGCGACCCCGCCGCGCGGTTCCCGACCGCGCGGGTCATGGCCGACTGCCTCATCCACGCCGCGGGCGGCAAGGAGCGGGCGCGCATCCTCTCGCGAGACTCCTTCGCCAACCAGGCGCAGCTCGGCCAGACCGCGCGTCGCTCGGCGCCCCCCGCGGGGCTGTTCAAGCCCGCGTCGTTCCCGCCGGAGGCCAAGACGCAGGTGATGCAGCGGGCCCCAGCCGGCGCGGTCGCGACGACCACCGGCGCGTCCACGCACGCCGCGAGCGCGGTTGCGAGCTCACCCGCGCGCCCCGCGACGCCTTCATCGCCCACGCGTCGCTCGCGCGCGCCGGTCGTCCTCGGCGTGGGCGCCGTCGTCGGGCTCGTCGTAGGCCTCGGCGCGTACGTCGCCCTGCGCGGCAGCCCTCCGAGCGCGACGTCGAGCCCCGCGAGCGAGGCGACCGCGAAGGCCGCGAAGCCCACCCGCGAGGCCCCGACCGAGCCGCCCTCGGCAGGCGCCGAAGATCCGCCGAACGCGACCGCGAGCGCGAGCGTGAGCGCCAGCCAGCGCGAGGCGACCACGACCGCGAGCGCGACGCCGAAGCCCGCCGCGCCCGCCGTCACGACCACGAAGCCCGCGGCCGCCGCCACACCACGCCCGCTGGCCGTGGCGCCGACGCCGCCGCCCGCAGCCACGACGGCCAAGGCCGCCCCCACCGCGAAGACGAAACCGAACTATGAGCCGGTCGAATAGGCCCTCGCGAGCGTTCGCGCTCGTCCTCGCCGGGGCGCTCGCGGCCTCGGCCCTGCCCCGCGCGGCCTTCGCCGAGGGGGCGTCCGCGACCGACAAGTCCGCGGCCGCCGACTACATGCGCGAAGGCAAGGAGCTGCGCGGCGCGGGCGATCACGACGGCGCGCTGAAGAAGTTCCGCGCGGCGTACGCGCTCGTCCCCTCGCCGGTCACCGGGCTCGCCGTCGCCCAGGAAGAGAGCGCCCTCGGCCTGCTGCTCGAGGCGCGCGAGAGCGTGACCGCCATCGGGCGGATGCCGGTGAGCGCGACCGAGACAGCCTTCAGCGCGAAGGCACGCGAGGACGCCGCGACGCTGCAGACGGAGCTCTCGGCGCGGATCCCGGTCGTCGAGATCAAGGTCGGCAACGTGCCGAGCGGGAAGGTCGCCACCGTCACGGTCGACGGCAAGGCCATCGCCCTCGAGGTCGCCGAGGCCGGCTGGCGGGTGAACCCGGGCGCGCACACCGTCGTCGCGCACGTGGCGGGGCAGCCGGATCAGTCGTTCGCGCTGGAGCTCAAGGAGCGCGATCGCAAGCACGTCGAGCTCGTCTTCCCGGTCGAGGACGGCCCGCCGCCGCCGCCGCCGGTCGTCGAGACGCCGCCCACCACGCCGCCCCCGCCGGACGCGACGCCCCCGCCGCCTGCTGCGCCGACCGTCGATGCACCCGCGCCCGACACGACGCTCCGCACGGTCGGCATCGTGACGCTGGGGAGCGGCGTCGTGCTGATGGGGATCGGCGGCATCGTCGCGCTGGCGGCGAACTCGAGCTACGGCGACGCGAAGAGCACCTACTGCGGCAGCGGCATCTGCGACGCGCACGGCAAGCAGCTGACCGACGACGCGCGCAGCCGCGCAGGCAAGGCGACGATCGTGATGGGCGTGGGCGCGCTCGTGGCGATCGGCGGCGCGGTGCTCTGGCTGACCGCCCCCTCGAGCGAGCCGAAGACCGGCATCACCAACGTGGGCTTCGGGCTCGGCACGGTCACGCTCGGCGGGAGGTTCTAGTGCGTCGGTTCGGTCTCTCGCTGCTCTGGCTGGGCGCCGCGCTGGCCCCCCCCACCGGCTGCGCCGCGGTGCTCGGCATGGACGAATTGCCCGGCCCCGACGGGAGCGACGCGTCGCTCGACGGCGCGCTGGATGCGCAGTCCGATGGCGCCGACACGAGCGTCGCGCCCGACGCGCCCGATACGCTCGATACGGAGGGCGACGACGCGACCACGCCGGACTCGTCGATCGACGACACTGCCGATACGGCCGACACCGCCGACTCGAGGGCCACCGACACGGGCGCGGTCGACGCGAACGACACGGGGGGCGCCGACACCAAGCCCCCGGGCGACTCCGGGTGCGGACCGCTCAACACCGTCAGCAACTGCAGCGCGTGCGGCGTCGCGTGCGACACGACCAACAGCAACGGCCGCGTCTGCGACGGCACGAGCTGCCAGTACTCCGGCTGCAAGGCGGGCTGGGCCGACTGCACCAGCGCGGCTCCCGATCAAGACGGCTGCGAGACGCCGACTTCGACGCTCACGAACTGCGGAGGGTGCGGCAACGTCTGCGACAGCACGAACAGCAACGGCCGCAGCTGCGACGGTGCCAGCTGCAACTACACCGGCTGCAAGGCCAACTTCGCCGACTGCAACAAGGCGGCGCCGAACGCCGACGGCTGCGAGACCAACATCAAGACCAGCGCGCTGAATTGCACGGCCTGCGGCGTGAAGTGCGACGTCCTTCATTCCGTCGGCCCGACGTGCGACGGCACGACCTGCAACTACAACTCGTGTTTCTCGGGCTACTCCGACTGCGACAAGACCGCGCCGAACGCGAACGGCTGCGAATGCCCGACGCCGACGTGCTGCGGCAGCTCCTGTGCCGTGAGCCACAAGAACTGTGCAGTGGGGACCTGCGGGCCGCTCGGTCAGACCTACTTCATCGCGGATGCCTGCCAGGTCCTCGGCACTCCGGGCAACGCCTCGACGTATTCGCTGGCGATGGCGACGGCCGCGCGCGCTGCTTGGCCGGTCGCCGGCACCGACGGCTCAGGGACTTGTGGCGGAGGCGCCAATGCCCTCAGCCGCTCGAGCGCCGCAGGCTGCACCGTCTGGCTCTACGACACGACGCTCGCGGGCGCGCTCTACGTGAACACGACGCCGAGCGACGGCGGGCCGCCCGCCTGCCTTTGCCCTGGCAGCCTCACGAACACCTGGAACTAGAACGACCCGACGACCCCGACGCTCCCGAACCCGACCACGATCGACGCGCCCGCCTTGCTCCCGGTCGTCGCGGGCGGCGTGCTCACCACCGGCACGCCCGGCAGCAGCAGGCCGACGACGCCGACCACCGCGCCGACGCCCATCACCGCGAAGCCGATGTTGGAGATGGTCGCGTTGGAGCGCGCGCTCGTCAGGTCGTCGTGCGTCGAAGGCGGGCAGACGTTGTTCGTACAGAGGCTCTTCGCCGAGGAGGTGTGGCTCATCGACAGGAAGCCGGTGACGCCGCCCACGATCAGCCCGGCGCCGGCGAGGCCGAAGCCGCCGTAGATGAACGGCGCGCGGAGCGACGAGCCTCCGTCGGTGTCGACGACGACCGGCGGCGTCTTCGGCTCTTCGACCGGCGGCGGCGTCTTGGGCTCCTCCTCGCCGGACGAGACGTCGACCTCGAGCTGCTTCGCCTCGCCCTCGGCAACCTCGAACGCGATCTTGCGCGTGTGCGTTCCGTCGCTGAACACGGCGACGTGCTTGCCCGGGTTGAGCCTGCGCGGCACCACGAGCGTGTCGGCCTCGACCGCGTTGTCGTCGATCGTGACCTTGAGCGTCGCCCCCTTGGGCAGCTCGGCGACCTCGAACTTCACCGTCGGGATCTTCGGCGTGATGGCGTCGGCGAGCTCCTGCGCGCGCTCGCGCGCCTTGCCGAACGCCTCCGGCTCCTTCGGCTAGACCGGGAGCTTGGTGACCGCGAGCCAGGTGTCGCGCGCCTCCACCAGCTTGCCGAGATCGGCGTAGGACTGCCCCATCTCGAGGCCGGTGGTCGGGACCTGCATGATCCGATTGGCCGCCTTGAAGCGCTCGAGCGCAGCCTCGTGGTGCCCCTCCGCGCGCTCCTTGCGCCCCTGCGCCATCAGCTCGCGCGCCGCGTCCTTGTCGGAGGCCGAGGGCGAGGACGGCGACGCGGCGGGGGCCGCCTGGAGCGACGCGCCTGCGAGCAGGAGCGCCAAGATCGAAGCGATCTTCACGTGCCACGTCGTCCGCCCGTGCTGCGCGCCGAACCGTCGCATGGAACCTCCCCGCATCGCCGCGCCGTAGGCCCGCCTGCCCGCGCGGCGGGGGGGCGCTCGGCTCGCGATCGTTCGTTGCTTTGTAGCACATGGATCTGCTGATCTTCACCTCGTGAAGAAGCGGACACTCGTGCACGCGGCCCTCGCCGCGGCGCTCGCGGCGGCGACCGTCGTCGGGTGCGCGGCGATCAGCGGCCTCGATCAGCTCGAGGAGCAGACGTGCGCGCCCAACTGCGGCGACGCTTCGATCGACGCCGACGCGGGGCACGACACGGCCGACACCGCGCCCGACACCACCGTGACGCCCGACACCGGCGCCGACGCTGCCGACGCCAGCGACGCCGCCGACGCGGGCGACGCCGCCGATGCCCAGGACGCCGCCGACGCCGCCGATGCCCAGGACGCCGCCGACGCCGCCGATGCCGCCGACACCGCGCCCGTCGACGCCGGCGACTCCGGCTGCGGCCCGCTCAACACGATCACCAACTGCACCAAGTGCGGCGCGACCTGCGACTCGACCAACAGCAACGGTCGCGTCTGCGACGTCAGCGGCTGCCAGTACTCCGGCTGCAAGGCGGGCTGGGCCGACTGCAGCTCCGCGTCGCCGAACGCCGACGGCTGCGAGACGTCGACGACCACGCTCGCGAACTGCGGCGGCTGCGGCAACGTCTGCGACACCGCGAACAGCAACGGCCGCAGCTGCGACGGCGCGAGCTGCAACTACACCGGCTGCAAGACCGGCTTCGCCGACTGCAACAAGACCGCGGCGCCCAACACCGACGGCTGCGAGACCAACATCAACACGAGCCCGCTCAACTGCACGGCCTGCGGCGTGAAGTGCGACACGGCCCACTCGTTCACGCCCTCCTGCAACGGCACGAGCTGCGTGTACGGCTCGTGCGCGGTCGGCTACTCGGACTGCGACAAGACCGCGCCGAACAGCAACGGCTGCGAGTGCGCGACCCCCGCGTGCTGCGGGAACGGCTGTGCCGTGGCCCACAAGAACTGCATGCCCGGCTCGGGCTTCGCCTGCGGAACGACCGGACAGAATTACTTCACTGCGGACGCTTGTCAGGCCGTCGGCACTCCTGGCACCCCGGGGACCTACTCGCTTGCGATGGCGACTGCGGCGCGCGCGGCCTGGCCCGTATCCGGGACCGATGGAACGGGCGTGTGCAGCGGCGCGCACGCCGTAAGCCGATCGACGCCGACGGCCTGCGTTCTGTGGCTCTGGGACACGTCGCTGGCAGGCGGCGTGTACATCAATACGACGCCCAGCGACGCAGGCCCGCCCGACTGCCTGTGCTTCGCGAGCCTCACGACGACCTGGAACTGATCCGTAACTTCGCTGCGTCGCCAATGTAGGACATGCGCCGGACACGTCGCGCGAACGGCGCTCATAAGTCATACTGCCGCGCGTGACGCCGCAGCCGTCGACCTCTCAACCGTCGCCGCTCGTTCCCGGTCTGTTCCTCGACCGCTACGAGCTGCTCTGCCCCATCGCGAAGGGGGGCATGGCGGAGGTGTGGGTCGCGCGCCTGCGTGGCAAGCACGGCTTCCAGAAGCTCGTCGCGATCAAGACGATCCTCCCCGAGTACGCCGCCGATCCCACCTTCCAGACGATGTTCCTCGACGAGGCGCACATCTCGGCGGGCATCGAGCACGTCAACGTCGCGCACATCCTCGATCTCGGCGAGCAGCACGACGTGCTCTACATCGTGATGGAGTTCGTCGACGGCGAGTCGCTGTCGCGCCACCAGCGCTCGGTGCTCAAGAAGGGGTTCAAGATCCCGCAGGGGCTCGTGCTGCGCGTGCTCTCGGACACGTGCATGGGGCTGCACGCCGCGCACGAGCTGCGAGACAAGAACAACCAGATCCTCAACGTCGTGCACCGCGACGTGTCGCCGCAGAACATCCTCGTGAGCGACAAGGGGGTGGCGAAGCTGATCGACTTCGGCGTCGCCAAGGCGCGCGATCGCGTCGCCGGCGAGACCAACGCCGGCATCCTCAAGGGGAAGATCCAGTACATGCCGCCCGAGCAGGCGATGGGCGGCGTGGTCGACCGCCGCGCCGACGTCTTCGCGATCGGAGCGATCGCCTACCACATGCTCTCGGGCCGGCCGCCGTACGACGGCGACAACCAGCTCGCGATGCTGCGCGCGCTGACGTCGGGCGAGCCGCCGGCGCCGCTCCCCGCGGGCGTGCCGATGCTCGTGTCCGACGTGATCATGCGCGCCCTCTCGTTCGAGAAGGAGTCGCGCTGGGCCACCGCGCTCGAGCTGCATCGCGCGCTCGAGGCCGCGATGAACGAGTCGGGGCTCACGACCACGACCTCCGACGTCGGCGCGTTCGTCGCCGAGCACCTCCACGCGCGCTCGGCCGACCGGCGTCGCGCGGTGGATCTCGCGCTCGAAGCCGCTGCGGAGCGAGAGCGCGTGCAGGCGCTGCTGCAGCCGAGCCTCAGCGAGACGGCGAGCGGCCTCATCAACATCACGGCGCAGTCGATGGCGGCGATGTCGCCCGCGCCGATCCCGGGCGAGTCGGCGCAGCTCTATTCGAACGAGACGCTCACGAGCTCGCCGTCGATCGGCTCGATCGGCGTGCTCGAGGCCCTCGGCTCGACCTCCTCGGTCCCCGCGCCGGCGCCGGCCCCCTCGCGCAACCGCTCCATGCTCGCCATCGCGGTCGGCGCGGTCGCGGTCGCGGTGATCGGCGCGTCAATCGGGATCACGCTCGGCCGCCACGGCGGCTCCACGAGCTCCGTCGTCAACAGCAAGTCCGACACGACCACCACGCGCGCCGATCGCACGACGGCCTCGAGCGCCCCCTCGGCCGCCGCGAGCGAGAGCGCCGCGCCGAGCGCGGAGACGTCGGCCTCGGCGGCGCCCAGCGCCTCGGCGAGCGCCAGCGCTCCGAGCGCGAGCGCGTCGGTCACGGGCACGATCCAGCCTGGGCTGATCGCGATCGCGCCGAAGCCGACGTCGACGGACACGCCGACGCCGGCCGGGACGACGACGGCGACGGCGACGACGAGCGTCGCGAGCGCGGCGCCCACGACCACCGCGACGGCGCCTGCCGCGACCGCGACCACGGCGCCCGCCGCGACGGCCACCACGGCGAAGCCGGCCTCGACGAAGGTCGACGACGGCT
>CAIXWQ010001197.1 GCA_903923175.1 uncultured delta proteobacterium | reverse complement strand
TCATCGAGTCGAACAGCCGCGACAGCGGTGGTCGTCCACACCTCGACCTCGGGGATGGAGGGACGAGCCTCGTTGTCATCGGCGATCGCATGGTTACGAGGCATCGTCCCTCCGGCTTGTTGTAAGTCGGTCGCTAGCTGTGCGGACTAGCCGCGTCGACGGTCTGCTTTCGGCTTCTGCATCTTGATCGGTGCGGCCACCGAAAAGTCTGCCTTCCGCACGGGCACGTGTTGAATTCGCGATGCGACTTTGGACCCCTCGTTCGCGCTTTCGACGCGAAGATCCTCCAACCGAACGGCGAACCGCTCGGGGAACGTCAGGCGTGCAGCCCTCGCGCCCGCCTCGTCCGAAGCGCCACGCCATCGCGAGTTTCGGAACGCGGGGAGACAGGCGTCGTGGCACGCTCTCACGTAGGTCGCGGTCGGGACAGAAGTAACCTTGAAGTCCTCCGTGCCGCCGCAGCGGCCGCACTGGAGAGACTTGCCACATTCACGAAGGCGGTCGGCTCGGGAGAACTTCCCCGGGGGGACTTCCGAGGCCGAATCGGAGATCGAAGTTCCGTCCGCCTCCGCCTCCTCGCAGAACTCTTCCTGGAACTCGTCGATCGATTCGGTGGAAGGGTCGTTGTCGGCGTCATTAGGATGGCGAGACGCGTCCCCGTCTCCACTCTCCGACGCTGTGCTTTCGGCGGGCGTTTGCCCGCTCGACGTGACGTCCGACTCGTCGATGCTCGGGGCCGAGTCGGCCTTCTTCGCAGTCCGTTGATGGAATACACCGTAGAGGCCGATCACTTGCGTACTGTCCATACAGATCGCGAATCTGGCGACGAGTTCGGGATGGGGCACTCGGAAGTCCCGACCGTCGATCCAGTCCTCGGCCATAGGAGATGGGGCTTTTCCGACGTACTTGCAAGCCTCGATCACCGCGTCGTCGCGGTCGGCGGAGAGCCCCTTGATGTCGACGAATCCCGCGAGATCGGACGCCTCTGCGGCGAGCGCCTCCACCCATTTCTGCACCAGATACGGGCCGTAGTGGATGGCATGCAGGTGAACGTTGCCGGTTCCGGCCATCTCGATGCCCCACACGATGCCGGACTCCTGCTTGGCCGGGCACTGCTTCCAGACGGCCGCGACGATGGCTTTGAGAGCGCGCAGTTTGGAGCGAAGGGCCTCGATCGTCACGTCGGCCGGATTTGCCGGCTCTCGTTTGAGCGTGAACGTGATCATCCGCAGCCCGTGCCTTTTCCCCTTCGGGAGCGACCGCAGAATGCCGAGAACCCTTTGGACTCGCTTGGCTGCGATTCGCCTCTGGCAGATTGGGCAGATCCGCAGCTTGCACGCGAAGCCATTCTTGGGCGGCGCTTGGATCCCGAGACCGCTTGCCACAGTGCCGCAGTTCTCGCAGACGAGCGTGGTGGTGCTCTTCCCGCAGAGTCCGAACGCCGTACTCATCCTATGGATCGTTCGAGAAGTCTTGCCGTAGGGCAGCAGATCCGCGTAGCGCGACAGCCACATCGCGGTGCTCGCACGCCAGACCCGCTCGCTCATTCGCTGTCGAGGGAACACCGCAAGCCCGAGTTCGTCGTCGACTCTCGGCGTGCGTTTCAGCTGGTAGTCCAAGGCGTCCGCCGGCGTCCGCCAGACGACGCCCGTAGCCGACTGCTTCGTCGTCGACGACTTGGCTCCGCTCTTCGGCGCCTTCGGCAGATCCTTGCCGCCCCGTCGGCTCCCGCGCTTGGGCGCCTTCTGCGCCGCGGACTTCTCCCGAGGCGCACCTTCACCGGGAGCCTTGCTTTTCTGCCTCCCGCGCAATCTCGACTTAGTTTCAAGTCGAGCGCCC
>CAIXWQ010001196.1 GCA_903923175.1 uncultured delta proteobacterium | reverse complement strand
CGCGGCCGCCGCGCCCGCCGCGCCCGCCGCGCCCACTGCGCCCACTGCGCCGAGCTCGCCCGCGGCGGCCTTCGACGGCGCCGACTACAAGCTCCCCGACTGCCCGGCCGAGCTGCCGGACATGCCGCCCGTCTTCGGCCGCGTGACGCTCAAGGGGCACGTCTGGATGCCGAGCGGCGCGATGCCCCTCGGCGGCGCGCGCATCACGCTGCTCGGCGCCGGCGGCGTGCAGTCGGGCTTCGGCGTGAGCGACGGCTGCGGCCGCTATCGCGTCGATGGCGTCGCGCCCGGCTCGTACACGGCGGAGTTCGGCGTGCGCACCTTCCGCGGGCGCACCACGGTGGTCGTCGGCCCGACGGGCGGCGCGGTCGATCTCAAGGTCGACGTCTCGCTCTTCAAGATCGCGGTGATCTCCGGGCGCTACGACCACGTCGAGAAGATCCTCGATCGCATGGGCGTGCCGTACGACGTCTACCCCGAGAACGACGTCGCCGGCGTCGACTTCACCAAGTACGCGATCGCGTTCCTCGACTGCGGCGCGGTCCCCGCGCAGCCGGCCGACGCGGCCAAGGCGAAGCTGCGCACGTTCGTCGAAGGGGGCGGCGCGCTGTACGTGAGCGATCTCGCCCACCCTTGGATCACGCAGACCTTCGGCTTGCCGAAACTCGCCGATCAGCAGGGCCCGGCGGGCACGCGCAAGACGACGATCGCCGACGTCGGGCTCGGCGCCTACCTGCGAGGGGTCGCGCAGGTGCCGATCTTCTTCGATCTCTCCGGCTGGGCGCGCCCCGCGAAGGAGCAGCCCTCCAGCGTGCTGGTGCTCGCGCGCGACGGCCAGACCGAGCAGCCGGCGATCCTCACCTACGCGCAGGGCAAGGGGCTGGTCGGCTTCACGACGTTCCACCACCAGGCGCAGATGAACCAGCCGATGATCATGAGCCTGGAGTTCTTCGTCTCGCGGCTGTGAGCCTCAGGGGCACGCCGCGCCGCCCGACACCTCGAAGCGGACGAGCATCCCCTTCTTGGCGGAGAGCGTGTCCTCGCCCGCGACCAGCAGCCCCCCCTCGCAGCCCGGGCGCCAGGCGGCGTCGTTGAGCTTGGTGCCGGAGTCGGCGTTGTAAGGGGCGGCCGTGAAGCCGGGGATCGAGACGTCGCCGATCTCGCTCTGCGTGAACAGGTCGTGTCGGAACTCGTAGACCTGGCCGACGCCGCCGAAGGTGCCGCCGAGCACCAGCGCGCGACGGCCGTCGGTCGCGAACGCGATCTGGAAGGCGCCGTTCACCGCCGGGTTGCCGTAGTCGGTGTTCCACGCGCCGGTCTGGAAGCGATAGAGCTTCGCCCCCGACCAGCCGACGGCGAGCGCGTAGTCGCCCTGCGGGCGCGCCGAGATGCGCGAGGTGTTGCCGCCGCTCGTGCTCGCGACGTTCCAGACGCCGCCGCCGTCGACGTGCAGCAGCGTGACGCCATTCACGCCGCAGACGACGGCCACCGCGGGCGCGCCGAACGCGTCGGTGGCCCAGGCGAGATCCTGGCAGCCGGCCGAGGTGTTCTTCGCGCTCGGCGCGCCGAGGCCCGCGGCGGCCGTCCAGTCCAAGAGCGTGGCGATGTAGCCCGCGCCGCTCGCCGCGCGCGAGCCGAGCACCTTGCCGGCGCCGTCGGCCCGGAACGCGATCGACTCGTACGTCCCGCCCGCGTAGCTCGCGGTCGTGACCTGCGCGAGCGTGGAGGTCGCGTGGTCCCAGAGCCAGAGCTGCCCCTGCGGCGCGCTGGTGTTGCCGAGCAGCACGGCCTTGCTGCCGTCGGGGGTGAAGGCGATCGCGCGCCAGCTCACCGAGGCGCCCGCGGAGCCGACCTTCGTCAACGCCTTCGTCGCGGCGGCGTACGAGTAGACGGCGTCGTTCTCGTTCAGCACCAGCGCGTACGCGCCGGACGGGTGCCACGCGAGCGTGGGGGGATTGGTGAGCACGTACTGCGGCACGGCCGTGTAGACGTAGGTGCCCGGCGTCGCGGGGCCGAGCGGTGCGTCGGCCGCGTCGGCCGCGTCGGCTGCGTCGGTCGCGCCGGCCGCGTCGGTCGCGTCGGCCATCGTGTCCGCGGCGAGCGTCTCCGCGGGGGTGTCCGGCGTTACGTCGGCGGGCGCGTCCGGCGTGGCTTCGGCCGCCGCGTCGAGCGTTGAATCCGCCGCGTCGGCCGCCGTCGAATCCATCGTGCTCGTGTCGCTGCCCGAGTCCTGCAGCGCGGTGTCGGGGCGCCCGGAGTCGCCCCCCGCGACGGAGGAGCCATCGTCGCCCGCGGCGCAGCCCACGAGCACCAGCGCGGAGAGACCCAACGACGCCGTGCGCATGCGAGGATTCTATTCCATCCCACCGGCGTGAACGCGCTCGCAGATCCCGCGGCGCGCTCGCGCGTATCCGAGACACCATGAACCAGCCTCTTCGCTTCGCCCCCCTGCTCGCCCTGCTCTCGGCCGTCGTCGTCGCGGGGTGCGAGTCGAGCGGCGCCAAGCCCGCCCCCGCCGCCCCCGGCGCCTCCACGAGCAGCGCCGCGCCGAGCGCGTCGGCCTCCACCAGCGCCGTCGCCTCCTCGAACGCGCTCGCGCCCGCCGCACCCGCCGCACCTGCCGCACCTGCCGCGCCCGCCAGCCTCGGCGACGTCGCGAAGGTGGCCGACGCGACCCTCGCGCTCGGCGACGACCTGCTCGCGCGCCTCGACGGCAAGGTCGACAAGGCGAACGTCATCTTCTCGCCCGCGAGCGTCTCCGCGGCCCTCGCGATGACCTACGCGGGCGCGCGTGGCTCGACCGCCGCCGAGATGGCGAAGGCGCTCCACTTCGACGCGCTCGCGGCCGACAAGCTCCACGCCGCGTGGGCGGAGCAGCTCGCCGCCTGGAACGTGAGGGGGGACAAAGAGCCGCAGGTCGAGGTCGCCGACCGCCTCTTCGGCCAGCAGGGGTACGGGTTCGCGCCGGCGTTCCTCGCGCTCACCAAGGACCGCTACGGCGCCGCGCTCGAGTCGGTCGACTACGCGGGCGCGACCGAGGCGGCGCGCGGGACCATCAACCGCTGGGTCTCCGAGCGCACTGCGAAGGCGATCCCCGAGCTGATCGGCAAAGGGGTCCTCGACACGAGCACCAAGCTCACGCTCGTGAACGCGATTCACCTCAAGGGCGCCTGGGTGGAGCCGTTCCAGACCGGCGCGACGCAGCCGGCGAAGTTCCACGCGCCCGGCGGCGACGTCGACGTGCCGACCATGAGCGCCCTGCGCCACGCGCGGTTCGCCGAGACCAAGGACGCGCAGATCGTGGCGCTGCCGTTCGCGAGCGCGGGCGCGTACGACCTCGAGCTCGACGTGGTGCTGCCGGTCGCCTCTGCAGCGCCTGCCGCCGCTCAGCCTTCGCTGCGCGCGTGGAGCGCCGCGCTCGACGCCGCGTCGACCACGACCGTCGCGCTCGCGCTGCCGCGCTTCAAAGTGAGCGGCAGCTTCGGGCTCGCGCCGACGCTCGCCGCCCTCGGCATGCCCACCGCCTTCTCGCCGCGCGACGCGGATTTCTCGGGGATGACCGCCGGCGACGCCAAGAAGGAGCTCTACATCTCGGCCGTCGTCCACCAGGCGGTGCTCGACGTGTACGAGTCGGGCGCCGAGGCCGCCGCGGCCACCGCGGTCGTGATGGAGGCGCGCGGCTACGTGCGGCCGGCGCACGTCATGAGCGTCGATCGCCCCTTCTACGTGATGATCCGCGACCACAAGACCGGCGCGGTGCTGTTCGTCGCCCACGTGCGCAACCCGAAAGCCTGACGCGACGCTCGGAGGCGCCGGGCCGCGGTCCGACCAATCCCGACCGGTCGGTCCGCGCCCCATGTCCATGGGTCCAAGGAATGCGGCCCAGGAAGGGTCCGTTGTGCTAGCGCTGTCGCTAGAGCCTCTCCACCAGAAATGACCGCCCGCCCTCGCTCCTCCCGCCTGGCCGCGTGCGCGATCGTGATCGCGACGACGACCATGCCGCCGCGCGCGAGGGAGGCGCGGGGCGCGTTCGCCGGGGCCGCCGAGGGCGCGCCGCTCGCCGCCGGGTCGGCGACGCCGTCAGAGGCCCACGCGCTCGCG
>CAIXWQ010001195.1 GCA_903923175.1 uncultured delta proteobacterium | reverse complement strand
CGTCGGAGTGGCGACTTCGGCCCGGCGACGTGGACGCGCGTGACCGTGAAGCTCGTCGTGGCTCGGCGCGGCGGCCGGCGCTCGTTCGCGCGGGGGCGGCGCGCGATGCGCGGGCTCTGCGCGATGCGAGGGCTCCGCGCGATGCGGCGGCTCCGCACGATGCGCGGGCTCCGCACGACGCGCGGGCTCCGCATGATGATGCGGCGGCTCTACACGACGCGCGGGCTCCGCACGACGCGCGGGCTCCGCGCGATGCGACGGCTCGGTACGACGCGCGGGCTCCGCGCGATGCGACGGCTCGGCACGACGCGCGGGCTCCGCGCGATGCGACGGCTCGGCACGACGCGCGGGCTCCGCGCGATGCGACGGCTCGGCACGACGCGCGGGCTCCGCGCGATGCGACGACGGCGCGCGCCGCTCGGGCTCGGCGCGATGCGCGGGCTCGGTGCGCGGCTGCGGAGTCCGAGGCTCGGGCGGCGGCGCGGGCGGCGGGCGACGTTCGCGTGCAGGCCTGCGGACGCCGGGCCCCGCCGACGGCTCGTCGGTAGGGCGCATGTCGTGGACGATTTTTCGAGAAGGCCGGTTCACTCGCGGGCGAGGCGTAGCACGAGTTCGCCGGTGCCCCCGGAATCGGAGGGGTGACACGCCGGATCCGAGCTCCGGCGCGCCCCGGGACGGCTACTTCTTCTTCTCGGGCGCCGCCGGCTTCCGCTTCGCGTCCGCGGCCGCCTTCTGCTGGTTCTTGCCCGCCGTGTCCTGCTTCTTCGCCTTGTCTTTGGCCTTCGGAGACTTGTCGCCCATGAGACCCCTGCGCTTTCGGTGGGTCGAAGAAGCTCGACCGGGCTCCACGCTATCACCCCCGACGCGCGCCGCGCGGCTCGCAGCGGCGTCGACGTCGCTTTCGTCACCGATGCGCCACGAGAGGTCTGGTCGCGGCGAATCGGGCGAGCGCCGGGCGCTTCAGTGCTGCGACTGGCAGAGCAGCCCGCGCCGACCATCGACCGGCTCCACGCAGAGCCCGAGCTTGCCGGGCGCGTACGTGCACGTGTCGCCGAGCTTCGTGCAGCTCGCGGGCGGATCGCGCTGCGCGCTCGACTTGGCGCAACCGAAGAGCGCCAGCGCGATGACGGCGGCGCAGAGGATTCGGGTCGCCGCGCGAACCGCGCAACCGCTCGGAGCGGATCGATGCATCAAGGCAACGTACGGCATCCACGCGATCTCGCGAGCGCGACGAAAGGGCACGAAAACCCGGCCGTGGCGCTCGGTGAAGAAGCCTGAAGAGCGCGCGGCGCCACTCTTCCCGACGTCGCAGGCGACCGTTCCTTCGGCTGCGAGCTCGAGACCTCGGAGCTCGTGGAGGACGTCATGAACATCGCATCGACCGACAGTGCGCTCTCGATTCTTCAACCGCTCGCCACGAGCGCGACCGGCGCCGTGTCCGCCTCGAGCGACGGCGCGAGCGCGGCGACCCAGGCGGTCGGCGCCGCCGCCACGAGCAGCATCTCCTCGGTCGGTTCGCTGTTCGATCAGCTGAAGCAGCTGTCGCAGAGCGATCCGACCAAGTTCAAGGAGGTCATGTCGGACATGGCGAAGTCGCTCCGGCAGGACGCGAAGCAGGCGACGGGCGCGGACGCGCAGCGGCTGAGCACGATGGCCGATCGCTTCGACAAGGCCGCGCAGTCGGGCTCGCTCTCGGACGCGGCGCCGCCGGCGGCCGGGCAGACCCAGCACGCGCACGGCCATCATGGGCACCACGGGCACGGCGGCGGCAGCTCGGCGATCGCGGCGCAGCTGCAGAGCGCCTTCACGACGGCGATGAGCAGCGCGGATCCGACGAGCGCGCTCGATCCGATGGGCCAGCCGACCGCGACGGCGACGGTGGGCTGAGCCCACGCGACGTACGACGCGCGTCGCGGCGGTGGCGGGCGAGCTCAGAGCGCGGGAAACCCCCCGCGCTCTTCACTGCCCACCGCGGCGGTCGGCACCGCCCCGCCCCGCCTCCGTGAATCCGCCGGGGCCCCACCCCACCCGAGAGACTGTCACAGTCTCTCAGGGGACCAGGTACACGCCCGCCGACACGCCGACGGGGCCGCCTGGCGCAAGCCCGTTGGCGCCCACGCCGCCCGCGCCGCCCGCGCCGCCCGCGGCGACGGTGGTCGGCGTGGCGGTCAGCGTAGGCGCGGTGCCGGAGTAGAGGATCGCCACCGAGGGGCCGCCGGCGCCGCCGCTGGCCCCTCCGCCCGCGCCGCCGTGGCCGCCGTTGCCGCCCGAGCACCCCTGCGAATAGGCG
>CAIXWQ010001194.1 GCA_903923175.1 uncultured delta proteobacterium | reverse complement strand
CGCCGCCGCCGGCCCCCGCGTCGGCGTCCGCGCTCCCGGCGCTCCCCGCCGCTGCAGCTTCTTCCGCCGCGCCTGCCGCGCCCGCCGCGAGCACCGGAGCCAAGCCGTGAGCAACCCCGACGCCCCCGCGAAGATCTCCAGCTTCGAAGACACCATCCGCTCGCTCGGCGAGATCGTCCGCAAGCTCGAGGAGGGCGAGCTCACGCTCGAGCAGTCGCTCGAGTCGTTCGAGCGCGGGATCGCCCTCGCGCGCGACGCCAAGCGTCGCCTCGACGCCGCCGAGGCGCGCGTCGACGAGCTGATCGGCGTCGATCCGCAGGGGAACGCCGTCACCAAGTCGTTCGAGCCGCGCGAGCGCTAGCTGCGCCGCCTCGCCGCGCTCACGGGCGGACGCGCGCCGTCAGGCTCTTGAGGAAGTTGCGCAGGAACTGATCGCCGCAGGGGCGGAAGTTGTTGTGCGAGGGGCTGCGAAAGAGCGCGCTCAGCTCGGGCCGCGACACCTCGAAGCCGGCCGCCCGCATCATCGCCGCGAGATCGTCTTCCTTCAGCGAGAAGGCGACGCGCAGCTTCTTGAGCACCGTGTTGTTCGACACGACGGGCTCCGGCGGCCGCCGCGGCGCCGCGTCGTCTCGGCCGCGTCGCTGGATGATGAGCCCGTCGAGGAAGCAGCCCATGATGCGGTGGCTGCAGATCTTGTAGGTGGGGTCGTCGTCGCGCGTGAGGAACGCGCGCACGTCGGCGGCCGTCGCCTCGCCGTCGCCGAGCCGGACGATGGCGGCGATCGCCTCGTCGTCGACGTTCAGCATGTAGCGAACGCTGCGGAGGACGTCGTTGTGGATCATGGAGCCTCGTCTCGTCGACCCCTGAGCCGTGCCGAGCCCGGCTGGCCTCGGCGGCGTGCCCTCGCTGCGCCTTCGGAGCGGGGGCTCGCTCGGGGAGCGACCGCTAGATCAACTTGAACGCCGACGCCTTGGCCCCGCAGATCGGGCACTTCTCCGGCGGCTCGCCCGCCTCGATGTGGCCGCAGTAGGGGCACAGGTGGAAGCGGGTCTCGGTGAGATCCGTGCCGGCGAGCGCGGCCTCGAGCGCCTTCGCGTACAGCTCCGCGTGCACCTTCTCGGCCTTCAGCGCGAAGGCGAACATGCGCTTGGCCTTGTGCCCTTCTGCCTCGGCCTGCGCGAGCATCGGCGGGTACATCTGCTCGTGCTCGTAGGTCTCGCCCTCGACGGCGGACCGCAGGTTGTCGACCGTCTTGCCCACGCCGTCCATCGCCGCGAGGTGACCGAGCGCGTGGATGGTCTCGGCCTCGGCGGCGGTGCGGAACAGCCGCGCGATGTTCGCGAGCCCCTCCTTCTCGGCCTGGATCGCGAACGCCAGGTACTTGCGGTTCGCCTGGCTCTCGCCCGCGAACGCTTCCTTCAGGTTGTCGTGCGTCGTCGCCATCGAAGGCCTCCAAGGCTCGGGGTCACTGCGCGCGCGAGCGTTGCTCCCTCCGCGCAGGGAGGGCAACGCGCACGTGCGCGGCGCGCGCCCCGCGCGGGACGCGGCGGGGATATCGCCGGACGGAGAGAGCGGTCTCCGCCGCGTCGGTCGAACGCCGACCGCCTCGACGGTCGCCGCGCGTGGCGCACCCCATGGGCGTGGGACCGCGCCGATCCGCCAGATCATCTATCGCTGGAGGGATGCGCGACGCACCCACCGGCGGCCGGGCGACGTCGCGCGCGGTCCGCCGCCTCTACGCGCTCCTCGCGGCTTCGGCGCTCTCGCTCGGCGGGGGCAGCGCGAGCGCCGCCGTGGAGCCGCTCGTCGACGCGCCCTGCGGGTCGATCCGCGCCCAGCTGCCGCTGCTGCCCGACTCGATGCTTCCGGCGCTCACCCTCGACGGCGGCCTGCTCGCGAAGCGGCGCTTCCGGCATCCGGAGGAGCACGTCGAGGACGACGCCTCGGCTTCCTCGCGCGCGGCGACCAACGGCACCGGTCGCTACGCGCACCGGTTCTTCGAATTCGGACTGACGGTCGGGCCCGAGTCGCCCGCCCTCGCCGCCGGCGCCCACGACGTGCCCACGGCGATCGGGCTCCACTTCGCCGACAACGACATCATCCTCGGGCGGCTCTTCTTCATCCTCGTCGGCGCCGCCGCGCGCACGCAGACGCACGTCCATACGGGCTCGAGCTACCACACCGACGGCAGCGGCAACGTCTGGCGGGTGGACAGCTACCGGAGGCTGTCGCCGCGCGAGCTCGCGGAGCGCGACGCCGCCATCGAGGAGGCCATCGAGGGGCGCTACATCGGCGAGCTCAACGTGTGGATCGGCGGCAAGGAGCGCGGCACGCAAGGGTGGGAGTACCGCGTCGGCGACACGATGCCCCTGAACGCCGGGCCGCTGCCCGTCCTCGGGCAGATCGGGCTCGTGCTCGCGCACGTCTCCACGACCCACGTGGGGTTTCGCGGCGGCGAGGGGTTCGCGCCGACGGCCGACGGGCAGCCGTGGGTCGGGAGCCTCTACTACTCGAACATCGGCGTGTTCCTGCGCGTCCTCGCGCCGATCACGCCGTACCTCGAGGCCTCCGCCACCTGGGATCTCAACCTCATGCAGCTGCTCGACAACGCTGAGAATCGCGCCAAGGGCTATCGCTTCATCTCGCCGTTGCGCGCGAGCCTCGCGTTGAACCTGAGCGACTCCTTCTACCTGAAGCACGAGTGGATGCTTCCGGCGCTGAGCCTCGACGCCGTCCGCTGGAGCCTCGCGCTCGGAGGGCGCCTGTGAGCGCGCGAGGGGCGTCCCGCCGCTGGGCCCGCTCGCTCGCCGCGCTGCGGATGCTCCCGGCGCTGACCGCGCTGCTGGCGGCGTCGCTCGTCGCCGTCGACGCCGAGGCCCGCGATTTCGGCGAGAAGCGTCGCGCACGCGACGACGAGGGCGAGCTCGCCCACGAGGGGCCGTACATCCGCTTCAGCCTCGGCCCCGCGGGGACGTTCGCCGCCGCAGAGAGCCCCGACGGCGCACGGACCGACCCGATTCGCAGCGGCGGGGTGTCGCTCCAGCTCGCCGGCGGCTCGACGGTCGCGCGCGGCGTCGTGCTGGGCGGCATGCTGTCGATGGCGGACGCGGGCAACGCGCACCTGCCGAAGGACGTAGGGGTCGGGACGCTGAACCTGTTCGTCGCGGGCCCGTTCGTCGACTTCTATCCGGACGACACCTCCGGGCTGCACTTCGGCGGCCTCGTGGGGTACGCGGGCGCCAACTACGGCCAGGACGCCGCCGTGGGGGCCGGCGGCGCCGTCCTCGCCTGGGCGGGCTACGACCTTTGGGTATTCGACAACTGGTCGCTCGGCGCGTCGCTGCAGGCGCACGCCGCGCTGCTCCACGGCAACCACGTAGGCCTCGGTCCGGCCGACGATCCGCACAGGTTCGGCGACCTCGCGATGATGGTCGGCTACTCGCTGCAGCTCGGCTTCCTCTACAACTGAAGCGGTGGCTGCGCGTCGCTCGAGCGGCGATGCGTAGCCTCGGCCTCGCTGGCTCGCGCGCGAGGCGCGCCCGGCTCAGATCTTCAGCAGCTTCTTGAGGCGCTTGGCGTCGGCGAACATGTCGACGTTGGTGAAGACCCACACGCTGGTCTCGTGCTTGGTGGCCTTCACGATCTCGGCGAGCTTCTCGAGCGCCGGATCTTCGTAGCGCGACTTGTGTCCGGCGGGCCCGGGGAGGCGGTAGTAGCCGAACTTCGCCTTGTAGGTCCCGGCGGCGAGCGGATCGCGCGCGGCCACGGCGCCGGCCTCGAGCGCGATGTCGAGCGCGTCGTCGGCGTCCCACGTCGGCGGGGCTTCCCACACCACGCGGTCGAACCGCTTGCGCACGTTCGAGAGGAACTCCTTCACGACCGCGCGGTTCCCCTTGTTGGCGGGGAAGTCGGGCGGCGCGATGAAGACGACCGTGCGCGAGCCGAGCTCGTCGGCCACTTCGCCGAGCATGTTGAGCGCGGTCTCGACGACCTTGCCCTCGCGGAAGCCCTCTTGGCCCACCTCGCGGGGGCCGAGCAGGGCGAACTCGAAACCCTCGGGCCCTTGTCGCTTCCAGCGACCGAGCGTGCCGCGTCCAGGCGAGGAGTGATGCGTCTCCTGCACCTCGACGAACATGAACTCCTTGACGTAGCGGGTCAGTGGGACCGCGAAGCCCGCGCAGCCTACGGTGATCATGCGACCGCGAACGGTAGCACAACGTGACGGCTCGCCGGCCCCGCGTGAATTGCGATCGGCGGCCGTGGCGCGACGCGGCGTCCGGAGCTCACCGCTTGGCGGTCTTTTTCCCGCCCCGGCCGCGGGCGGGCGGCGCCTTTGCGCGCCGGGCCGCCGGTTTTGCCTGCTTCTTCGGGGCCGACCGCTTCGCCGCGGCCGGCTTCTTGACGTTCTTGGCAGGACGCTTCGCGGTGGTCCTCCGCGTGACGGGCTTCTTCGCGGCCTTCTTCGCGATGGTCTGCTTCGCCGGCTTCTTCGCGAGGGGCTTCTTGGCGACAGGCTTCTTCGCGACGGGCTTCTTCGTGGACTTCTTCGCGAGGGCCTTCTTGGCGCCGGGCTTCTTCGCGACGGGCTTCTTCGCGGCGGGCTTCTTGGCGGCGGGCTTCTTGGCGGCGGGCTTCTTGG
>CAIXWQ010001193.1 GCA_903923175.1 uncultured delta proteobacterium | reverse complement strand
CGACGGCGGGGTCGAGCTGCTCGATGGCGCGGGGCGGGCGAGGATGTACGTCGAGCCGCCGTTCGCCGTCGACGCGCGGGGCGTGCGGCGCGCCGCCGAGCTGCGCGTGGAGCGCGGCGCGCTGCGGCTCACGCTCGATCGGCGCGGGCTGACCTTCCCGATCCTGCTCGACCCGTACGTCGGCACCGCGCGGTGGGTGCGGCAGATCCTCGAGCCGCAGCGGCGCGAAGGGGCAGCGCTCGCGACGCTCGGCGGGACGCTGTTCCTCTTCGGCGGCCTCGATCGGAGCGCGTACGCGGACACCTGGAGCTGGAGCGGCACCGAGTTCCGCCAGCTCGCGACGCCGCACGCGCCGCCGGCCCGCTCGGGCGCCGCGTTCGCGACGCTCGGCGCGCGCGCGGTGCTCTTCGGCGGGCAGGACGTCGACGGCCAACCGCTCTCGGACACCTGGACCTTCGACGGCGTCGACTGGACCGACGCGGCGCCGGCGCACCACCCGCCCGCGCGCGATCACGCGGCGCTCGCCGCCTTCGCGGCGACGGGCGCCTCGAGCGCCGCGGGGCTCGCGCTCTTCGGCGGGCTCGACGCGCTCGGCACGGCGACGAACGACACGTGGACCTGGGACGGCGTCGACTGGACCCAGCAGGCCGCGACGGGCGCGCCGCCCGCCGCCGGCGACCTCGCGATGAGCGCGCACGGCGGCGAGGCCTGGCTCGTGTCGGCGGCGGGGACGTGGTCGTGGGACGGCGCTCGCTGGCTCGCGCGGGCCGGCGCGTCGGCCTCCGCCCCCGCGCGCGGCGCGATCGCCCTCGGCGAGCACGGAGGGACGCTCGGCGCCGTCGAGTTCGGCGTCGACCCGGACTTCGCGGTCCGCGCCTTCGACTGGACGACGAGCGGCTGGATCGAGAAGCCGTTCCCGCTGGCGCCGCCGGGGCGGATCCGCACCAGCGCGGCCACCGTCGGAGACGCGCTCGTCGTCTTCGGCGGGGCGAACCCGAGCGGCGCGCTCTCGCTCGGCGATTTCTGGGCGTGGAACGGCGCGACGTTCGCGCCGCTCGTCTCGCGCGCGATCCCGAGGGTGCGCGCGCGCGCCGCGATGGTCGGCACGCTCGACGCGGCGCTGCTCTTCGGCGGCGTCGGCGACGTGGCGCTCGACGACACCTGGCGCTGGGATGGCGCACGCTGGAACGCGGCGCCCTCCGCCGCGCGGCCGCCCGCCCGCTTCGGCGCCGCGTTCGTCGACCTGCCGGGCGGCGCGCTGCTCTTCGGCGGCACGACGACCGGCGGCGCCGCGCTCGGCGACGCGTGGACCTGGACCGCGAGCGGCTGGCGCGCAGAGAGCGGCGGAGGGCCGGGGCCGCTCGACGCCCCGGAGGCGGTGCGCGTCGGCACGAACGCGGTGTTCCGCGTGCTGCGCGCAGGCGCCGCGACCGGCGAGACCTGGACGTGGAGCGGCACCGGCTGGACGCAGCTCCCCGCGTCTGCCGCCACGCCGACCGGCGCGGGCGCACTCTGCTCGTTCGGCGCCGGCGCGCTCTTCGCCGATCGCGGCGACGGCGAGCACTTCTCGTTCGACGGCACCACGTGGTCGCGCGCGGCCACGCCGCTCGCCGCGACGCTCGCGGGCGCCGACGTGCTCGACGCCCACGGCGTCGAGATCGACCACTTCGCGATGGTCCTCACGACGCGCGCGCTCACCGCGGGCGAGGTCGAGAACGCCGCCTACGCGTGGAGCGGCTCGGAGTGGGCGCAGCTGGCGCTCTCGGGGCTCCCGCCGCGCACCGACTTCTCGCTCGCGCGCACGGGGCGCACGGCGGTCCTGTTCGGCGGCCTCGACGAGGACGGCGCGCTGAGCAACGAGACCTTCGTGCTCGCGCTGTCGCTCGCGGCCGGCACGACGTGCTCGCAGGACGACGAGTGTGAGAGCGGCCACTGCGCGCAGGGGGTCTGCTGCGGCTCCGCGTGCACGGGCGCGACCGAGTCGTGCGCCCTCCCTGCGTCACGCGGCGCGTGCGTCGAGCGCCTCTCGGTGTGCAGCGACGCCACCACCGAGCTCGGCGCGGACGGCGTGAGCCTCGCGTGCAGCCCGTACGTGTGCGCCGCGGGGGCCTGCCTCTCGACCTGCGCCACCAGCGCAGACTGCAGCGGCGGCTTCACGTGCGACGTCGGCGCGCACGTGTGCGCGGCCGCCGCGCCCACCGCGATGGCCTCGACCGCCGGGTGCGCGATGGCCCCGCGCGACGCCGGCGGCGCGGCGCTCGCGCCTTCGACGCTGCTGCTG
>CAIXWQ010001192.1 GCA_903923175.1 uncultured delta proteobacterium | reverse complement strand
TGCCGTCGTTCCCCCCACGTGTCCGGCGTAGACACGTAGAATGGCGCGGCTAGTTCCATTGGTTTCCGCGCGCGGAACATGCTGCCTGCGAAGCCAAGCTCCGAGTGCGTGCTCGCGGCCGCGGTCGGTGCGAAGCCAGCGCTCTGCGCTTTGAGTCAATCGAGAGTCGACGCGATATCCGATTGCCTGTTGCAGTAGCTCGACCGATCCGTATCTCTCGATAGATTGTCCTCGCTCCCGAAGAAACAACTCGACTTCTTGCAAGTCGTTGTCGCCGCCAACACCGTCCGCCACGCACAAGCGAACCAGAGTGTCGACCTCTCGCACGACGACTCCCCAGGAGCGTGGGTCGCGACTGACTCTCGACATCCATCGCTCGAAGTCCTTACATAGTTCGCCTGCCAACCGCATCTCGCCAGCCTGCAATGCGTGGACGACGGCGTGGTCCTCCGTGTACCGGCCGAGCGGAGTCAAAGAGCCGGCCGGCACGGCGCGCGCCATCTCGCCACACTTCGCCCGCACCGTTCGTGCGCGGATACGCGGCATCTGCAGCCTCTCCCTCAATCGGCATGGCGTTCGTCGCGACCATTCACCGAGATTCTATCGCTCTTGGCTCGATGGGCCCGCATTGATTGATCTCTTCTTGGTGACGAACAGCGACGATGAGCCCGCCGCGGGGCAACGCGTTGGATGGGCGGCGGGACGCATTGGTCTTCATTGGGCGAGGACGGGACGACACCGGGCGGCGTTGGCCATGCTTCGAACTGCGGTCGTCGCGTTGTGCGAAACGTGCGGCCCGGATCACGAGGCGACATCGGCCGCGAAGGCCGAATTCGAGCGATGTCTCACCGCGCAGGGAACCTCGAAGGAGGACTGATCGGCCGCGAGGAGGCTTCGAATTCTCGCACCCCCAGGGCATCCGGCGACGAATGTTCAAACTCCGCAGCAGGTTCCTAAACGCACCTATGGAGGTTCGTGGTCCTCGCAGCCGAAGCCGCTCGGATCGGGGAACCCGAGCACGGGCAGCGTGTGACCGCGCGAGAGGAGCGTCGCGCGCGGGTTCAGCGCGCACGGCCACTCCCTCGTGGGAGCGAAATGGATGCAGTTGCTGCACTTTCCGATGCTCACCTCGGCCCTCCCTCCACCAGCTCCGTCGCGCGCGCCTCGTGCCACCGCGACTTCTCCGGGTCAGACACGCGGAGAAGGTTGCGCAGCCGCCGGTGCAGCACACCGCGACCCACGGCGTCGCCGGAGCGCTCCGCGAGCCGAAGCGCCTCGAGCGCAGGCTCAACGGCGTCGCCCCGATCGGCGCGTTGGCGAAGCGCCGAGAGCAGCTGGAGTCCCATCTGGAGGCCCCGACGATCGCCTCGACGCCGCTTGAGCCGCACCGATTCCTCGGCGGGGGCCAGCGCCTCGATCCCGCGGTCCAGCTTCAGCAGCACGCGCGCGTACGTGTCGAGCGCGCGTTGCGCGAGGGCGCCCGTGCCTGTCGCGGGCAGCCTCGCGAGCGCGGCGTCGGAGTGCACGAGCGCGCTCGAAGCGTCGCCGCGCTCGAGATGCAGCCACGCCAAGCGGTGCTCCACCAGGGCCACCGACCCGTCGCTGCTCGCCAGCTCCCGCGCGGCGCAGAGGATCTTCAGCGCTTCGTCGACATTTCCGTCCTTGCCTAGGTTCTCCGCGCGTCCGCAGAGCGTGCGAACACGTTGCTCGACGCTCGACGGTTCGAGCGCGAGCACCCGCACGTACAGCTGCTCGGCGCGCGCCCGATCGCCTTTCGCGGCACGGTCTCGCAGCGCTCCGGCCAGCTGATGAAGCGCCTGCGGGCTCGCGCCGTCGGCATTGGCGCACGATTCGAGGAGCTCGATGGCCACGTCCACAGACGCGAAGCGCCGCGCATCGAATGCTAGTTGCTCGCGCTGCGTGCCGTCCCAGAGCGCGGCCGCCGACTGCAGGAGGCGCCCCGCCTCGAGCGGTAGACCCCAGGTCGAGAGCACGCGCGCGGCCCCGCAAACTTGATCGAGCCCCGCGGCGCCAAGATCGGGTGCGCGTTTCGCGCACGCC
>CAIXWQ010001191.1 GCA_903923175.1 uncultured delta proteobacterium | reverse complement strand
GCGAGGCCGCGGGCGCCGCCGCGCGAGCTGGAGCCGCGCACGACCGTCATCCCGTTGCGCGCCATCACGCCGGCCTGCAGCTCGCCGTCCTTCGAGAGCGACACCAGCACCGCGGTGCGCCGCCGCCGACGCCACGCGAGCAGCGGCACCTGCGTGCCGTGGAAGAAGGCGAGCACCCACGGGCTCGACGCGGCGCGCGAGGCCTCGCTGGTCCGGTCGACGACGCGCAGCCGGAGCGTGCGCAGCCACACCCAGACCAGCAGCCCGAGGAGCACCCCCGAAATCGCGCGCAGCCGCGAGGTGCTCTGGCTCGACGTCGCCACCCGTGCGGGTCTACGCCCGCGCGACGCGTGCGTCCTGTAGGATGCGCGGATCACACCCATGGCCTCCGAAAAGCCCATTCGTGTCACGCTCCTCGGCTGCGGTACCGTCGGCTCCGGCGTCCTCGAGCTGCTCGGCCGCAACGGCGGCTACCTCGCGAAGCGCGTCGGCGCGCCGCTCGAGATCGCCCACGTCGTCGTCCGCGACAAGGCGCGCGCGCGCTCGGTGAAGGTCGATCCGGCGCTCCTCTCGACCGACGCCGTGGCCTGCCTCGACGACCCCACCGTCGACGTCGTGGTCGAGGCGATGGGGGGCGAGGAGCCCGCCGGCGCCTGGCTCGCGCGCGCCCTCGCGGGCGGCAAGAGCGTGGTCACCGCCAACAAGGCCCTGCTCGCCGCGCGCGCCCCGGCGCTGATCGCCGCGGCCAAGAAGGGGGGCGGCGATCTCGCGTTCGAAGCCTCGGTCGGCGGCGCGGTGCCGATCATCCGCACGCTTCGCGATCACCTGGTGTCCGACTGGGTCCGCTCGCTGCGCGGCATCGTCAACGGCACGTGCAACTACATCCTCACGCGCATGCGCGACGAGGGGGCGGCCTTCGCCGACGTGCTGAAGGCGGCGCAGGAGCTCGGCTACGCGGAGGCCGAGCCCTCGCTCGACGTCGACGGCCTCGACGCGGCCCACAAGCTCTGCGTGCTCGCGCTGCTCGCCTTCGGCGCGGAGATCTACCCCGACGAGGTGCCGACCGAAGGCATCCGCGCCATCGAGCCGATCGACCTGCGCTTCGCCGCGCGCTTCGGCTACGCGATCAAGCACCTCGCGGTCGGCCGCGAGACCAAGAACGGCGATCTCGACCTGCGCGTGCACCCGGCGCTCGTGCCGGCGCGCGCGCCGCTCGCCAGCGTCGACGGCGTGCTCAACGCCATCGCGCTCGAGGCCGATGGGGCCGGCGCGCAGGTGCTGGTCGGTCGCGGCGCAGGCTCGCTGCCGACGGCGGTGAGCGTGGTCGCCGACCTGGTCGACGTCGCGCGCGCGCGGCGCGCCGGGGTGCCCGGGCTGCTGACGCAGGGGCTCGAGGTCGCCCGCCGGCCGCTCGCGCTGCCGGGCTCGCAAGAGGCCATCTGGTACCTGCGCATGCGGGTCGTCGATCGCCCCGGCGTCCTCGCGCAGATCGCGGGCGCGCTCGGTCGGCACGACGTGTCCATCGAGCAGCTGGTGCAGGAGGGGGGCGCCGGGCGTCGCGCGGGCGATCGCCTCGACGGCGCCACCGTCGGCGACGACACGCGCGTGATCGTGTTCCTCACGCACGTCGCCCTCGAGCGAGACGTGCGCGCGGCGCTGTCGGAGATCGACGCCGCGAGCTACGTGCAGGGGCGGAGCCTGGCGCTGCGCGTCGAGGGGTGAGCGCGCGATGGGGCGCGCTGCGTGCGGGGCGATCAGACCCCGACGCTCCAGCTCGCGAGCTCGGCGCGCGACCCGACGCCGAGCTTGCGGAACAGCCGCGCGACCTGGTTCGCGACCGTGTGCGTCGAGGTGCCGCGCGAGGCCGCGATCGCCGCGTTGCTGAGGCCGCGCTCGAGCAGGCCCACGATGGCCTTCTCGCCCGGCGACAGGCGCGCCTCGGCGTCGCGCGTCCGCCGCGGCAGCGCGAGCACCGCCAGCCCCGCGTCGCGCGCGAGCGCCGCCTCGGGCACGGTCGCGAGGTGGTAGGCGGTGGCGAGCTCGGCGCGCGTCTGCACGCCGAGCTTCTCCATCGCCGCGCGCAGCTGCTCGCACACGGTCGCCGGCGCGAGGCCGAGCTCGTAGGCGATCAGCCGCACGCCGTGCCCGATCGCGGCGTGCGCGGCGACCTGCCGCTCGCGCGCGGTGAGCGCGAGGCGCGGGGCGACGCTCGGCTCGTTGCGCTGCGCGACCAGGAAGCGCTTGCCGTCGCGATCGAAGCAGTCGAGCAGCGTCCAGCGCCCCTCGACGAGCGACGGCCACATCGCCACCGCCCCTTCGGGATCCTCGCGGCGCAGGCGGCCGCGCGCGCGCACGATCGCGGCGGCGGCGCGGCGTAGCGACTCGAGCGCCCCGTCCTCGAGCGCGGCGCCGGCCGCGTGCTGGACGCCGAGCGACTCGTCGAAGATC
>CAIXWQ010001190.1 GCA_903923175.1 uncultured delta proteobacterium | reverse complement strand
GTGCGGCGCGGCGGCACGGGCGAGGGAGCTGCTCTCGGACGGCTCCGGGTTCGACTGGGACCTAGTCCCGTCGCACCTTCGCCAGGGGCGCGCTCGTTGGCTGGCGCGCGCGTTCGAGGCGCTTGGGGATCGCGAAGGTGCAGCGCGGCTCCGCGACGGTCTGGCGCGCGAGGCGCAACCGGATCGCACGAATCTGGGGTTGGCGAGGCTCGATGGCGCGCTCTTCGAGGGAAGGGATGGCGTCGCCGAGCTCGCGGCGATCCGGGCCGACGCCGACGTCGCGCGGATCGCTGGGCGCACTCGAGGAACTCCGCGAGAGATCGCCCGGACCGTGCAGGAGACGTATCGGTACTGACGCTCCGGTTCGGCGTCTGCTCCTACTGCGTTGGGACGGCACCCGCGTGCGGGCGCATGGGGCGCCACTCCGATGTCAGCGGCGTCTGGGCGTCAGAACGCCCGCACCCGCGCGTCTCCCCTTCGACGGGTCGAGGCTCTCCAGGCGCTCGACCCAGAGAGGATGCCTCCAACGCCATGAACGCCGCGAACATCGCCCCTGCTGCCGAGCTGTCCGCCCTGTTCTCTTCCCTGCGCATCGGCGTGCCCGTCGCCGCCGGCGAGCTCACGCTCGTACCGCTGCTCCGTGATCAACTCGGTCCAGATGCCGAGCTGCTCGAAGAGGGGCTCGCGCGCGGGCGCACGAGCGTGACCGAGGTCAGCGAGTCCGGCGTGGTCGCGCGCGTACGGGTTCACCACACCGGTGACCTGCCGCTGCTCCTCGTCGACGGCGAGCAGATCCTCGGCGCCAAGCAGAACCGCATCGTGAACGCCAGCTTCCTGGTAGGGTCGGGCGTGAGCGTCGACGTCCCGGTCAGCTGCGTCGAGCGCGGGCGCTGGCAGTCCACCGGCTCGGGCTTCCGCTCTGCCGAGACGACCCTCTCGGCTGCCGCGCGCTACGGCAAACTTCGACGCGTGACGGCCTCGGTCACCACCGGACGTGGATACGACGCCGGGCAGGGGGAGGTCTGGCGTGACGTCGACAGCTACCTCGAGCACACCGGGGTCAGCTCGGACACGTCCTCGTACGCTGACGGGTACGAGCGCCGGCGCGCCGAGATCGAGCGTCGCATCGCTGCCCTCGAGCCGCAGCCGAATCAGATCGGCGTGGCGGCCTTCCGCGGCGAGGCCATGCTGGGGATCGACCTCTACGGCTCGTCGACGCTGTATGAGCGCGGCCACGCGAAGGTCCTTCGCGGTCTGCTGGCCGACGCGCCGAACGGGACGACTGCTTCGGCGTCGCGCCCGGTAGAACGCGTCGGCGAGGCGCTCGCGACGTTGGCTGGCGCCAGGGTGACGAGGGCGCGCGGGCCGGGGGGCGGTGAGACGCTCCACGGCGGGGCGGGAGGGCTGGTCGTGGGCGCTGTCGTGATGGACGGACGCCTCTATCACGCGACGGTGGCGGGATGAGGGGGAAGGGAGCTCCGATGAGTACAACCGAGGTGAGCGCGGCCGGCGGGCGAGATCGCCGGCGCCCTTCGAGGAGTACCCACAGGCATCGTGCCTGCGGACGCCTTGAACCTGGCCGGCGAGATCGGGCGGTACGACGACGATCTCGTAATGGGTGCTTGAATCGCCGCGGCGAATTCTCTGCTCTGGTTGGCACAGCCTGCCGCCTAGGCCCGCTCCATGTCCCCACGCGCTCGACTGAATTGCCGCTTGCCTGTTCACAGTCAGTGCGTTCGCTCTTGCACCCCGGAGAGCTCAGGATTGGACATCGCACGCGAACGTGTGGTGAGCTCGCACGAGCTTGAAGACAACAGCGAAGCTGCCGCCCGAAGTCGCAGAGCGACTGGGTCCCTACTACGTGTATCTACTCCTCGATCCGCGTCACCGCGATCGGCCGTTCTACGTAGGCAAGGGAACGGGCCAGCGCCTGACCGACCACGGTAGGAAGGCCCTGGAAGCCCCCGAACCTGGCGAACCCGAAAAGGCGCGCACCATTCGTGCTATCCGAGACGCTGGACTGGAGTTGAAGGTCGACGTTGTACGCCACGGAATATCAACGGAGCAGCAAGCGTACGATATTGAGGCAGCGTTGATCGACACACTGCCTTACCTCGTCAACCAAGTTCGGGGCAAGGACGTCGATCAGGGCCGGCAGTCCCTCGATGAGCTTCTCCGCCTTCACGGCGCCCCGCCGCTCAAAACGCGCGAACCGCTGCTCCTCGTAAGACTGACCAATTGGATCGACGCTCCGGACACGTCTGTCAAAAGGCGGGGTCATGGGTTCCAGCCGGGCATGGCGCCGAGAGACGTTTACGCGAGCACCCGTGCGTGGTGGAAGGTCTCGCCCGAGCAAGTCGAAGAGCGCCAAATCCGCCACGCTCTCGCCGTTTACCGGGGAGTGAGCCGCGGACTATTCACCATCGATTCCAGGCTTTCGCCGCGGGAAGATGGACGTCGGGCATTTGTTGGCCGGGTGCTGACTGCAGGGCAACTGTGGAATGCGACCGTCGGCCAGCTCGGGTATCGCGTGACCTTCACGAAGCACGCACAGAACCCGATCGCGTATTGGCCCCGATAGACGTTCAAGGAATCACGGGATAGGCCCGAATGTTTTCGGAGTCCTCTCCCGCGACTTCGCTAGGTGCTCGTCGGCGCCTCGACCTATGTTGCTGGCATGCAGCGATCTCGAAGTGGTCGTGAGGGCAATGAGCGCTGGCGAGGAACCGAGGCAAGCTGAACGCAGCTCGCTGAGCGCGACCATTGGCGCAATTCGAGGAGGGCGTTACGAGATCGTCGCGACAGAGGCCCAGGATATGGCCTCCGAGCTCCAACGCCACAACGCGGGATCCATGATCGGCGCTTGGAGCGCTCCTGCCGGTTCTCCTCTGCAGCTCGTTCAGCTGGCTACGCAGTTCAGCCCTGATCATGCCGATGGCCGACGAAGAGTCCCAACGAGCAAGTCCGAATCTCCAACGAAATCGAGCGGACTTCGAGCCCGACCCAGCCGCCCAAACCCCTAATAGTATCGTGACACGTTCGGGGACTCGACGCGCCGCGTATCCGCTCTCACGAACCGTCCGCCGACAGCCCGGTGCGGACTGTGCGTGCGAATTCGAGTGAGTGCAATCCCCTCAGGCCGGGCACCGTCCTCGGGTTCAGCGTCCCTTGAAGCGTCTGAGCCTTTCCCTCCATGCTCTGGTGCCAAGCGCTCGGGACGAGCCTCTCACGATCGCCGCGCCTGACGGAGCTTCCGATGTCGAGATGACGAATCACTCCTAGCAATCGACGGCGCTGTTGCGCCTGACGCCCGCGGATGTGTCCGGCCCCCCCCACCGGAGGGCAAACGAGCGTGCAAGCGGGCGAGAAGCGAACGTGAATGCTGCGAAATCTTGGAAATGTTTGGGAATCGAAAGCGCCGGCGCCGACGTCGGAGACGTAGCCCGGAGGTCTCTATCAAGCCGTGCGCGACTGCCGCACCCCCGGTAAGGTGACTCTTACGATGCGAAGCTTCATCGTCGGCGATGTTCACGGGTGTCTCGACGAGCTCGACGAGCTCGTCGCGCTACTCGACGCGCGCCCCGGTGATCGGTTCATGTTCCTCGGCGACTACGTCGACCGCGGGCCGGACTCAGTCGGTGTCGTGCGTCGCGTGCGGGAGCTGCTGGCGCGCTTCCCAGGAAGC
>CAIXWQ010001189.1 GCA_903923175.1 uncultured delta proteobacterium | reverse complement strand
TGCCCGAGGTCGAGCTCGTCGAGGACGAGCTCCGCGCGCAGCGTCGCCGCGCCGAGCCCGGCCGCGAGCTCCGCGATCTCGTCGAGCTCCGCGAGCGCGGCCTCGTGCAGCGTGGCGCGCACCTCGAGCGACGCGCCGGCGCGCACCAGGTTCGCGGCCCCCTCGAGCGCCTGGCGGTGCGCGCCCGCCACGCGCGTGTAGGCGTCCGCCGTCTCCTCGAGCCCGCCGAAGAGCTTCACCGACGCGGCGGCGAGCCCCACGCGCGCCGCAGCCGTCGCGAAGGGACGCAGCGCGAACCTGCGCCCGTTCGTCACCACGCCGACCCGGCGCGGCGCCTCGTCGGCCGGTCGGCCGCGCTCGAGCCGCTCGCCGCCGCACGCCCGCGCGACCAGCGCGAGGAATGCGGGGTGGATCGACGGCTCTCGCCCGGCGAAGGCGATCGGCCCCCCCTCGGCGCGCGCGGCGTCGACCCGCGCCTCGAGCGCGGCGGTCGCGTCGTCGAGGTAGGCGTCGCGGTTCGCGCACCCCGCGCAGCCGTTGTTGCAAGCGCCGGCGAAGTGCACGACGCCGGCGCGTTCGTGTCGCGCGTGCGCGCCCTGGACGGCCTCGATGGCCTCGATCGCCGCGAGCTCGGCTTCGAGACGCGCCAGCCCGCGCTCGACGCGCGCGAGGTCGTCCGCGGACGCGACCGCGCTCGGCTCGACCGCTCCGGCAGGCGCGAGCCCGTCCGCGAACCGCGCCGCGGCGCGCAGCTGCGGCAGCTCGCCTTCACGCCCGAGCGCCCCCTTGAGCCGCGCGCACAGCTCGTACGCGAGCGCCGTGCGCGCATCGGCGAAGCGCCACGGCGCCTCGAGGTTGTACCCCTTCTCGCGCGTCGCGCCGGCGAGCGAGGCGTCGGCGAACGCGGGCGCGAGGAGCCCGTCGCGCGCCGCGAGGTGGTGGATCGGCAGGTTCGGGTAGAGCCGCAGCCGGTTCCACGCGACGTCGTGGAAGAGCTCGCCGAGCCCGTTCGCGCGCATGACCTCGGCCGACTCGCGCAGGTTCGCGGGGCGGGTCCACGGGTTGAAGAGGATCAGGCTGTGCCCGCGGATCTCGGCGAAATCGACGCGCCCGCGCGAGCGCTCGCGCAGCGCCCGCATCGCGCGCACCGCCGCGACGAGCGTCTCGGCGGAGAGCCCCTTGTTGTAACGCGCGAGCTCCTCGTCGCTGAAGGCCTCGAAGCCGACGAGATACAGGGCGAGCCGCGCGCCGACCCGCTCGGCGACCTCGGTCGCGCGGCGCACGTGCTCGAGGTCGCGGAGGAAGGCGTCGGCGCGCGTCTGGAAGAGCCATCGCAGCGGCGGCAGCCCGCGCGCGGCGGCGGCCTCCAGCAGAGGCGCGAGGTAGCGCTGAGGGTTCTGGTCCGAGAGGATGACGTGCTCGAGGGCGCGTCTCGTGCAGCTCGCGGAATCAGAGGCGAGCGCGTCGACCAGGTACGCGACCTGGCTCACGACGTCGGCGACGACCTCCCCGTCGGCGCGCTTCTCGTAGTCGCCCCCCATGTGACAGAAGCTGCAGCCGTAGCGCGCGAGGCCGGGCGCTGCTGCTTCTTCTCCTGCGATCCCGTGCGCTGGCGCGGCGAGGACCGGGAGGCCGCGATACGCGGGGACCTCGGCGACGTCGCGCGCATAGGGGCACCCAGCGTTCCCGTAGACGGTGAACCAGCGCGTCGGCGGTCGCTCGGTCTCGAGGAGGATGGTCTCGCCATCCAGCGCCGGGGCGAACGGCAGCCGCGCGCGCGCGCGTAGCGTCGCGATCGAGACCCGCGGCGCGCGAGGCTCGCCGTCGAGCAGCCGCGCCATCCCGGGCACCGCTTCGCGCGCGGCGTCGTCGGGGGCGTCGAGCCAGGCGGCGAACGCGCGCCGGAACTCGTCCGTCGGGTGCGCGCGCAGCCCTGGCGTGACCGCCTGCGCGTCGTCGACGAGCGCCCAGTCGACCCCTTCGACGTGCGAGAACCCCTCGCCCCGCGCCACGAGCACGACCGTGAGGCCGGGGCGCGCCACGCGCAGCGCGGCGAGCGTCGCGCCGTCGACCACGCGCTCGATCACCAGCACGTCGAGCGCGCGCGCCTCCGCCCACGCGACGACGCGCCGGCGCACCTCGGCGTCCTTGAGCGCGTCGCGGCCGTCCCAGTACACGTGCAGCGCGTGCCCTTGGTGCCCACGCGCGCGCGCGTCGGCGCACATCGACGCGAGCAGCACGTCCGAGAAGAACGCCCCCGCCGCGGAGCCGAACTGGGTGACGAAGCCGGCACGCACTGGGAAGCCGCTCTGAAAAGTACGGGACGGGGTCGGCTCGAGCAACCGCGTGCGCAATTCTCCGCTCCGGGCATCCAGCGCGAGCCCCTTACGCGCTTCGCCCGCGCTAGAGGCGCACCTCCTCGCCTAGCCTCACACCGGACCGTGGCTTTAGAACTCACGTCGACTCGCATGCGTCGTCACCCCGCGCTCACGCTCGGAATCGCCCTCGCCGCGGCCACGCTCGCCGTCGTCGCGGCGCCCGCGCGCGCGCGCGCCGAGGGGGCTCGCTTCCGGCTGCCGTGGAGCGCCGGGGCGAGCCAGTACTTGACGCAAGACGCGAACGACGCGTGCTGCTCGGACCACGTCGGCGCGAACAAGTACGCCTTCGACTTCGCGCTCCCCGAGGGGGGCGCGTTCGACGTGGTGGCGCCGGCCGACGGCACGCTCGTGCACGTGAAGATGTCGTCGACCAAGGGGTGCGGCGACGCGTCGTGCGTGAGCGACGCCAACTACGTCGTGATCGATCACGGCGACGGCACGCAGACGACGATGCTCCACCTCGCGCAGGGCTCGCTCGATCCGGCGCTCTCGTGCGGCGGGTTCGTGCGGCGCGGGCAGCGCGTGGCGACCACGGGCACCACCGGCTGGTCGACCGGCGTGCACCTTCACGTCGAGCGCGATCAGGTGAAGCGCGAGCTCAAGAAGGTGTGCGAGTGCGGCGCCGACGGCCGCAGCTGCACGCCGAGCTACGTCGAGTGGGGGCTCTTCTGGCCCTCGACCTCGCAGCCCAACGTCGCGATGGCGTTCGAGGAGTGGGGGAGCGCGGCGTCGCCGGACAACCGGCGCGGCCTGATCGGCCCCTCGAAGAACGCCGACGAGCGCGGCGAGATCGTCTACTTCGACGCCGGCAAGAGCGGCGTCCCCGGCGCGGGCACCTGGCGCGATCAGGACGACGGCGGCCGGCGTGGCGGCTACAAATGGGCGCGCGCGAGCGACAAGCCGAGCGCGGTCGTCTCGCTCGCGACCGCGGAGAAGAAGCCCGGCGCGCTGCGGAGCGGGACGTACGCGGTGTGGGCCTACGTGCCGGTCGGCCTCGCCGGCGGCGAGGCGAGCTACGAGCTGCGCGGCGCCTCCGACGGCGTCGCGAAGGGGAGCCTGAGCTTCGCGGGCTCGGGCGGCGCGTTCCGACCGATCCGCGGGCTCGAGCGCGTGCGCCTCGGCGCGACGGGGAGCGAGTCGCTCGCGATCGTCGGGCGCGGCGAGGACGCGCAGATCGTCCCGCTCGACACGATCGTGCTCCAGCGCGTCGCCGATCTCGAAGAGCGCCCCAAGCTGGCCGAGGCGAGCCTCGGGCGGGGCGGGCTCGTCGGCTTCGAGCTCGAGGGGCGGGCCTCGCACGCGATCGGCGGCGGCGCCGCGCTCCCCTCGGCGGCCGAGTCGCGCCTCTCGGGCGCTCCGCGCGTGCGCTTGAACGATCTCTGGGTGAGCGGCGTCGGCGTGCTGGTCGCGGGGCTCGCCCTCGTGCGGCGCAAGCAGCGCGCCAAATAGCGAACGACGCAGACCTCACCGCCATTCGGTGATCGCCTGCGTCGCTCTGAACCGCCCGCGCGTGTGTCGCGCTGGATGGTCGGAAATCGGGGGTGACTACTTCTTCTTGGCCGGCGCCTTCTTCTCGCCGCCCTTGCCCTTGCCGCCCTTCTTGGCGACGGCCTTGTCGCGGGCGAGGACGATCTCGAGCGAGTCGTTCTTCGCCTTCACGACGTACTCGGGGGTGCCGTCCTTGAACGCGATGGTGAGCTCGGCGCCGTTCGGCTGGTTGACGACCTTCGCCGACGAGATGCGCGGATCCTTGGCCGCGAGCGGACCGGCCGCCTCGAGCGACTTGCGGTTGGGGACCGAGACGACGAAGCCGTTCGGGAGCGCGAGGCCGCGGATCTCGCCGATCGGGCCGTCGAGGCGGAGCACCATGCGGGTGCCGTTCTTCACGCCCTTGGCGCCGAACGGGTTCGGGTTCCCCTTGGCGTCGGCGCCGGTGGGCTCGCCCTGCAGGGGCGTGGCGGTAGGCGCGGCGGCGAGCGCGGAGCCCGACGCGGCGGGCGCGACGTCGCTCGGCATCGGCGCCGGCAGCGGCGCGGTTGCGGGCTGCGACATGGGCGCGAGCTCGAGGGCCGGCGCGAGCGCCACGGTGTTCTTCTGGTGCGGCCTGCGGAACGCGAGGAACGCGAGGACGAACGCCACCGCCACCCCCGCGGCAATCGCGATCTGCTTGCGACGCGCCGTCTTCTTCGGATCGATCTCTTCCATCGCGCTCTCCTCGTCGCCCCGCATGCTGTCGAGGGACGCGCCCTGGGGCCGCAGCGTCCGTCCCTTCGCGAGCCCCGGGAGGGGCGAGGTCGTTCGGCGCGTCTCGGTCTCGCCGGCGCCTTCATCTTTGGCCCCCCGCTTGGAAGCGAGGAGCGCGATCGTCGTCTTCGCGCGGGCGCCGAGTCGAGACGCTGCGGCCGAAGCACCCGAGAATGCGTCTTTCATCGTCGTTCCCACCTTCTTGAAGCCGTCCCCCACGTTCTCGCGGAGGGCGTGGATCCTGTTGTCGCCCGCGTCGCCCACCGGCAGCGCCGGGCGCGTCTGCACGTCATGCTTGGAGGCGTCTGCGCCCGCCTCTCCGGCGTCCGCGGCGTGCGCGTCGCTCGAGCGCGCGCTCATCCCGGGCGGCGGCATCGTCGCCGAGGGCGTGCGCGCGCCGTCGGAGGGGGCGAGCGGCCCCATGCCGGCGATCGTCTTCGGCCCGGCCGCGCCCTTCACCCCTTCGAGGGCGCCGGCGTCGTAGCGGAGCTTCACGACGAGCTGCGGGATCATCGTCTCCTGATCGATCTCGCAGTCGACCCCTTCGACGCGCGCGGTCCGACGCGTGCGCTTCTCTTTGTCCTCGAGCTCGACGTAGGCGCCGATCTTGAGCATCTTGAGATCGCTGCCGACGACCGCGCCCTTGCGCAGCTCGTCCTTCAGCGTGGCGCGCATCGGGGCCTGCACCCCTTCGATGTGGATGCGTACGGCCGCGCCCTTGCGCGGGCCCTCGGGCCCGTCCTGCTCGGCGCTGCCGCCGACCAGCTTCTGGATGGCGTCGAAGCCCTCGGGCTTCATGTCGGCGAAGCGCACGCCGAACTCGCACCCCTCGGCGCCGTCGTGCGCCCAGACGACCTCGCCGTTCGCGAGCACGGGCGCGCCACCGAGCGAGGTCGCGCCCTCGCCCTCCCCCGCGTCGAAGCGGAAGGTGAGCGGCGTGCCGATCTTCGGCAGGAACGCGGTGCGCAAATGCATCCCGGACGCGGAGAGATCGACGCTCTCGGCTTCGAAGGACGCGCCCTCCGGGGCGGCGATCTCGACGAGCGCCTCGAAGGGAACGCGCGGGGCGCGACGCTCTTGATTCGAACCGCGATCGTCGTTGGGATGCGAGACGCTCATGACTCCTCCGTGGCCGCTTCGAGCGACCGCACACTGCCGCCTGTACAGAGCGTCCGAGCCAGGGGCCAAAAAAGTGATCGCAGCGCCGAACGCGATCGCGATCGCCGGCGGGTATTCGTGAGCGCCCGCTCGGCGGCCGTCGCGGCCCAGCACGATACTTCTCTCCACGTCGTGGGGCCGGCCGCGATCCTCGAGCACGTGCGCCGGTGCTGGGCCTCGCTCTTCACCGAGCGGGCCGTCACCTACCGCCTGCGCAACCGCTTCGACCCGCGGAAGGTCCACGTGGCCGTCATCGTGCAGCGGATGGTCCTCGCGCAGGCCGCGGGCGTCCTGTTCACTGCCGACCCCGTCACCGGCAACCGGAAGGTCTGCTGCGAGAGGCAGAGCGCCTCGTGAAGGCCCACGTGCTCCGTGAGAAGGAGGACCTCTTCTACCTCCGATTCCCGGAGCTCCACGACGTCGTGCGCACGCACCGAGTGGATCAGCGGCTCATCGGCGAGCGCAAGGACGCGTTCCGATCGTATCGAGGGCCTCGTGACGGAGGTCGGTGGCCTCATGACCCACGGCCGGTGATCGCACGGGAGTACGGCTTGCCCGCCGTCGTGGGGGTCGAGCATGCAACGCGGAGGATCCGCGATGGGGAGCGAATCCGCGTGCATGGCACGGAGGGGTACGTCGAGCTCCTGTCGCCGAGCGGCCCCGACCGGTAGCGCGTCCGGGCGAGGCGTCGTCCGGAGCTACCTCGCCTCCGCCGCTCGCTCGACCGCGCCTGGCTCTGCGCCGAGGCGCGCCTCGTACGCAGCGACGGTGCGGGCCCACGCGGGGCGCGCTTCGCACGCCCGTCGGTAGGCCTCGCACCGCGGGTACTTCGCGAGGAGACCGGCGCGGCGCGCCTGACGCAGGACGGTGGTCATCAGGATGTCCGCGACCGTGAACTCCGCGCCGGCCACGTGGGCGTGCTCTTCGAGGCACGTCTCGAGGGCGGCGAGCACGCGGTCGGCCCACTTCACGAGGTTCGCGCGGCGCACCTTGGTGACCTCGTCGGTCTTCTTCTCATGGGCGCGACGATACCCTGTGAGTCGAGACGGAGCGTCGGCCGAATCGGGGCCAACTCGAGCAGATCACGCGTCACGGCGTGGTCGCAGCGGTCGCGCGCCCTCGGGCCGGCGCGCGACGCCACGCAGCCTCGGTCGCGGGGAGCTCGATCGACTCGGGCGCCCACGAGGCACGATCGCCGGGCCAGCTCGCCGCAACGAGCGCACGCGGCACGCACGCGCTGCCGGCCCGAGGGACTCGCTCGGCGGAAAATCTCTACGCGCGAACGGGTCGTCTGCCCGCAGCCGCGGGCATGCTGGATGCAGATTCCTGCTGCACCCCCGCTCGACGCGTCGAGAGGCGCGCAGCAAGTGCGTGGTAGCGGGCACGCCTGAATGGGAGTTCCTCGATGACCAAGCGAACGCGACGGGCATGGGGGCTGATCTTGATCGCGGCGCCGCTGCCGCTCGCGGGCTGCAGCAGCAGCAGCAACGCGCCTGGCGCGAGCCCGGACGCCGCGTGCGGCTCCGACGCTCAGGCCGACGCCTGCGTGGTCGAAGACACGGCGGTGGACGGCGACACCTCCGTGCCGGCCGACGCCGCGGAGGCTGGCGACGCGGACGCCCCGCTCGATGCCGCCGCATGCACGGAGACGATCGCGTTCTCCGGCGGTGACGTGACCAGCAACCGAACCCTCACCAAGGCCTGCAGCCCGTACACGATCACCCGCTCCATCAACGTGAACGGCAACGCCACCCTGAGCATCGAGCCGGGCGTGACGCTCCGCTTCGCCCCGGACACCATCCTCTCGATCGGGTACTCCAGCGCCGCGAAGCTCTCCGCGATCGGGACGGCCGCATCGCCCATCACCTTCACCTCGTCGAACTCCACCCCGGGCGCAGGCGATTGGGCAGGCGTCCAGCTCTGGGGCAACACGATGAGCGCCACGAGCCTCGCGTACGTCAAGCTCGACTACTGCGGGTCCAACGGCGACGCCTGCCTGGTCGGCATCGGCGTGAAGAGCGGTCGCGTGACGGTGGACCACACGACCTTCGCGCACGTGGGCGCTGGCTCGAATGGCATCCTGGAGAAGGACGCGGATTCCAACTTCACGATCGGCAACTGCACCTTCAACGACATTCCGAGCTCGCCGACGCTGCAGTTCGCGATCTCGGTCTACGCGCCGTCCTTCGCTGGAATCGATTCGACCAACACGTTCAACGGCAACGCGATGGTCGAGCTGATGGGCGGCAGCATCGCGACGAACACGTCGTGGAAGAACCTCGGCACGGAGGTGGCGGTCTCCGGCAGCCTGAGCATCGGTGGCGCCGCCACGCCGACCCTCACCATCGCGGCCGGCAGCGTGTTCAAGTTCGCGACCGATCTCGGGATCTCCATCGGCTACGCCAACGCGGGCAGCTTGACGCTCGCCGGCACCGCCACGAGCAGGATCACGCTCACCTCGCTGGCCGGCACCCCCGGACCGGGCGACTGGAACGGCATCACGATCTGGTCGAGCAGCAGCGCCAAGATCACGTACTCGACCATCTCCTACGGAGGCTCGACGAGCGCCTCGTCGAGCAACGGCGCGGTCTCGCTCGTGTCGAACAACGACAGCCTCGACATCCGGAACTCGACCCTGTCGTACAGCGCTGAATACGGCATCGGAATCCCGTGCAATTCCACCGCGACGGTCGTCAACATGGGCAACACGTTCACCAGCAACGCCCTCGGCGACGTCGGTCCGGGGCCGACGGGGGCGAGCTGCATGTAGACGACGGCGTCGGGTGCGCGATGGCGACCGGCTCTCACGCCGCGGACGAGTCGCGCGCCTGCGCGCCCCCGCGCCACGCGAGCAGCGTGAGGGCGACCGCGCCGGCGCCCCCGAGGCCGATGGCGTCGAGGGCGAAGCGCGGGAAGGCCGCGGCGACGCCGGCCGTCGCCACCAGCGCGAGCGCGCCGCGCGCGAACCGTCGATCGAGCACCATCGCGAGGGTCGCGAACGCGTACGCGTAGAAGATCGGCGTGAGCGCGAGCGCCGCGCGCACCGGCATCGCGAGCAGGATGCAGGCGAGCCACCAGATCTCGACCGCGACCGCGGTGAAGGTGAGCCCGCCGTAGAGGCGACGGTTGGCGCGGTTCTGGAACAGCTCCCGGCGGCGCACGAGGCTGTACGGCACGAGCATCGCGACGATCACGGCGCCGAGCACCAGCAGCGCGCGGTAGTCGAAGCGGATCACGCCGGCGCGCTCGAGGGTGCCCAGGCCGACGCTGACGACGCCCCACAGCGCACCGAGAATCGCGAACACCCGCTGCCGCTCCGCGCTGCCGAAGGTGAGGTCGAGATCGCGGCCGATGGCCTCGAGCGAGCGCACGTGGCGATCGCGCTCGGCGAGCGTGCGCCGGAGCCGCTCGAGCGCCTCCCCGAGCGCCGCTGGTCGACCGAGCCGCGCGTGGAACGCCTCGGCCGCCTCGACACGCTCCTCGACGATCGCGTGCAGGGCGCGGCGCTCGAGCAGCCCGCGCTCGAGCGCCGCGAGCCGCGGGTGCTCCGGCCACTCGCGGCGCGTCTGCTCGAGGGCGACCTCGACCTCGCCGAGCCGCGGCTCGACCTCGCGATCCGCGCGCGCGGTCGCGAGGCGCCGATCGATCTCCGCGAGCGCCGCCTCCGCGCGGGCCGCGAAGTGCTCGGCGCCGCGGTGGCGCAGGAACGCGACCACGGCCTCGCGCAGCGCGTCGGCCGAGGCGGGACGACGCCCGGGCGCGCGGTGCAGCGCCGCGTGCAGCAGCGCCGCGAGCTCGCGCGGCACCTCGTCGCCGTAGTCGATCTCGGCGCTGTCGTAGGCGTGCGCGAGGGCGGCGATGACGGTGCGCTCGTGATGCGGCGGCCTCCCGGTCACGAGCTCGTGCAGGATGGCGCCGAGCAGGTAGACGTCGGTGTGCCGCCCGACGTTGGCACCGTCGGCGGCGGCGAGCTCTGGCGCCATGTACGCGGGCGTGCCGGTCGGCCCCTCGATCGCGGTCGGCGGCGCCAGCCAGGTCGGGCCGTCGCTCGCGCGACACGCGAGCCCCCAATCGAGGACGTAGACCTCGCCGAAGTCGCCGAGCATCACGTTCTCGGGCTTCAGATCGAGGTGCAGCACCCCTCGCTGGTGGGCGAACGCGATCGCGCGGCACACCTCGGCGAAGACCCGCAGGTGCGCCTCGAACGCGGCGGGGCCCTCGAAGCGCCCGTGCCCGGGGCGCAGCGCGCGCCCGGCCGCGCGCGCGCCGAGCACCTCGGCCCAGCTCGTCCCCTCGATGCGCTTCATCACGACGGCGACGCCGCCGAGCGGCTCGGCCTCGTCGGTCGCGCGCGCGAGCGTGTGCACCGGCGCGACGTTGGGGTGCTCCAGCGCGGCGCCGACCCACGCCTCCTTCAGCAGCGCGGCGCGCGACGCCGCGTTGGTGCGATCGAGCACGGTCTTGACCGCGACCTCGCGCCGCAGGCTCACCTGCTCGGCGAGCCGCACCTCTCCCATGCCGCCGCGCCCGAGCACCGCGCCGAAGCCGAGCCGCTCGTCGGACAGGAGCTCGACGCGATGGGGCCCCGCCGGCCCGCCGCCGTCGAGCGCGCTGGGCGTCGACTCCGCGAGGAGCGTCGGGCCGGTGCCGAGGCGGACATCCGGCGCGTCCAGCGCGTCCAGCGAGTCCGGCGCGTCCAGCGTCGCGAGCAGGTCGGGCGCGCCGGGCGTCGCGTCGCCGCGCGGGGCGAGGAGCGAGATCGG
>CAIXWQ010001188.1 GCA_903923175.1 uncultured delta proteobacterium | reverse complement strand
GAAGCCCTCGCGCTCGCACCCCGCCGCCACGATCTTCGATATCACCTGGCGATCGTCCTCGACACGCTCGGCCGGGTGGAGCGGCACCGTGCCGATCTCCCTGCGGCGCGCGCAGCCGCGCTTGAGGCGATCGCACTGATCCGCGAGTCGGTCGATCGAGATCGGACCTGGATCGACGCGCAGCGGGATCTTGCAACCTCGCTTTCGAGTCTAGCGAAGACCGAGTGGTTGGCCGGTGACGCGCGGCGGGTCGCGCGATTGTTGGCCGAAGCGACCGCGCTTCTCGAAGCCCTTCAGAGACGCGCGCCGGAGCGTTCGGACGTGACGGCCTCGCTGAGCGAGTTGCAAGTCGTGAGCGAGAAACTCGGGCCTCCCTCGGCGGCGTCGATGGCCCGCGCCCTGGACGCTGCGGATGAGGGCCTAAGGCCCTCGCCCCGTGGATCCGCATGGCTTTGCGAGCTCGTCGACAGCTGCCCCGGGAGCGGAGAGACGTTCATCGAGCCGGCGCCAAGCGTGGACGCTAGCGCCAGACCGCCAGAGGTGCCCGCACGCGACAGGCAGTATGTGGTCGAGCGTATCCACCACGCCTCCGTGATGGGCGGCTCCGCATACGGCGCGCCCGCCTACAAGCCGGACTCTGCCCATCTGGCCAAGAAGGCCTACCTCACGTTGATCGCGGGGAGCCGCGCCGGCGAGATGTTCCAGCTTGAAGAGGACGAGACGATCCTCGGGCGCGACCCGCGGTCGACGTTCTACCTCGACAGCGACGGCGTCTCGCGCCGCCACGCCCGAATCGTCCGCCAGGGCGACGACTTCCTCGCGGAGGATCTCAAGAGCACCAACGGCACGTGGTGCAACGATGAGCGCATCGCCTTCCACAAGCTCGCCGACGGAGACAAGCTCCAGATCGGCACCGAGCTCATCGTCCGGTTCAACTTCCACGACGAGCTCGAAGCCGGCCTGCAGCAACAGCTCTTCGAGAGCGCGCACCGCGATCCGCTCACGCGCGCCTACAACGGCAAGCACTTCGGCGAGCGCCTACGCTCGGAGATCGGCCACGCCGTGCGGCACCGCACGGAGCTGTCGCTGATCATGTTCGGCGTCGATAGCTTCAAGAAGATCAATGACACTTACGGCCACGCTGGCGGCGACGCGGTCCTGCGCGCCATCTCTGCCGCGATCCTGCGTGTCATCCGCTTAGAGGACGTGTTCGCGCGCGTCGGCGGCGATGAGTTCGCACTGCTCACTCGCGGCATCGACGGCAAGAACGGCGTGCTCTTCGCCGAGCGAATGCGGCGCGGCATCGAGCGCCTTAACGTGCCGTGGGAGGGCAAGACGATCCCGATCACTTCGAGCCTTGGCGTCGCGACGGTCGCCGAGGTCCCCGTGCCGCCCGAGGGCGACGCGTTGGTCTCCCTGGCCGATGCGCGGCTTCGCGAGGCCAAGACGGGCGGGCGCAACCGCGTCGTGGGGCCTGCGGACGAACCGCCGAAGCGATCGCCGTCTAAGGATTGAGCTTCCACTCCGTGGTGTGGCTTCGGCGCGCTGCGCTTTCCGATCGATTTGGCGCGGTCCGCTGCTGTGGCGTTCCGAACTTGGCGCCAGAAACGCTAGATCGCCGACGAAGGCAGCGCGATGCCAGTTTGCAGGCTCATGGGGCCACCATGACGCGCATTTTTGCAGGGTCATGGGGCCACCCACTTTTGCAGGCACATGGGGCCACCCGCGAGGGGGCATGACCAGATCTTCGCAAGGTCAT
>CAIXWQ010001187.1 GCA_903923175.1 uncultured delta proteobacterium | reverse complement strand
GCCGTCGCGTCGCGCTCGCACGAGGCGAGCCCGGCGTCGGAGAGGCGCGCGAAGGCCTCCTCGGCACGCGCGAACGCTGCCCTGGCCTCGCCGTGCTCGCCGCGCGCGGCAGCGATCACGCCGAGCGCGCGCTGCACCTGCGCGCTCGCGCGCAGCCCCGGGACCTCGGGCGCCGCAGCGGCGAAGCGTGCGAGGGCCTGGGCCGCGGTCGCGAAGTCGAAGCGGCGGGCCTCGATGAAGGCGCGGGCGAGGGCGGCGCGGCAGACGAGCCGCGCGTCCTCGACGTAGAGCTGCTCCCCGAGCGCGTTCCACGCGTCGCTCGCCGTCGTGTCCGTCGCAGCCGTCGCCTCGAGCTGCATCGTCCGCCACACGAGCTCGAGCTGCGGCGAGAGCCCGGCGCCGCTCGGCGCGTGCGCTTGCAGCCAAGCGAGCTCGCGGCCGATCACCCGAAGGTCGAGCGCGTCGTCGGCGAGGTGGGCGCGCGTGGTCTCGAGCAGGCCTCGCCAGCTCGCGAGATCGCGGCTGCAAGCCTCGCCCGCGCGCTCGAGCAGATCGTGCGCGAGGCTCCCCTCGCTCGCGCCGTCGGGCGAGCCGACGAGCGCCCGCCAGGTCTCGCCCTCGAGCCCTGCGCCGCGCGTGAGCAGATCGCAGGCGTGCGAGAGCGCCTCCGCGGGCGCCTCGCTCAGGCAGACGCCGACGAGCCCCGAGCGCTGCAGGCGCGTGTTGCCGTCGGCCTGGCGCCAGAGGTAGGCCAGCGCGTCGACGTAGCCGTCGAACGGCGACTCGCCATCGCGGATCGAGCGCGGTCGGAACGTGAGGTGCGCGTGTCGACGCGGGTCGAGCCCGGCGACGGCGTGCTGCGCCTCGGTGAACGCGGCGCGCAGGCTCGCCATCGCGGCCTGGTCGCCGCGCCCGTCGACGACGACGTCGATCTCGGTCGGTCCGTCGATCGGCAGCAGGCGCGCGACCCACTGCACGATCTCGAGCAGCGCGCGCGACGGCGCGTCGGCCCCGCCGGCCGCCGGGCCGTCCGCTCCGAGTCGGGTGAGCCCGAGCACACCGGCGCTGCGGTCGGCGACCACCGCGTCGAGCACCGCGTCGAGCGCGGGGCCGACCATGTCGCGCGCGCGCCAGCCGCGCGGGAGCGAGCGCAGCGTGGGCGAGCGCGGCAGCAGCAGGCCGACCGCGCGGGGCTGGGCGGCCTCGCCGTGGGCGTTCGAGCGGCTGCGCTCGTCGACGAGGAGCGTCCACTTCGCGCGCGGGGTGAGCGCGTCGATGCGATGCTCTCGCGCGGCGACGGGCGGCGGGCTCTTCGGCTCGCGCGGCTTCGCCGGCGCGCGCTGCACGCCGAGGCGCTTGTCGACGGGGCCCTGCAGGAACGGGTACGCGGCGAGCACGTCGGCCGCGGCGCGCTTCGCCTCGTCGCCCTCGACGCCGCCCGCGGTCACCGCGGCCTCGAGCGCCGCGAGCTTCTGCGCGATGTCCTCGCCGCGGCGCGTGTGTTCGGCGATGAGCGACTCGACGTCGGGGCCCGCGTCGGGCGCGGTGCGCACGGCTTCGACGGCGGCGAGCACGCGCGCGTCGTCGCGGCCGAGCCGCGAGACGACGTTCTCGAGCTCGCGGATCAGCTGCGGGAGCGGTCGCGGCTTCTTCGACTGCCCCGCGTCGCCGTTCGACGCCCCCTTCGCGGCGCGCGGCTGCGCGTCGTCCGCACGGGCGACGGGCTCGCGCGGCGGCTTCGGCGCGGCGGCCTGGAGGCGCTGCTCGCCGAGCGCGCGGAGCGTCGGGTGCGTGGCGATCAGCTCCTCGAGCTTCTGCTTCGCGGCGTCGCTCTCGGGGCCCTGCGCGCGCGCGGCGCGCTCGAGGGCGCCGAGCAGACGGCTCCCCGCCTCGCCCTTGTCGCTGCGCTCGAGGATCAGCCCCTCGACATACCCATCCGCCTGGGGGTGCCGGCGCGCCTCCGAGGCGAGGGCGCGCGCGCGGGGGTGCTTTCGCCCCGACTGAGCCACCTCGCGCTCGAGGTCGGCGAGGACGTCGTCCAACGTGCGGGCCTCGGGCTCGGGGGTCGTCGCGGGGGCTTCGGCGGGGGCTTCGGTCGACATCGGCGCGCAGCCTAGTGCCGCTCGCCCGAAGTAGCACCGGGGAATGTGCCGGCCCGGCCCGGCGTCCGCGGGCCGCCACGCTTCCGCCCTCGTCCCGTGGGGGCGCGCCCCGCCCCGGGGCGTCCGCACACCCTACCGAAGTGAGGTCCGCGCGACGGCGTGTGCCTCGGCGGTGGCGTCGGGGCGAAGGAGCGTCGTGGCACCCCGCGCCCGCGCTCTTGACGACACTACGGCGCCGACGCCGGATGGGCCCCGTCTGGGGGGCTCGTTACTGCGTGGAGGTCGATTCGATGAGCGCTCGAACGGAGCTCCGTGGGTTCCGGCTGATTTCGCTGGCGACGGCGTCGCTTTCGCTGGCCTTGCTCGCGGCGTGCGGAGGCGCGGACGCGCCGGAGTCGCTCGGCCGCGTGGAGCAGCGCGTCTCCTCCGGCGTGGTGATCAGCGCGTTCTACGGCGGCGGCGGCAACACAGGCGCCCTCTATCAGAACGACTTCGTCGAGCTGTTCAACCGCGGCGCGTCCGACGTCTCGCTCTCCGGCTGGTCGCTCCAGTACGCCAGCGCGGTAGGCTCGACCTGGAACGTCGCGAACCTCGACACCGTCACGCTCGGAGCTGGGCAGCACTTCCTCGTCCAGCTGGCTGGCGGCAGCGCGGGGGCCGGCAGCGCGCTGCCCGTGACCCCCGATCAGACGGCGCCCGGGCTCGATCTCGCCGCCAAGGCCGGCAAGCTCGCGCTGGTGAACTCGACGACCCAGCTCACCTGCGGCACCGGGTGCCCGAGCGACGCGAGCGTGATCGACTTCGTCGGCTTCGGCACGGCCAACGACTTCGAGGCCGCCGCCGCGCCGGCGACCGACGTGACGACGGTGGGGGTGCGCGCCGGCGGCGGCTGCACGGACACCGATGACAACTCGAGCGACTTCGTCGCCACCGCGACCCCCGATCTCGGCGACGCGACCTCGGCCGCGACGCCGTGCGGCGCCGGCCCGGTCGACTCCGGGAAGACCGACACCGGCGGCGCGGACTCCGCCGTGAGCGACTCGGGCACGACCGACGCTGCCAAAGGAGACGCCGCCTCGAAGGGGCCCGATCTCTCTCCGGCGGGGACGTGCAGCAGCGCGGTCGGCCGCGCGCCGCGGGGCGGCAGTGCCGTGTTCTCGACCGGGCTCGCGCTCGCCCTCGGGCTGGTGGGCCTCCGGGCCCGGCGTCGTCGCTGACCCCCTCGGGCGACCGACCGGCGCCCTCCGGCCGTGCCTGGACACGGCTCCGCGCGCGCCTCGCCTGTGGTCGCGCCGGCGGTGCGCCGTGGAGCGAAAGCCGTGGTATAGGCCGCCGCCATGTCCGACCCCGCCCCCATCGTCGATCTCGCCGACAAGTCCGTCTCCCTCGCCGGCACGACCTACGCGATTCGCCCGCTCGGCGACGACGCGTTCACCGCGCTCGTCGAGGGCATCCCCGTCGGGAAGCTCGTCTACACCTTCGGCGCCGCGATGGGCGTGCCCGAGGGGTCGGCCGTCAGCGAAGAGACGCTGACGGCGATCGCCGAAGCGTGGTTCGCGGCGCTGGACGCGTGAAGCTCGCCGCGGCGACGCGCGCGCCGACGGAGCCCGCTGGCGGGCCGAGGCTCGCTGCCGCCTCCGGGCCGGCGGTGCCCCGTCGCGCGCGTCGCGCGCCTGGCGCGGACGTGCTGATACGCTCGCCGCGCCGATGATCAAGTACCTCGGCTCGAAGCGCACCCTGCTGCCCGACCTCGTCGCGGTGCTCGGGCGCTTTCCGGAGCTGCGCAGCGTCGTCGACCTGTTCTCGGGGACGAGCCGCGTCGGGCACGCGCTCAAGCGCGCCGGTCACCGCGTCGTCGCCAACGACCACAACGCGTACGCGCACGCCCTCGCGCGCTGCTACGTGGCGGCCGATCGCGAGCAGGTGATTCGCGACGCCGAGCGGCTGATCCGCGAGCTCGGGGCGCTGCCGGGGAAGCCTGGGTACTTCACGCAAGCGTTCTGCGTCGACGCGCGGTTCTTCCAGCCGAAGAACGGCGCTCGAGTCGACGCGATCCGCGACGCGATCGCGGCCAAGGGGCTGCCTCCGCTCCTCGAAGCGGTGGTCCTGGTCTCGCTCATGGAGGCGGCCGATCGGGTCGACTCCACGTGCGGGCTACAAATGGCCTACCTCAAGGAGTGGGCGCCGCGCGCCCACAACGAGCTCGAGCTGCGCGTCCCCGACGTGCTCCCCGCGGTGGCGGACGGGCCTTGCGAAGCGCACTGCCTCGACGCGCTGGAGGCCGTGCGGACCCTCGAGGCCGACGTCGTCTACGTCGATCCGCCGTACAACCAGCACAGCTACCTGTCGAACTACCACGTCTGGGAGACGCTGGTCCGCTGGGACCGCCCCCCGTACTACGGCGTCGCCTGCAAGCGAGAGGACTGCCGCACCCGCAAGAGCGCCTTCAACGCCAAGGCCCAGTCGCTCGAGGCCTTCCGAGCGGTCGTGCGCGCCGCCAGGGCTCAGCTGATCGTGGTGTCGTTCAACGACGAGGGCTACCTCGGACGCGACCAGATCGAGGAGAGCCTCCGCGAGCGCGGCGAGGTGTTCGTCGTCACCAAGGACTTCAAGCGCTACGTCGGCGCCCAGATTGGCATCTACAACCCGCTCGGCCAGAAGGTCGGTCGGGTCGGCCGGCTGCGCAATCGCGAGTACATCTACGTCGTTGCCACCGAACGAGCCTCGCTGGGCCGGCCCCTGGCGTCGATTCTGGGCGATCTCGGCGCGCGCCCGGAGCCTGGCGGTGACGGGGTGTCGCAAGCCGAGACCGCCGCCGCCGCGGCTTCGGGCCGAGTCGGCGCGAGCGTTCGCTGAGGCAGGCAACGTCGGCGACCCCGGATTGATTCCGAGCCAGGCTCCGGGCGACCGGCGCTGGTCGACGTCGGCCGCCTGATACCGTTCTTCCGATGCCGTCGTTCCCTCCCGTCGTCTGGGTGGTTTTCATCCTTGCCGCGATTCTGGTGTTCGTTCGGATCCTGGCGAAACGGGCCGAAAGTCACGGAATTCGGGTCGAAGAGCACGAGCGGATTCCCCGCTCCCTCGAGGGGAACCAATCCCGGCGATCGAAGCCCGCCGCCGACTCCGGTCGAGCCCCGAGCGACAAAGACGTCTGAGCGACGGCGGCCGCGGTCCGATGTGGGCAGGTCGGGCCCGCTCCTCCCGAATCGGATGCCGACAGGCGGCTGCGCCGGGGAGCCAAAGGGACCATTCCGCATTCGCCTGGACTTGTGATAGGTGAAGAGAAGTACTGTGGCGCCCGTCCGCGCGGAATCCCCGATCGCGAACCGAGCCGCCGCAACCCAGTCGAGGTGATGATGTCCGCACGTCTCGAGTCCGCTATCGCGTCTCTCGCGTCCACTTTCGCGCGCCAGGTCGTTGCGCTGATCGGCACCGCCCAGGTCGCCGAGCTCGTCGCGATCGCCACGTCCGGCAAGGCCCCGGCCGCCAAGGCTGCCCCGGTCGCCGCGGCGCCGAGCGCGCCGCGTGGCGCCGCCCCGCGCGCCGTCAAGCCGGTCGGCCGCCCCCGCAAGGGCGGGCGCCGCTCGTCCACCGAGATCCTCGCCGAGCTCGATCGGATCGTCGAGTCGGTCGCCGCGGCCCCGGGCCAGCGCTCCGAGGAAATTCAGAAGAAACTGGGAATCGCGAGCAAGGACATCGAGCGTCCGATTTCGATCGGGCTCGCGAAGGGCCTGCTCCGCAAAGAAGGTGAGAAGCGCGCGACTCGCTACTTCCCGGGCAAGGGGAAGGCGGCTGGCGCCAAGAAGGTCGCCGCGAAGAAGGCGCCGGCGAAGAAGGCCGCGCCGGCCAAGAAGGTCGCCGCGAAGAAGGCGCCGGCGAAGAAGGCCGCGCCGGCCAAGAAGGTCGCCGCGAAGAAGCCGGCCGCGAAGAAGCCGGCCGCGAAGAAGGCCGCGGCCGCCCCCGCGAAGCCGGCCACGCCGGCCGCCGCAGGCTGAGCGCACCGCGAGGTCGGCCGAGGCTGGGGGGCAGCGGCGAGAGCCGGCGCCCCCGGCGCGACCGTCTCGCGCCGCGCTTCGGCGTCCCACGGAGGTTCGCGCGCCTCGAGCGCGCGGCCGAATGGGGCGCTTTACCTCGAGGACGCTTCCGCGCAGCCTTGAGTGATGCGAACCCGCGCCGCGCTCGGTGCCGTCCTGCTCACTCTGCTGGCGGGCGCGCCCGTCGCGTGTCACGGCTCGAGCGGCGCCACGGCGCCGCCTGCGCGGGTGTGCTCGATCGTACCCGTTCACGGGTGGCGCCGACGTAGGTTTGTTCCGCAGGCCTCGCACTTTGTCCGATCAATCGTCCTGGCAACTGACGATTCTGCTGTTTGTCAG
>CAIXWQ010001186.1 GCA_903923175.1 uncultured delta proteobacterium | reverse complement strand
GCGGCAGCTCGGCCAGCGCCCCCTTCGCGTCGAGCAGCGCCGCGCCCGTCGACCCGCTGGCGGCCGCGGCGAGCGGCGGCAGCGCGGGGAGCGCGGCGTCGATGGAAGAATCGCCGGCGCGTCCGCCCGTCCGACACGCCAAAGGGGCCGCGCCGAGCAGCAGGACGAGCCACGCACGCCCTGATCGTCGCGCCCCTCGCGTGGATCTCATCGAGTCTTCGGACGCTAGCACGCGAGGGATCGCCGGGCCGCATTCGGTGCAGCCCGGCGCGGCCGCGGACGCGTCGCGCGCACCTCACGGGAAGGCGCGCGAACGGCTTAGCGAAGCACGTATCCAGCGCCGCGGACGGTCTGCAGCGGCAGCGCCTCGCCGAGCTTCGCGCGCAGCCGCCGCACGTGCACGTCGACCGTCTTCTGCCCGCCGTCGTAGTCGGCGCCCCACACCACGTCGAGGAGCGTCTCGCGCGTGAGCACCCGCCCGCGCCGCGTGGCGAGCGCGACCAGGAGCGAGAACTCGCGCGCCGTCAGCGCGATCGGCTCGCCCGCTTCGCCCCCTGCGCCCCCTGCCGCGCCTGCGCCACCCGAGAGCGACACCTCGCGCGCCGCGATGTTGATCACGAGCGGGCCGAGCTTCACGACCTCGTCGCTCGCGTACTCGCTGGCCCGCCACTCGAGCGAGCGCACCCGCGCGTAGAGCTCGGACGGCGGCGCAGGCCACACGAGGAAGTCGTCGTGACCGGCGCCAGGCTCGAGCTGGCTGATCGAGCGCGGCCCGATCACCGCGAGCACGGGGCACTCGCGCAGCGAAGGCGCCTGCCGCAGCGCCCGCAGCGAGCGGTCGAGCAGGTCGGGGCGATCGAGGACCTCGAGGATGAGGATGCGCGAGATCGTGGCGTCGAGCGCGGAGGGGCCGCCGTCGACCGGCGTGCCCCAGAGGTCGAGCAGCCGCACGGGCGCGCCGAGGTCGGCCATCGAGGAGGCGACACCGTCGACGCGCTCGACCTCGCCTTCGTGTCCGGCGATCCAAATCGACCCGACGTCGCGCGCTGCCATGGGAAAAGAGTGCACCCTCCCGCTTGCCGCGGCTAGCGCTGCAGTGCGTCAGTCGACCAATTTCTCCAGGTTTTGCGGGAATTGGCTCCCCGCCGGTCCGACCGGCCCGCCGTTCGCTTGGCCGGCGCCCCGCGACGTGTGAAACGCTCACGGGACGGCGCGCAGCCTCCCGTTCGGGGGCGCGCTCCCCGAGGAGCGGGCGATGGCCACGTCCGAGGAGAAGTTCAAGAAGCTGCTGGCTGCGTACGAGGACGAGGTCCAGCGCAAGCAGCACAAGATGGGCAAGAAGGTCGACCCGCGCGATCAGGCGGAGCCGAACTACCTCTCGGGGTACTGCCCGTTCCTGCGCGGAGGCCAGCAGGTCGTCTGGGCGCCGTCGTTCGACGTCATCGGCACGTACGAGGCGGCGACGTGCACCTGGCGCTGGGGCTGGAGCGACGACACGCTCTCCGTGAAGGTCCGCTCGCGGATCGACGCCGTCCGCAAGCAAGGGATGCAGTGGGGCATCGACGCGCTCGTGAACGACTCGTTCGTGCTCGCGAGCGAGGACCAGGCGTGGGAGATCTCCGTGGTCGCGGTCGCCGTGGCGAGCGCCGACGGGCTGTTCCGCCACGTCGACGGCGGCGTCACGCGCTTCCTCGCGCTCTACGACGCGCCGGTGCCGAGCCGGTCGTCCGCGAGCATGATCCCCGCCATCCCGCGCTCGACCGGAGCGGGCTCCGTTCCGCCGGCCGTCGCGGGGGGCTCGCAGTCGCTGAGGCGCTCGGGCTCGCACGCGGCGATCGTCACCGGCACCCCCGCCCCCGCCGCGGTCGCCGCCGTCCCCGAGGCCGAGCCCTCGGCGACGACGCGCGCCGAGCTCGGTGCTGCGCTGTATCAAGCCGTGCCGCCCAACCAGCTCGGCTGGCTCGGCGCGGTGGCGCTCGAGGCGCGGGTCGTCCCGCCGCAGGGGCCGCTCGGCGCGGTCCAGGTCGACCTCAAGATCACGCTGCACGCCTCCAACGGCGCGGAGATGCCCATCTCGCCGACCCCCGCGGTGCACGACGCGGTCGTCGCGGCGCTGCACCGCGCGCGTGACCGGAGCGCGACGTTCCAGACCATCCAGGCGCGTCTCGAGCTGACCCCCCAGGGGTGGGTCACCACGGTGCAGCTCGCGAGCTGATCGAACACGGGCGCGTTCTCGGGCTATGCTCGAGCGCGATGCCCACGCATCTTCCCCGCCCGGTCGCAGCGGCGCTCGTCCTGTTGCCGCTCCTCGCTTGTGGTCCGAGCTCGAAGCGCGACGCGGAGGTCCCCGCGCGCTCGCTCACGTATGACGACGCGTGCGGCCTGCAGGACTACTTCGACGAGCGCCGCGCCTCGAACCTGCCGCCGCCCGCGGCCGCGGACGAGAGCGTGGCCATCGACGAGAAGGGGCTGACCGCCGGCATCGGCTCCTACGTCCTCTCGGACCCGATGGCGCGCCGTCGATTCGGCAAGCTCCTGCGCGACGAATACAAGGGCATCGAGCCGCAGATCGTCGCGGCGGTGGAGTCGCCCGCCGGCGAAGTGAAGGTCCGCGTGAAGTGGTGGGACGCGGGCGCCACCCGCCGCCTGCGCGTGGGCCAGGACATCGTCGTGTACACCGCGGCCGGCTCGGCCGAGCTGCCGCCCAACCCGTGCGTCGCCGACATGCTGTTCGGCGCCAAGATCTACGAGCTCCGCTTCCGGTACATCCACGGCGAGACCGATCGCGCCAAGGAGGCCACGAGCGAGGCGCCGCCGAGCGCGCCGACGGCCGAGCCGAGCCCCGCGCCCGCGACGAGCGCGTCCGTCGCGCCGGTCACGCCGGTCGCGAGCGCCGAGCCGAGCCCGCCGGCCGCCACCTCGGGCGCCACGAAGCCCGGCGGGAAGTGAGGCGGCGTCGTGCGACGATTGGCGTACCCGCCAACCGAGTTGTCGCCCGACGTGCGAATCGCCTGATGAAAAGGGCACGCGCGCCCGGGCCTGAGGCGTGCTAGCTCGACCGGACGGTGGCACTCCCTCGCCCTCCCCGCCGGTTCGCCCTCCTCGGCATGTTGGCGCTCGCCCTCGGCGCGTGCCTCGCGCCGACCTTGCCGATCCCGCCGCCCAGCGACATGGTCGCGTCGCCTCCGGACGCGAACGGCATGGTGACCATCAAGGGGGGCCCGGGGTCGGCGCGGGTCGGCGGCTGGGTCAACGCCTGCAACGAGACCGACGGTTGCCACGAATCGGTCGGCTCCGACGTCGCGAGCGACGGCTCGTGGCAGCTCGCGCCGACGCCGGGCAAGAGCAAGGATCGGTTCCGCGTCTGGCAGGAGCTCGGCCTCGAGCGGGGCGAGCAGGGCTGGGTCGACGTCCCGTAGCGTCGCGCGCCCCGCGCTCGGCCGCGGAATTCGTCGGGCGAAGCGGGCGCGCATCGACCACGCGCGCCAAGGGCGAGGCGGAATTGCGCGCGCTCGAGGCGGGCGTTGCTCCCGATTTCTCGCACTGAGGCAGACTTCGGTGTCATGATCTAAAATGGGGGGGACGGGTGAGCAGCCTGACCCGCGCGGTGGCTTGCCCGCTTCGGCACGGTGCCAAGGATCCCCGTCATGAGTCGCTCGCAGGAAGCAGCCCCGACGCAGCAGGACGGCCCGCCGTCCTCCGCGCCCGTGCCGGCGAGCGACCGACTCGCGTGGCTCGTGTCGGTGCAGCGGGCGCTCGCGGGCGGGCCGCTCGAGGACTGCCTCCCTGCGTTCACCACCGCGCTCGCCGCGCGCGTGCCGGCCGACCTCGCGATCGTGGCGCGCTTCGCCGCGGGCACGAGCGCGCTGCTGCAGATCGGCGCCGCGGGCGCGAAGAACGCCGAGGCGGTCACGCTCGAGCCGCTCGAGACGCTCCTTCGCCGCGAGGACACCCGCACCGCCGGCGTGATCTTCGTCGATCCCGACACCGCGACGCGGCTCGCGCCCTGGGCACGGTCGGGCTGCATCGTCCCGCTGGTCGCGCACGACGCCGCGATCGGCGCGCTCGTGATCCTCTCGCAGGGCGACGAGCTGACCGCGCGACGCGCGAGCGAATCGGTGCGCTGGGCGATCGGCGTCGCGGCCGAGCCCGTGGCGCTGGCGCTGCAGACGACGGTCCTCTTCTCGCAGCTGCGCGAGCAGACGCGGCGCTGGGAGTCGATCTTCGACGCGATGGACGAGATCGTCCTCGACGTCGACGCCAACGGCCGCGTCCGGCAGTCCAATCGCGCGGCCATCCGGCGTCTGTCGCCGACCTCGAGCTCGCTGGTGGATCGCTCGGCCGCCGCGCTCTTCGCGGGGCAGCAGCTCCCCTCGCCCGAGGCGCCGCGCCGGCCGCTCGTGGGGCCGCAAGGCGAGCCCCTCGCCGCGAGCTGGCTGGTGCTGCCCGGCGGCGGCGCGGCCATCGTCGTGCGCGACGCGCGCCCCTCGAACAGCATGCCGCCGCGGCTGCGCCCGACGCCTCCGCGGGGGATCGGCGCGGTGGTGCCCGGCCGTCGCGCGCGCCTGCTCGTCGTCGACGACGAGCAGAGCATCCTGCGCGCGCTGACCCGCACCCTCGGGCGCGCCCACGACGTGGTCACGGCGAGCGACGGCGAGGCCGCGCTCGCGATCCTCCGCGCCGAGCAGGGGCGCTTCGACGTCGTGATCAGCGACGTGCAAATGCCGCGGCTGGCGGGGACCGACCTGTACCGCGCGGTGAAGGACGAGTTCCCGCAGCTCGCGGAGCGCATGCTGCTCATGACCGGCGGCGTCTTCGGGCGCGAGGTCGAGACCTTCCTGGCCGAGCTCGGCACGCGGGTGCTGCGCAAGCCGTTCGATCCCGAGGAGCTCCGGCGCACCGTGGAGCGCGTCCTCGAGCGCTCGCCGCGGGGCTGAGCGCGCCGTCGGCGCCCAGCACGCGCCCGGCACGCATCGGGCGGCCGGCAAGCGACGAGTCCCTGCTAGGATGGCGTCCGGTGAGCGGCGACGGCGAGGAGCCCGAGGGCGGGCACGGCAAGGGCTGGATCGATCGGATCTGGGCGGTTCCGCTCGATCTGCTCGACGGCCTCGGCAGCACCCTCGTGCTCACGTTCCGCACGGTGATCTGGCTCGTGCGGCCGCCCTACCGGATCGGGCAGTTCCTGGGCGCGATGGACTTCATCGGCGTGCAGTCGCTGTTCATCATCTGCCTCACCGGGATCTTCACCGGGATGGTCTTCGCGCTGCAGACCGTCTACGGCTTCCGGCGCTTCAGCGCGGAGGGGATGGTCGGCGGCGTCGTCGCGCTCTCGCTCACGCGCGAGATCGCCCCCGTGTTCGCCGGGCTGATGGTGACCAGCCGCGCCGGGAGCGCGATGGCCGCCGAGCTCGGCAACATGCGCGTGACCGAGCAGATCGACGCGATCGCCACCATGGGGGTCAGCCCGATCCAGTACCTGATCGTGCCGCGCGTGGTCGCGAGCGTGCTCATGCTGCCGCTGCTGTGCTTGCTGTTCTCGCTGGTCGGCATGACGGGCGCATACGCGATCGCGGTCGGGCTGCTCGACGTCGATCCAGGCATCTTCATGGACCGCGTGCAGAACCTCGTGGAGCCGAAGGACCTCTTCATGGGGCTCCTCAAGGCGGCGATCTTCGGGTTCTTGATCGCGCTGATCTCCTGCAAGCAGGGCTTCTTCGCGTCCGGCGGCGCCAAGGGCGTGGGCATCGCCACCACGCGCGCCGTCGTGCAGTCGGCGGTCGCCATCCTGATCGCGAACTACATGGTCACGGCCTGGATGACCGAGCTCTGACGCTCGCCGCGCGCCCCTCGCCGCGCGCGAAAGGGCCGTGAACGCGCGCGAAACGCGGGCGGGCGTACGCCGCTTGCTCCCGACCTACCGCACCGCGCCCCTTAACTGGGGACACGGCCGGCCGTTTTCTCTTAGGAAAGCGAGGGGTCGAGATGAAGATCATGGTCGTCGACGACAGCCGCGCGATGCGCGGCATCATTCTCCGCACGCTGCGCCACGCAGGCTTCGGCAACCACGACATCGTGGAGGCCTCGAACGGCGCGGAGGCGCTGCGCATGATCGAGACGGGCCCCCCGGATCTCGTCCTCTGCGACTGGAACATGCCCGAGATGAGCGGCATCGACCTGCTCCGCGCGCTCAACCAGAAGGGGCGCAAGGGGATGAAGTTCGGCTTCGTCACCTCGGAGGGAACGCCCGACATCGAGAAGCTGGCGAACGAGAACGGCGCGGCGTTCCTGCTCACCAAGCCGTTCACCGCCGACACGCTGAAGACGGCGCTCGCGGGGGTCGCGTGACCCGCTTGGTGGACGCCTGGCTCGAGGCGGCGCTCGATTCGCTCTCGGAGGTGGCGACGACCACGCTCGGAATCGAGGCGCCGAACGTCATCGAGCGCATGCGCCGCGTCCCGCGGGGCATGGAGGGGGCGCTGATCCCGATCGTGCACGACCAGTCGATGCAGATCGGGATCTTCACCACCGCCGCGGGCTCGGCCATCGTGGCCCGCGCGCTGTTGTGCATGGAGCCCGAAGAAGAGCTGAGCACGATGGAGATCGCCGATGCCATCGGCGAGATCGCGAACATCGTCGCCGGCGGCGCCAAGAAGCGCATGTCGGAGATGCAAGGAATCAAACTCGGCCTGCCGATCTACTTCCGCGGCGACATCGAGCAGGGCGACAACTTCGACGTCTCGTCGGTGATCCTCGACGTGATGGGGCACCCGTACGAGGTCATGGTCCTGAGCCGCGGGGAGGGACATTCGACGTGAGTACTCAGCTCTCGCCCCCCGATCGGGTCGCCGCCCTGCTCTCGGGGCTGATCGGCAAACCCATCGGCGTCCGCGTGGCGCCGACCAAGACGGCGTCGCTGCCGACCGCGCTCGCGATCGCCGTGTACGGCGGCGAGGGGCAGGCCGCCGGCGCCTGGCTCTGCGACATGGCCTCCGCGTCGTCGCTCGCCGCCGCGCTCTCGCTCCTTCCGCCCGCCGTCGCGAAGGAGGCGGTCTCGGCGGGCAAGCTCGACGAGCCGCTCCTCGAGAATCTGCGCGAGATCTTCAACGTCGGCGCGCGGCTCTTCCAGAGCGATCGACACGTCTCGCTGAAGGGCGTGTTCCTCCCTGGGCAAGCCCTCCCCGCGCCGGTGACGAACCTGCTCAAGAGCACCAAGCGCGCCGAGTTCGAGGTCGGCGTCCCCGGCTACGCGAACGGCCGCACCTGGCTGCTCCTCCCCTGATCGAGTCGATCGCCTCCGGGCGCCGCGGCCTCGCGGCCTCGCGGCCTCGCGGCCTCGCGAGAGACGCCCTTCGCCACGCCGTGCACCCCTCGAGGGCGCGCGGCGTCGTCGTTTCAGCGCCCCTTCGCGCGGCCGAGCGCGCGTAGCCCCGTCGCGCACGGCAGCAGCGCGAGCTCGAGGCCGAGCGCCGCGACGACGCGCTCGGGGGCCGGCACGAACGCCTCGACGGCGACGCCGCCCGGCTCGACGTGCCGGTACCAGTCGCCGTCGAGGGGCTCGAGCGAGGCGCGCGCCCAGGCGGGCTCGGGGAGATCGATCGCGACGAGCGCCCCGCTGCGGCAGACGCGCGCGAGCTCGGCGCCGACGGCTCGGAAGAACGCCCACGGATCGGCGCGCGGCGGGTGCGCGAGCACGGCGTGCAACGCGAGCACGGCGTCAGCGACGCCGTCACGAAGGGGCCAGCGCGCCGCGAGATCGCAGCGCAGGCGGGCGACGGCGTCGGTCGACGCGCGGGCGGCCGCCTGTGCGAGCATCGAGCGCGAGGCGTCGAGGCCGAGGACGCGCACGTCGCGCGCGACGAGGTGCGGAAATGCGCGTCCCGTGCCGCAGCCCGCGTCGACGACGACGTCGCCGGGTCGCAGCCGCTCGAGGATCGGGGCGAGGTCGCGCGCCGTGTCGCGGTGCGAAGGGGCGAAGCTGCGCTCGTAGCGCGCCGCGAGGGCGTCGAACAACGCGGCGGGATCGGTCACGCGGCGCGGGTGGTCGAGGCCGGCAGGGTGTCGCCGTCGTTCGCGCGGGCCGCCTTCATCTCGACGTCCGTGGGCGCAGGAGACGCGATCACCTCGAGCTCGTCGCCGAGCGCGAGGTAGTCGTCCATCAGGCCGGCGAGCCCCGCGAGGTCGCGGTAGCGCATGTTCTTGCGCGCGAGGCTCCGGACGTCCTCGAACGCGTTGCCGCGCACGATCGCCTCGGGATGCACTCGATCGCCCTGCCGGTCCATGGCCGTACAACGAGCAAGGGTCAGGCCAGCTTACAGCGCGTCCGCGCCAGCCCGGCTCGCGCGGGGCCTCGCGACCTCTGGGGCCCCTCAGGCCCGACGCAGGCGCAGGCCGGAATCGCCGCCGCCGGAGGGATGCCGCTCGCCGTCAGGACGCTGACACCAGGGCGTCGGACCTGCGGCGGCCGTGAACCGGACGTGGCTCGGCGATGGGACAGCGGTGTCGCACCCGACGCGGGCCGACATCGGCGCTGCACCGCGCGAGGCGACCTGGCTACCCGAAGAAGTCGCGCAGGCGGATGGTCGAGTCTCGTTCCGGGCCGACCGAGACGAGCGCGATGGGGACGCCGATCTCGCGCCCGATACGGTCGAGGTACGCGCGGGCGGTGGCGGGCAGATCCGAGAGCGCGCGGGCCTGGCGGAGGTTCTCCGACCACCCCGGGAGCGTCTCGTAGACCGGGCGCACCTGGTCGAGGTCGTCCATCGGCAGCTCGTCGGTGCGCCCGTGCGGCGTGTCGTAGGCGACGCAGAGCTCGATGCGCTCGAAGCCGGTGAGCACGTCGAGCTTGCTCACCACGAGGTCGGTGAGGCCGTTGACGCGCGCGGCGTAGCGCAGCGCGGGGAGATCGAGCCAGCCGCAGCGGCGCGAGCGCCCGGTGACCGCGCCGAACTCGCCGCCGGCGGTGCGGAGGCGCTCGCCGATCTCGTTGTCGAGCTCGGTCGGGAACGGCCCGGACCCGACGCGCGTCGTGTACGCCTTGGTCATGCCGATGACGCGCTGGATCGCCGTGGGGCCGACGCCGGCGCCCGTGCACGCGCCGCCCGCGATGGCCGACGACGAGGTCACGTACGGGTAGGTGCCGTGATCGAGGTCGAGGAGCGTCCCCTGCGCCCCCTCGAAGATCACGCGGCGGCCGGCCTTGAGGTGGCGGTCGGTGGCGAGCGAGGCGTCGCCGATCAGCGGCAGCAGGCGGGCGACGACCGGCTCGATCTCCTCGACGATCTTCTTCGGCGTCGGCGGCTCGACGCCCAGCGCGCGCATCGACGGAGCCCACGCGTCGAGGGCGCGCGCGACGTGCCGCTCGAGGCGCGCGAGGTCGGTGAGCGCGCGGACGTGCACGCCGTTGCGGCGCGCCTTGTCCTCGTAGCAAGGGCCGATGCCGCGCTTGGTCGTGCCGACCGCGAAGGCCCCCTGCTCTCGCAGGCCGTCGACGAGCTTGTGGTACGGCAGGATCAAGTGGGCGCGATCGCTGACGATCAGCCGCTCGGGCTGCTTGCCGTCGTCGTAGACGCCGCGCCCCTTGAGCTCGTCGAGCTCACCCGCGAGCGCGATCGGATCGACCACCGTGCCCGGGCCGAGGATGCAGCGCGTCCCCGCTCGGATGATGCCGCTCGGCACCAGGCGCACGACGATCTTCGTGTGCCCCCCTTTGCCGTCGGGGACGACGAGGGTGTGGCCGGCGTTCGGCCCCCCCGCGTAGCGGACGACCGCATCGGCCCCCTCCGTGAGGAGATCGACGATCTTCCCTTTGCCTTCGTCCCCCCACTGCGCTCCCACGATGACGACGCCAGGCATGCGCGCGGGGTGTTAGCGCGATGCGGCGGGGGGGGCCAAGCACGCATCGACGAACCCTCGGCGCGGCCGAAAACCCCGACCAATTGCGGGGTCGGCCGGGCGTCGGCGGGCGGGAGGTCGGCTACTTGTCGGCGACGCGGAAGCCCGGGAGCGGCGACACGGTCGGCAACGCCGCGGCCGCGGACTCGGGCGCCGCCTCGCGCGCGGCTCGTCGCGAGGCCCCGAGCGGCGACGGACGTACGCCGATCGGCCCCGGGAGCGGGCTCGGCGTGGGCGTGACGGCGGCAGGCTCGGTCGGGGCCCCCTCGCGGTGCGGCTCGGCGGGCGCCTCGGCGGACGGCTCGGCGGACGGCTCGGGCGCGGCCTCGTCGTGGTGCGCGACGGCCGGGGCCGCATCGGCGACGCTGCCGTGGGGCGACGACAGGATCCCCGCGACGCTCCCGACCGCGATGGCGACGACGGCGCTGATGACGATCGCGAACGTCGGCGACAGGCGCGCGCCGGTCGGGCCGCGGGGCGAGGTGGCGGCCGAGGCGACGGGCGCGACGGAGGCGACAGGCGCGGCGGGCTTCGCCGAGCCGGACCCGCCGCCCGGCATCGCCGGCGCAGGGAGTGAGGTGAGCACGAACTCGTAGGAGTCGACCGGCATCGTGAGCCGCGAGGTGCGCTCGGGCGCGGGGGCCATGTCGGGGAGCTCGTCGCCGAGCAGCATGAGCGTCGTGCCGAACACGGGGCTCGCGCCGATGGCGCGATCGAGGAAATCCTCGAAGCTCGCGTAGCCGCCCTCGCGAAAGAGCTCGTCGCGCTCGATCTCGCCGAGCAGCCCCTTGGACTGCGCGATCCGCTCCCGGAGCTCCTGCTCGAGGGCGCGCAGGCTGCTCACGAAGGTGCAGGCGCGCTCGAAGGAGGCGTCGGCGTTCTCACGCTTGCCTTGCTTCGGCTTCGCCGCGCGCCGGCCGCCCCGCGCGCGCTTGCGCGGCGATGGCTGCAGGCCCGCCGTGCGTGCGCGCGCGAGCAGCTCGCGCAGCAGCGAGCCCTCGCCGAGCGACTGGTCGACGAACGAGGCCATGTCGTCGAGGCCGACTGCGCGGTGCATCCCCTGGCGCTCCGAGGTGTCGATGCTCCGCGCCGCGCGCAGCACCAGCGCCTCCACGCCGCGCTGGCGCGCGCGCAGCTCGCGCACGACCTCGGCGAGCGACGCGACCTTCACCGGCGGCGTCGGCTCCTCCGCGGGCGCCGCGGCCGGCAGCTGCGAGAGCGAGCCCTCGCCGGACGCCGAGGACGCGGAGGACGCAGGGGCCGGCGCACGCGACGGCGTGGAGAGCGAGAACACGTCCCCGAACAGATCGTCGCTCACGGCGCACCTCCCGCGATCCGAGCGGGCCCGAGGAGCGGCACCTCGAGCAGGACGTCGACCTCGCGCGGGCCGAGCGGCGTCGCGAGGACCAGCAGCGGTCCGGCGCGCTCGATCAGCGCGCGCGTCGCGGCACCCAGCCGCTCGCGGACGAGGAGCGCGACGCGCGCGGCGCGAAGGCTGCCGACGTCTTCGAGCGTCGCGCAGGCGTCCTCGACCGCCGCGGAG
>CAIXWQ010001185.1 GCA_903923175.1 uncultured delta proteobacterium | reverse complement strand
GTGGGCTCGGCGGCAGGCCCGAGGAGCTTCTCGCACGCCTCGATCACCTGCGCGCGATCGCCGCGCGCGAGGGCGGCCTCCGCGACCGCCAGCCAGAGCAGCGGCGACAGCTCGGGGCGCACGCCGCGATCGGCCAGCTCGCGCGCGAGCCTTCCTGCGCGCTCGAGATCGCCGAGCCGCGAAGCGGCCGCGATGCGGGCGAGGTACGGCATCGTCGCCGCGGGATCGATCTCGATCGCGCGCTCGAGGATCTGCAGCTCGTCCTCGATGCGCCCCACGCCTCGGTAGGCGGCGGACGCGCGCACGAACGCGTCGGCCGCGATGCCCTTCTGGCGCAGCGACTTCGGCACCCCGGCCCCGCGCGGGCCGAGCGGATCTTGGAGCGACTCGAGCACGATCTCGCCGCGCTGCGACAGGGCCCACGCCTCGCGGTCGCCGCGCTCGGCCTGCCGCGCGACGCGCTCGGCGAGCTCGCACGCGCGCCAGGCCTCTTCGCCTGGGGAGCTCACGACCTCGGTGAGCACGTCGAGCGCGTCGTCGACGTCGCCGTCGGCCGCGCGCAGCTCGGAGAGATCCACGCGCAGCAGCGAGGCCCAGCGGGGATCGGTCGCCAGCTCCACGCGGCGCGAGAGCGCGTTCTTGCGCGCCTCGGCGTCGCCGCGGGCGCCGGCCTCGAGCTCGAGGAAGAGCCAGCTGGTGGCGTCGGCCGGATCGGCCTCGACCGCCTCCTCCAGGAACGCGCGCCCCTGGGCGACGTCGTTGCCGATGTCGACCGCGTGCGAGGCGCGGGCGCGCAGCGCGCGGGCGCGCTCCTCCGGGAGATCGGCCGACTTCGAGAGGCTCTCGAGCACGCGCCCGAGGTTCTTGAGCGAGCGGCGACGTTCGAGGATGCGCAGCAGCGCCTCGAGCGGCTCGCGGAAGTTCGCGTCCTGGTTGTACGCGGCGAGGTACTCGCGCGCCGCGCCGAGCTCGTCGCCCGCCGTGCGCTCCTCGAGCTCCGCGGCCTCGTGCAACAGCACGGCCTTGCGCCCGGCGTCGTCGCTGGCCTCGGCCTCGGCCTTCAGCCGAGCGATCATCGCCATGCCCGAGGGCGGCGGTGTCGAAGCCGGCTGCGCCGCGCTCCCCTCGTCAGCCGGTTCCGCCGGCGCGCTCGACGTTTCGTTCGACCCCATGCTCGGCACTTGTTCGGCCCCCGTGGTCGGGAGGGCGTCGTTGGCTTCCGTCATCCGGGGGTGGCCTCGGCAGCGGACTAGATGCGATACGTCGAGCGCTCGGGAGGGCCGCGACAGCGGCGCCGCGCGCTCGAAACAGGGGCCCAGGCTAGGACCTTCCACGGCTGGACGAAAGCCTCCGCGTGCGCGCGGGCAACGCGGCTTCGTCCGTGAGCGTCGGCGGGGCGCGCGGGCGGCGCCGCGTCGAGCCGAACGGCCGAGCCCCGGCCTCCAAGCCCGTTTTCCGCGCGTTTCCGTCGCGGGCCTCGCGCGGTGGGGCCGGCGGATTCCGTCGATTTCGCTGGACTCTCGGACGCGGACCCCGTGCTAACCTTCGATTCGGGCGTGGACCGGTGCGCGAGTCTCTTCGCGCGAACCCCGGCCGCGACCTGGAGGCAGCCATGTACGGTCGCGAGGTCCCCACCGGGGTCGCAGAAGCTTCGGGCTCGTTCGTTCGCAAGGTCACCGTCCCCGACATCCGCGGACGCAAGGCGGAGGGTCCGCCGATCGCGATGGTCACGGCCTACGACTTCACGATGGCGCTCCTCCTCGACGAGGGCGGCGCGGACGTGATCCTGGTCGGCGACTCGCTCGGCATGGTGGTGCAGGGGCTCCCGAACACCATCCCCGTCACGATCGAGGAGATTTGCTACCACGGCCGCGCGGTCGCGCGCGGGCTGCGGCGGGCGCACCTGGTCGGCGACATGCCGTTCATGAGCTTCCAGCTCTCGCCGGAGGACGCGCTCCGCAACGCCGGGCGCCTCATGAAGGAGGGGTGTTTCGAGTCGGTGAAGCTCGAAGGCGGCGCCGAGGTCGCGCCGCACGTCGCGCGCATCGTCAGCGCCGGCATCCCGGTGATGGGGCACGTCGGCCTCTGCCCGCAGAGCGTCCACGCGATGGGCGGCTTCAAGGTGCAGGGCAAGCAGGACGACGCGGCCGACCGCCTGATCCGCGACGCGCGCGCCCTCGAGGACGCGGGGTGTTACTCGATCGTGATCGAGGGCGTGCCGGCCGACGTCGCCGCGCGCATCACCGAGGCGGTCGCCATCCCCACCATCGGCATCGGCGCGGGCGTGCACTGCGATGGTCAGGTGCTCGTCTGCTACGACTTCCTCGGCATGTTCCGCGGCATGCGCCCCAAGTTCGTCAAGCGCTACGCCGAGCTCGGCGACGCGATCGTCGAGGCCACGCGCAGCTACGTCGACGAGGTCCGCACGGGCGCCTTCCCGAGCGACACCTACTCGTTCGGCATCAAGGCGGTCGCGCGCAAGACGGCGTGATGCGGGCGGCGCGAGCCCTCGGCTTGGGGCTCGCGCTCGGCTCGATCGGCGTCTCCGGTTGTCACCCACGAGGTCGCCTCGGCCGACGGTCGAGCGCGACCTCGTTCGCTTTGACGAGCGACGGGGCACGGCGGGTCCTCGCGGCGGGGCACGCCGAGCTCGGCGCGGACGGCGTGCTGCGCGTGGTGCTCTCGGCGGCGGCGAGCGGCTGCGCGGAGCCGCGATCGGAGGCCCGCCTGAGCTTCCGCGTGCCGGCGGGGCCGCGCCTCGATCACTTCGTCGGGGCCCCGATCGGCGTGCGCGTCGAGATCGAGGGCGCGGGCGAGCGCGGCGCCCTCGGCCTCGACGCAGAGGAGGTCTCGCTGCGGCTCGCACGCGTCACCGTCGAGCCGGGCGGCGAGAACGGCGAGGTCACGGGGACGCTCGCGATGGGTGAGCGCTATCGACGCGCCCCGGGCCGGCGCGCGAGCGGCGAAGGGCGCTTCTCGGTGCGGCTCTGTCGCGTCGACGCGCGCGACGCGCGCGACGCGCGCGACGCGACGACAGCCACGACACCCACGGCACACGCGTCACCCGAGTCGCACGACGCGCCCGTGATCGCCCACGTCGTGACGCTCCCCGACGGCCGGCGGGCGCTCACCAAGCTCCGCTTCGGCGACGCCGTGATCGAGCACCCCTCGGGCGCCGTCGAGGGGCGCGTGCGGCTCGGCGCGCCGCAGCCCGCGCGGCTGCGCGCCGCCGACGGCGCGATCGGCTGGGACGCCTGGGTGCGCTTCGACGCCCTCGCGCTGACGGGGGGCGGGCGGGTGCGCGGCGCGATGGACGCGCGGGCGGGCGACACGCGCCTG
>CAIXWQ010001184.1 GCA_903923175.1 uncultured delta proteobacterium | reverse complement strand
CGGCCGACGCGGCCGACGCGATGACGCCGCCGCCCGACGCGCCGGCGCAAGGGTCGCCCGACGGCTTCTTCACGCCGTCGGAGTGGACGACGCTGCGCACGCTCTCTCCGCTCCCCGCCGTGCCGAGGGATCCGACCAACAGGTACGGCGACGACCCGGGGGCCGCGGCGCTCGGCCAGGCGCTCTTCTTCGACAAGAGCTGGAGCGGCGCGCTCGCGGTCGGCGACGACGGCACCAACGGCGGCCTCGGCGCGGTGGGCGACACGGGGAAGGTCTCGTGCGCGAGCTGCCACCTCGGCTCGGCGCTCGACGATCAGCGCTCCAAGCCGAACAACGTCTCGCTCGGGGTCGACTACGGCACGCGCAAGGCGCTGCCGCTGATCAACGCGGCGTACTACCCCTGCTCGAACTGGGGCGGGAAGTTCGACTCGCAGTGGTCGCTCGCGCTCACGGTGGCCGAGAACCCGAAGATCATGAAGGGGACGCGCCTGCAGATCGCGCACGCGATGTGGACCAAGTACCGCGCGGAGTACGACGCCATCTTCCCCACGCCGCTCGACCCCGCGCTCGATCCGAGCGCAGTAGACGCCGCGCGCTTCCCCCCGAGCGGCAAGCCGAAGGCCGCGGCGACCGATCCCGACGGCCCGTGGGAGGCGATGACGCCGGCCGATCGCGAGATCGTGAACGTGATCTTCGTGAACTACGGCAAGGCGATCGCCGCCTACGAGCGCACGCTCGTGAGCCGCGACGCGCCGCTCGATCGCTTCGTGGCGGGCGACTACACGGCGCTCAGCGCCGCGCAGAAGCGCGGGCTTCGCTTCTTCATCGACCCCTCGAAGTGCATCCGCTGCCACGCGGGGCCGACCTTCAGCGACGGCCAGTTCCACGTCGTCGGGCTCCGGCAGATCGGGCCGCACGTGCCCGCGACCGACCTCGGGCGCGCCGCGGATCTCCCCGCGCTGCTCGCGAGCCCGTGGAACTCGGCCGGCGCGTACAGCGACGATCCGACGACCGGCAAGCTCGCGGGGCTCGCGGTCACGCCCGCGATGTCGGGCGCGTTCCGGACCAAGGCGCTGCGCGGCGTGACCCGCGAGGCGCCGTACATGCACGCGGGTCAGCTCGCCACGATCCCCGACGTGCTCGCGTTCTACGCTGCGGGGCCGCCGCCTCCGCCTCCGCCGCCGGGTGGGTACGGCGGCGCCGGAGACGCGGGGGGCGCTCCCGACCCCTGGGGCCCGACCGAGCTCTGGCCGATGTACATGAACGGCACCGACGCGGCCGACCTCGAGGCCTTCCTCGGCGCGCTCGACGGCGCGCCGATCCCCGCGGCGCTGACCGCCGACACGTCGAAGTAGGGCGCAGCCAGGCGGCGTCGCGTTTGCCGGAACGGATCGGGTTACGCTGCGCGGATGTCCCGCCGCGCCCGCTGCTTCGCCGCGCTCTCGTTGCTCGCGAGCGCCTGTGTCGTCCGCGATCCTTCGGCGCCCGCGCCTGCGGCTGCGTCCGGCGCGCCCGCTGCGCCCGGCG
>CAIXWQ010001183.1 GCA_903923175.1 uncultured delta proteobacterium | reverse complement strand
GCCCGTCGAGACGGTGCACGACAGGTAGCTCGAGGCGCCGTTCACGCTGCCGACGCGACGGCAGTAGTCGACCTTGCCGTCGCCGTTGAAGTCGACCCACTGCGCCGTGCCGTCGATGTAGCCCCAGTCGACGACGGGCGACGAGTACGTCGCGCCGAAGCCGCCCTTGGTGGCGATCGTGCACGACAGGTAGCTCGAGGCGCCGTTCACGCTGCCGACGCGGCGGCAGTAGTCGGCGGTGCCGTCGCCGTCGAAGTCGACCCACTGCGCCGTGCCATCGACGTAGCCCCAGTCCACGACGCCGGTGGAGACCGCGCCCGCGAAGCCGGTCGCGCCGCCTGCCGTGCCGATGGTCATCGCGGGCGACGCGGTGCCGCCGCTCACCGTGCCGGACGCGTCGACCGCCGCGTCGCGGCCGAAGAGCTGCACGCTCGAGAGCACCGAACGGCCGGTGGGGCTCGTCGCGTAGGCGAGCTTGTAGGCGCGCGCGCGCGCTCCGCTCACGGTCACGTCGACGGACTTGAGCCGGTAGGTGGTCTGCCCGACGGCGCTGCCGTTCGCGAACGTGATCGGGTCGGGGCGCGCCTCGCGATAGAGCGTGACGAGCGCGCCGCCGTAGCTGACCGTGCTGGGATAGCAGTCGGCCCCCGCGTCGCAGGACCAGCCGTACGCGACGCTGTTGCCCGAGGTGTCGACGGTGGCGGTCTGGCCCCAGCGGAACGTGCCCGCCGAGACGCCGTACACCGCGCCGTAGGTGACCCGCGCGCCGTCCTTCTGCGTGAGCGTCCAGCTGTTCGCCGAGGCGTTGAACGCGATGCGCACGAAGCTCTCGATCTTGGTCGAGTGCGTGCCGCCGGTGGCGCAGCTCGGGCTCGTGCTCCCCGCGACGCAGGGGACGAGCTCCTGGCCGTCGAGGACGAAGACGTCCGAGGCGGTGTACGTCGGCGCGCCGCGCCCGGGGCTGGCGCGCTCGATGGTCGAGACGCCGCCGAGGCTCCAGCCGACGCCGAGCGTGCCGTTGCCGCTCGCGGAGTTGTACGTGAGCGAGAGGCGCGGCTCGATGCCGTGGAACGGCGGCACCTCGATCGGCACCGTCGATCCGACCGACCCGTGGAACGGATCGGCGGACGAGCTCAGCGGCGGGGCGTTCCCTTCCGCCCAGGCCTGGACTGCGAGGAGCGTGGTCGCGAGCGTGACGAACAGAGGGGCGAGTCGCTTCATCGAGATCTCCACGGCAGGGCTTTCGGAGAGGAAGCGTGGAGTGTTCGCACCGCGCGGGAAGTTACCTTCGTCATGCGAACGCGCGTGATCCGCGCGGGATCTTGGTCGCACCTCTCGCGACACGCGCGCGGTCCACGCGTGAGACGAGCGAGACTTCGCGGTCGAAGCGCGGAGCGTCACGCGCCCCGCGGTGCGCGCCCGCGCGAATGACGCACGGGCGCCGCGTCAGGGACGCGAATGGGCCGCGCGTCATTTTCGACCACGAAATCGTGCCTATTCGTGATTGGCCGCGAGGCGCGCAGGAAGTATCTCTTGGAGCGTTGCGAGGTGCGTGACCCGCATCACCCGTATCCGTGGAGGTGAGCCCGCGTGCAATCGATCACGAAACGGCCATCGCTCAGCCCCCTCGATGCGGCGCTCTGCCAGGACATCGTCGAGGGGTTCGAGTCCGCGCTGCTCGTCGTCGACGCGGGCTGTCGCGCGATCGACCTCGCGAACGGCGCGGCGCGCGAGCTGCTCGGGCTCGCGGAGGGGCCGATGCCGAAGGAGCTCGCGGCGGCGCTCCGCGCGTGGATCGCCTCGGAGCCGCCGACGCCCCGCTTCACCGGCGCGCTCGGTCTTTCGGCGGGCGGGCGTCGACTGCACGCGCGCGTGAAGACGCTCGGACCGATTGGCGCGCAGCTGCTGGTCATGCTCACGCCGTTCGTGGTCCGCGAGCGCGACCTCGACGAGGCGCTCCGCCACCGCTTCGCGCTGAGCCGACGCGAGCTGCAAATCGTGCTCGCGGTGAAGGCCGGAGCGAGCAACGCGGAGATCGCGGAGCGGCTCGGCCTGACCGAAGGGACCGTGAAGAACTACGTCTCGAAGATCTTCACCACGATGGACGTGCGGAGCCGGACGCACCTGCTGGCGTACCTGCAGTCGCTCGGCACGACGGAGTGAGCCGGCGGCCAGGACCGCTCTCCGCGCTGCCACCGAAGTTGGCGACTTCGCCAGCGTGGGCGCACCGGGGCTCGCCTGAGCGTCGTCGACGTGGGCGCCGGGCGGCGCGGCGCGGCCCACGAATTCAAGGGTGAACGACGCAACGTGCCCGAGCGCGAGACCGCCTCGGCGATGGGCACACGCCTTGCTGAGCCACTCGGGTCGGTCCCCCCACGAGGCTCGCTTCTCCATGCTCTCGACGGCACATCTCCGCACGCACGCACTCTCGCCCGCGGCCTTCGTGCTGCTCTCGCTCGCCGCGGCGTCCTCGACGACCGCGTGCCAGCATCACCCGGCGAGCGCGCAGATCTGCCCGGCGTCGGGGGGGATCCTGACGACCAAGATTCGCACGACCGGCGTCGACAAGGTCGACCTGCTGGTCATGGTCGACGACTCGGCCTCGATGGCCGACAAGTCCAACGAGCTGGCGCGCCGCCTCCCGGAGCTGATCAAGGCGCTCGCCGATCCCGACCTCGACGCCTACGGCCAGCCGAAGGCGCAGCGTGTGGCCGACTTGCACGTCGGCGTCATCACCAGCTCGCTCGGCTCGCACGGCACCTCCGCGTGCGATCCGGCGCTCTACGGCGCGCACATGGACGACCACGGCCACCTGCTGCCGCGCGCCGGCGAGAACGCCGCCATCGGCTACTCGGTCGATCACGTCGGCGGCGCGCCCAACGCGGCGAGCTGCCCGACCCCGGTGGCGGCCTCCGCGCTCGGGTGGGCCTTCGATCCGGCCAAGGGGGCGAGCTACTCGGGGGTCGCGCAGGTCAAGAGCATGGAGACTGCCGTCTCGTGCGTGGTGCAGTCTGCGAAGGAAGACGGCTGCGGCTACGAGGCCCCGCTCGAGAGCATCTACCACTTCCTCGTCGACCCCGCGCCGTACCTGAGCGCGGACGTCGCGTGCACCAAGAGCCCGGCTGGCGACGATTGCCAGCAGAACAAGCTCACGCCGACCGGCGTCGACGCCGAGCTCCTGAAGGAGCGCGCTGCGTTCCTGCGCCCCGACTCGCTGCTCGCGGTGCTCATGCTGACCGACGAGAACGACGGCTCGCTCCTCCCCGCGGGGCTCAACTGGCTGCCGCTCGCGTACGCGCAAGGGAAGATGCTCCGCGGTTGGCAAGGCTGCGCCGACGTCCCCGACGACGTCGAGCCGCAGACCTCGGCCGACTACGCCGCGCTGTGGACCCAGTACAAGTGCCTCTCGTGCTTCCAGAAGTCGCCCGACGGCACGACCGATCCGAACTGCACGGTCCCGTGGGCGGCGGCCGCCTCGAATACGGACGTCGACGGCCTGAATCTGCGCATGTTCCAGCACGTGCGCCGATACGGCTACAACTTCCTCTGGGGGCGCCAGCGCTACGTCGACGCCTTCAGCGCCTCGATGGTGGCGGGCTCCGACGGCAAGCTCGCGCCGAACCCCATTTATGCCGGGGGATTTCGCACCAAGGACATGGTCGTCGTCGCGGGGCTCCTCGGCGTGCCCAGGTCACTCCTGCCGGCGAACACCGACGGGACTGGCAAAGAGCTGACCGAGGCCGATTGGGACAAGATCGTCTCGCCGGATCTCGCCAAGCGCGATCCGCACATGATCGAGCAGATCGGGCCGCGCACGGCGTTCGGCGTGCCGAAGTACGCCGGCGACCGCGGCGTCGATCCCGTGAACGGCGGCGACCGCGACGTCGCCGACGGCGACGACCTGCAATACGCCTGCATCGCGCCGCGGGATCCGTCGCTCCAGCCGCTCCCCGCCACGAACGCCGACTGCCGCACGGCGGGCTCGGCGGCGAGCAACCCGCTGTGCGGTCCGGACGCGAGCGGCCAGGGCACGCAGGCCTACTTCAAGGCGTACCCGACGCTGCGCCAGCTCCGCGTGCTGCACGAGCTGCAGCTGGCGAAGGTGCCGACCCTGGTCGCCTCGGCGTGCAGCGCCGACTACTCGTCGGCGACGCAAGGGCTCGCCGCGAAGCTCCAGGCCGCGCTCACTACGAGCTGCCTGAAGTCGGTGCTCGAGGTCGACCCGACGACCGGCGCGGTCCCCTGCAGGATCTTCCAGACCTTCCCGGGGCCGAAGCCGAGCGGCGTCGCCTTCTGCGAGCAGCTGAACGGCGACGCCGCCACGGGCTACTGCACGCCGGGCGCCGCGCCCTGCCGCTTCGCGGTCGACTCGAGCGGCCGCAACAGCGACTCCCCGCCGGTCGATGCCGAGAAGGCGGTGGCCCAGGTGCAGCTCACCGTCACCGTCGTCGATCCAGCGACCGGCGCGGCGACCACCGAGTCGGTCGCGCCGCTGGCCGACGCGAGCGACGGCAACGTCTACGCGACGGGCAGCGACGGCGTGCGGCACCTCGTGTGCGAAGCGCTCCAGCTCGTCGGCAACCCCACCGCTCCTGCGGCGGAGCAGAGCGCCTGCCTCCATGATCCCGCCTTCACGCCCGCCGCGGGCTCCGGCGGCTGGTGCTACTCGACCGAGCCGACCGTCGTCGGCGCCGGGTGCCGCGCGGCGGGCTCCATCGGCAAGGTTCGCCTCCTCGGCAGCGTGCATGCGGCGCCGGGCGCGGAGCTGTTCACGCTCTGCACCGGCGCGAGCGATCTCCCGCCCACCTGTCGCTAGCGGGCGTGGCGGGCGCAGCGGGAGAGAGCGTCGCTCTCAGGGCTTGCCGAGCGACGTCCAGCTGCCGGCCGCGTACGCGTACACGGTGCCGTCGGTCCCCTGCCCGTACAGCTTGCCGTAGCTGCCGTAGAGCCGATCGACCGCCACCGTCGGCGCCGCGTCGATCTCGTTCCAGGTCGCGCCGTTGTAGCGATACACCGCGTACGCGCGGTTGAGCGCGTAGACGTCGGCGCCCGAGGCGTGCAGCTGTCGCAGCTCCGTGAAGCTGCCGATGTTCACCCAGCTCGACCCGTCGAAGCGCTCGACGGTCGCGTACGCCTTGGTGGGGATCCGGTACATCGAGGTGCCGCCACCGGCGAGCTCGCGCGCCGTCTCGGCGGTGCTCCCGGCGTAGTACCAGTTGCTCCCCGCGCCGGACCAGACCGCCACGCCGTCCTGCTGCGGGCGCAGGCCGAAGAGCTGCGTCTCGGTCGCCGCGAAGCGCAGCCCGGCCCCGCCGATGTAGGTCCAGCTCGAGCCGTCGTAGCGCGCGATCTGCTTCGTGGTCGGGTTGGTCGCGCACAGCGCGTTCGCGCAGCGCAGGAGCTGCCCGTTGTTGCCGGAGAGCCCGCTCGCCCAGGTCTGCCCCGAGACGTGGCGCACGAGGTAGCCGCCGCCCGGAGTCTGGCCGTACAGCGTGTTTCCGAGGCTGACGAACGCCTGCCCGGGGCCGCCGACCTTCGACCAGGCGCCGGTGCTCTCGTGGCGATAGAGGTCGCCCGTCGAGACCTTCCGCGCGTAGACGGTGCCGTCCTGCGTGTTCACGACGTCGGTGGGGGCGCCGTAGACCTTCTGCGCCCCTTCGAGGTCCCACTGGCTGACGTAGTTCCAGCCCGCGCCGCCGGCGCCGCCCGTGTAGCCCGTGACGCCCACGTAGTACATCACGCTGCTGCCGTCGCGCGGCGAGTCGTACGCGCCGCACCCGTTCATCGAGGAGCACGGCGTCGCGTCGGTCGGCCGATCGTGCTCGTGCCCGAAGCCGAGCGTGTGCCCGAGCTCGTGCTGCATCACCGCGAGGAGGAAGCCGGAGTCGCCCTCGATCACGCTCTTCTTGATGGAGAGGTGGCGCCCGCTCTGCGGCGCGTCGCCGGCCGCGGCGGCCCCCGCGACGCTCTCGGGCATCACGACGATGCGCACGTCGGCGTTCGAGGTCGCGCAGGTCGCGTCGGAGCCGGGCGGCAGGTGGACGTAGCGGACGTCGGCGACCGCCTCCCACGCGCCCATCGCCTGCTCCGCGAACGTCTCGACCCGGTTCACGTCGTCGATGGTGAAGTCGGGGGACGACGTGCACCACGTGATGTTCTGCTGGTGATCCACCGGGAACTTCGCGAGCCCGGCGTACGAGCCCGAGTAGCTCCAGAGGGCGCCGCTCTGCGAGACGCTCGACTCGTAGTACGCGATCGCCTGCTCGCGCGTGAGGCCGAAGTCGCCATCGACGTAGTAGACCTCGCCCTCCTGGCGGACGTTGGCCTTCGCCCACGCCTCGAAGCTCACGCGCTGCCCTCCCGTCTGCGCGACGTCTTCACCCGACGCGCCCTGCGTGGCGTCGCCGGCGCACGCGCCCGAGGCGACCGCGAGACCGAGCGTGACGAGAACCGAAGCTGCCCTGATAGCGATTGCCTTCATCGACCGTTCCTCCGTGGAGATGCGCCGCGACGTCGCGCGCCACCGGGCCCGCGCACGTTCGCTCCGAAGTGGGATACGCGGGCCGGTCGTCGGACCTGACGCGCCCCTCGGTCGATTTCCGTAAGCCCGTCGTGCGCGCTCGAGATTGTCCTGGAACGATCCCCTCGTTACGGTCGCCTCTTGGCTCGCCCCTCCCCGACGAGCGCGCTTCGCATCGAGCGCCACCCGCCCGAGCGCACGCGCGCGTCGCTCCTCCTCCCGCTCGCGTGTGGCTGCAGCTCCTGCTGCTGCTGCTGCCTCCACTCCGTCGGCGCGCTCGCGGCCGCGGCCATCTCGACCAACGCGGAAACCCGGCGCGTGCAGTACGACCCGCTGCTGCTGCCCGCGGTCCGACGCGCGGGCACGCTCTACTGGATCTCGGTCGCAGGGGTCACCGGCGGGATCACCTCGCTGCTGTCGTTCACCGATCTCGGGCTCGCGGCGCTCCTCGTCGCGCTGGTCGCGATGCCGATCTACCAGCTGATCGGCGGCGTGGTGGCGCTGGTCGTGGCGGCCGCGACCGCCCCGTCGGCGCCCGCGCGAGATGCCGGGACGCGCACGATCGGCAAGCTGATCCTGTGGGGCTTCGCCGTCGGGATCCTCCCGGTCGTGGCCTTCTGCGTCTACGCGGGGATGAAATGACCACGCAGCACGAGCCCGAAGGCCCTTCGACGGAAGCGAGCGGAGCGGGCGCAGCGGCCAAGCCCGCGAGCAAGCCCGCGCGCGGACGCCCCTGGCTGTGGGCAGGCGGCATCTTCGCCGTCGCGTCGCTCGCGTTCGCGGTGCGGACGTCGATCGTGGACCGCGAGCTCAAGAACCCGAAGACGCCCGACGACGGGATCGTCTGCCAGATCCTCGCCGAGGGCGGGCGCAAGCCGGTGCGCTGCGCGGTGGTGCTCGACGCGCCGCCGGAGCGCGTGACCGCGATGATCCGCGACTACCGCGACTATCCGCAGCTCTTCGGCGGGCGCGGCTGGCACATGGAGGTCGACCGCGCCGACCGCGAGCCGGACGGTCGCGTGCACTTCGTCGGTCGCGTGCGCACCCGCGTGGCGAGCTGGCCGGTCGATCTCCGGATCACGCACGAGGATCAGGGGACGCTCCACGTGAACCGCTGGGACGAGACCTCGCCCGAAGGGGTGAGCCGCGGCCACTGGCGCGTCGAACCGGCCGAGGGCGGGCGCACGCTCCTCGCCTACCAGCTCGATCTCGACGCCGGCCGCACGCCGGGGTTCCTCACCCGCGAGTTCCTCTTCGTCGAGCTGCGTTCACCGCTCCGACGGATCCGTCGTCGCCTCTCGGGGTCATGAGCGGGCTCCTCGAGAGCCGGTACACGGGGCTGCTCACGGCGCTCGGGCCGGTGCCGAGGCGGCCGCACGATCCCGACGTCGTCGTCTACGCGGGCGCCGTCGTCCCCGCCGGCCAGCGTCGCGAGCCCCTGCACGTCGGCGCCGCGTCCACGAGCGAGCGCGCCGCGCGGCAGGCATGCATCGGCGAGGCCCTGGAGCGGCTCGCGGCCGAGCCGGCGCGCGGCGACGCGCTCGTGCGCGCCACCGCCGCCCGGCTCGGCGAGGCCGCGATCGCGCCTCGCGACTGGTGGCTCTTCTCGCGCGACCAGCACGCCGCGGAGGGCTTCCCGTTCGCCCCCTTCGACGACGCGACCGAGACGCTCTGGACGCGCTGCCGCGTCGCGCGAGACGGCGACGCGCGCTGGGTCCCGGCGGAGCTCGTCTACCTCGACGTCCCCTTCGCCCGGCGCCTCTGCGCGGGGGTCTCGACCGGGCTCGCCGCGGGCGCGACGGCCGACGACGCGGCGCTGCGCGGGCTGCAGGAGCAGGTCGAACGCGACGCCGTCGCGAGCGCGTGGGCGGGGAGCTATCCGCTCGAGCGCCTCGACGACGCGCGCGTCTTCGAGGCGCTCGGCGCGACGTTCGCGCGAAGGGTGCGTCGGGCGAACCTGCGCTACCGGTTCTTTCGCGTGCGCTCACCCTTCAGCGACACGATCTCGCTCGTCACGCTCGAAGGCGAGGACCTCGAGGGGGGCTGCTTCTCGATCGGGAGCGCGTGCCGAGAGACGCTCCGCGCGAGCCTCGAGAAGGCGCTCCTCGAGGCCATCCAGGGGCGCTGCTACGTGCGCGCGCTGCTCGCGCGCGAGCCGCTGGCGGCCGCGACCGTCGCCGAGCGCGAGCCGGCGAGCTTCGAGGCGCACGCGGCCTACTACACGCGCCACCCCGCGCGGCGCGCAGAGACGCCGCTCGCGCGCGCGTCCGACGTCGACGGCGCGACGCTCGAG
>CAIXWQ010001182.1 GCA_903923175.1 uncultured delta proteobacterium | reverse complement strand
GGACGCGCCCATCACCGCGCCCCCTTCGTCGCCGCGAACAGCAGCGCGATCGACCCGAGCTCCATCACGACCACGAAGAGCGTCGTGCGCATGACCGCCGAGGTCATCGCCGCGGTCACGTCGTCGCCGCGCTCCTTGGGCGCGCCGCCGCGCGACACGACGATCGACGCGATGGCGACCGCGTAGATCGCGACGAGCCAGGCGGCGCGCACGAGGTAGCGCTCGCGGCCGGGCGGGGCGTCGAGCACGTCCGAGGTGATCACGCGCAGCGCCTCGGGGACTTCGTAGAAGCGGAAGAGGAGGTAGCCGCCGCCGGTCATCGCCGCGAAGAACGCCGCGGCCGAGAGCAGGTACGACGCGACGAGCGCGAGCCAGGCCGGCGACCAGAGGTAGCGGCTCGGCGCGATCCCGAGCCCCTCGAGCGCGGTGACCTGGCCGCCGAGGCGCAGGCTCCCGAGCCACGCGTTCACGGCGTTGCCGCTGGTGGCGACGAAGAGGATGGCGGAGAGCGGCGGCACCAGCGACACGATGTACGTGCCGCCGATCATGCGCAGGATGGTCGCGGCCTTCAGGTCCTGCGAGATGTTCGCGATGACGTAGGGGATGGTGATCCCGAGCAGCCCGCCGACCACCACGTAGAACGGCAGCGGGAGCAGCACGCTCTGCCGCAGCGCGCGCAGCATGACCACCGCCGACTCGCGGAAGAGCTTCGGATCGAACGCGCGCACCAGCGCCGCGCCGAGGACGCGCAACGCCGAGAGCGAGCCGAGGCGAGGCGCGGAGGAGCGCGTCGCCTTGCCGAGGCGCGCGAGCGGCGTCGCCAGGAGCCGCTTCTCGAGCGCGATCTCGAGCACGTCGACGCGCGCGCGCCGCGCCTCGTCGTCCTCGAGCAGCTCCGCCGGGCCCGGCCAGTCGGCGAGCAGCGGCGCGAGCGTGCGCGCGGCCGGGTCGAGGTACAGCACGACGTCGCCGGCGCCGGCGGCGAGCGCGAGATCGTGCGTGATGACCAGCAGCGCGGCGCCGTGCTCGCGCGCCTGCGCCACCAGCAGCTGCGCGAGCGTGCGCACCGCCGAAGGATCGAGCCCGACCGAGGGCTCGTCGAGCACCACCAGCGTGCGCCCCGCGGCGAGCGTTCGCGCCACCGCGACCCGCTGCGCCTGCCCGCCGCTCAGCGCCGAGACCGAGCGCCCGCGCTCGCCCAGCGCCGGATCGAGATCGACCGCGCGCAGCCACGTCGCGGCGTCGCGGGCGCGCCCGCCGGCCGACTGCGCGACCTCGATGTTGCCGGCGACGTCGAGGTGGTCGAGGAGCGCGCCGCGCTGCGGGACGATCGCCGCCTCGCCGCGCAGCGCGCGCTCGGTCCAGTCGAGCCGGTAGCCGCGCGAGCGCAGCTCGTCGGGGAAGAGCAGCGCGCGCGCGATCGTCGTCTTGCCGGCGCCCGACGGGCCGAGCAGCACGACCACCTGGCCGGGCGCGAGCTCCACGTCGCACGGCGCGAGGATCGGCGCGCCGCTCGGCAGCGCGATCTCGAGCCCCTTTACCGTGAGCAGCGTGCGCTCCGTGAGTAACGTGCCCGGCGCGTCCACGCGCCAAGCGTACGACGCCGCGCAGCCCCGCGTTGCCGCGATTCACCGAGCGCGCGTGGTAGCGTCGCCGAGATGAGCGAGATCGATCGCTACGAGCCGGGGCAGTTCTGCTGGAACGATCTGCAGTCCACCGACCCCGTAGCCGCCAAGGCGTTCTACGGCGCGCTCTTCGGCTGGAGCTTCGACGACCTGCCGCTCGGCGACGGCGCGCACTACTCGATGGCCAAGCTCTCGCCCACGCGCCGGGGGCACGTGGCGGCGATCGTGCCGCTCGACGCGGCGCGCCGAGCGCTGAACGTCCCGTCGCACTGGGAGAGCTACGTCGCGGTCGCGAGCGCCGACGCGATCGACTCGAAGGTCTCGGAGCTCGGCGGCCTGCGCATCGCGTCGGCGTTCGACGTCATGGAGGCGGGGCGCATGTGCGCCTTCGACGATCCGAGTGGCGCGGGGCTCTGCGCGTGGGAGGCGAAGCAGCACGTCGGCGCGGCGCAGCGCGACGAGCCGGGCGCGGTCTGCTGGCACGAGCTGAACACGCGCGACGAGGAGAAGGCCGAGGCGTTCCACTGCGCGCTGTTCGGCTGGACCGCGCGCTCCGACGCCGGCGGGCCGAGGCCCTACACCGAGCTCAAGCTCGGCGGCCGGAGCGTCGGCGGCATCGTCACCATGCCTGCGCAGATCCCCACGCGGGTGCCGTCGTTCTGGCTCGTCTACTTCGCGGTCGCCGACTGCGACGCGAGCGTGGCCAAGACGATCGAGCTCGGCGGGCAGCCGACCGCGCCGCCGATCGAGCTCCCCGGCATCGGCCGCTTCGCACGCCTGCGCGACGCGCAAGGCGCGGTGTTCGCCGTGCTCGGGCCGACGAAGCGCTAGTCGCGGCGCGCCGCGCTCAGCGCTGCCGGCCGAACCCCGGCACCTTCGAGCGCGCGGCGTGCAGCAGCCGCGCGAGCGTGCGCGGCGCGTGTCGCGCGACCTGCACGATGACCTTGCCGTGCGCCGTCACCACGATCTCGGGGCGGCGCGCGGCGAGCGCGTCGGCGATGTCGCGCGCGGCGACCGGCGCCTTCATCACCACCCAGGGCGGGATGGGATCGCGCGTGGCGCGGCCGTCGGGGCGCTTGGTGCGGATCTCGCTCTCGACGAAGCCGGGCGCGATGTGCGTGACCGCGATGCCGTGGCGGGCCCACTCGACCTCGAGCGTGCCGAGGAAGCCGCGCACGGCGAACTTGCTCGCGGTGTAGGCCGTGAAGCCCGGGACGCAGACGAAGCCGCTCACGCTGCCGACCGCGGCGAAGCCCCCCTTGCTCGCGCGCAGCGGCTCGAAGCATGCGTACGCCGTGCGCAGGATGCCGAAGTAGTTCGTCTCCATCACCTGGCGCTGCGCCGCGAGCGTCGTCTGCTCGAACGCGCCGTCGATCGAGATGCCCGCGTTGGCGATGGCGAGATCGAGCCGCCCGAAGCGCGCGAGCGTCGCCCGCACGGCCTCTTCGATCTGGCCGTCGACCGAGACGTCGCACGCGAGCGCGAGCGCTTCCTTCTTATCCTTCTTACCGGGACCGTGACCGAGGGCCGAGAGCTTGGCGGCGAGCGCCTCGAGCTTGTCGAGGCGTCGGCCGAGCACCACGACGTGGTGGCCGCGTCGGGCGTGCTCGAGGGCGAGCGCCTCGCCGATTCCGCTCGACGCGCCGGTGATGAGGCAGACGGGAGCATCCATGGGCAGGAGGGTAGCCCGAGGGGCTCCCAAAACTGAGCCGCCATTCATTCTTACCCCGCCCCGGTTTGAAATCGCAGGGAAATTTCCGCTGATTTCGGGACGGTATCGGGACCCCTTGCCGCCCCGCGTCATCCCGACCCATCGTGCCCACGTCGTGCTCGCGTTCGCGCACTGCGCGCTCGTGACGCGCCTCACGCGCTCGTTCCAGATCGATCCAGGCTCGACCTCGCTTCGACCTCTCGGAAAGGTACCCGATCACATGGCTAAGCCCATTCGCCGTGTCGGCGTCATCGGTGCAGGCGTCATGGGGAGCGGCATCGCCGCCCACCTCGCGAACGCCGGTGTCCCGTGTCTCCTCCTCGACATCGTCCCCCCCAACCTGACGGACGCCGAGAAGGGCGACCGCGCCGCGCGCAACCGCTTCGCGCAGGGCGGCCTCGACAAAGCGATCAAGGGGCGCCCGGCGGCGTTCTTCCACAAGAGCAACGCGCGCCTGGTCACCATCGGCAACACCGAGGACGACTTCGCCAAGCTCGCCGACTGCGACCTCGTCGTCGAGGCCGTGCTCGAGCGACTCGACATCAAGCAGGCGCTGTTCACGCGCCTCGAGGCGACGCTGAAGCCCGACGCGGTGGTCGCGTCGAACACCTCCGGCCTGCGCATCGTCGACATGATGCAGGGGCGCTCGGAGAACTTCCGCAAGCACTTCCTCGTGATGCACTTCTTCAACCCCGTCCGCTACATGAAGCTCCTCGAGCTCGTGGTCGGGCCGGAGACCGATCCCGCCGTGCTCGAGCGCGTGCGCCACTTCGGCGTCGACTCGCTCGGCAAGGGCATCGTGATGGGCAAGGACACGCCCAACTTCGTCGGCAACCGCATCGGCGTGCAGGCGATGATGTCGACCATCCACCTGATGATCTCCGAGGGGCTCAGCCCCGAGGACGTCGACTCGATCACCGGCGCGCCGATGGCGCACCCGAAGAGCGCGTCGTTCCGCACGGCGGACATGGTCGGCCTCGACACGTTCGTCCACGTCGCCAACAACTGCTACGAGGCGCTGGTCGGCGACGAGGAGCGCGAGACCTTCAAGGTCCCCGCGTTCCTGCTCGAGATGACCAAGCAGAAGCTCCTCGGCGACAAGACCAAGGGCGGCTTCTACCGGAAGGACCGCGCCAAGGGGACGAACGAGACGTTCGACCCGGTCCAGCTCGCGTATCGCCCCAAGGGCGGCGACGAAGCGATCCTCAAGACGTGCAAGTCGATCTCGAAGATCGAGGATCCGAAGGAGCGCGTGAAGAAGCTCGCCGCCGACACCGGCAAGGCGGGCTCGTTCGCGTGGAAGGTCCTCTCGCGCTCGCTCGCGTACTCGGCGCGCCGCATGGGCGAGATCGCCGACGACGTGTTCGCCGTCGATGAGGCCATGAAGTGGGGCTACAACTGGGAGCTCGGGCCGTTCGAGGTCTGGGACGCGCTCGGCTTCGTCGAGACGACGGAGCGGATGAAGAAGGACGGGATCGCGCTCCCCGCGTCGATCGACGAGATGCTCGCGGCCGGCGCGAAGAGCTTCTACCGGGCCGACGGGGCGGTCTGGAACCTGCTGAAGAACGAGTACGTCGTCCGCAAGACCGACGCGCGCGAGATCCCGCTCGCCAAGGCGCGCAAGGGCGACAAGCCCGTGCTCGTCAACCCGAGCGCGGAGGCGTGGGACCTCGGTGACGGCATCCTCGGGGTCAACTTCAAGACGAAGATGAACTCGATCGACGCCGACGTCATCAACCTGCTCAACGACGCGGTCGACGAGGCGGAGACCAACTTCCGCGGCATGGTCCTCTTCAACGAGGGCGAGCACTTCTGCGTCGGCGCGAACCTGTTCGCGGTCGTCGCGGCGGCGATGGCCGGCGAGTGGGAGGGGCTGCGCACGATGGTCAAGCGGCTGCACCAGGCGGTGCAGAAGATGACCTACGCGAGCGTGCCGACGATCGCGGCGCCGTACTCGTTCACGTTCGGCGGCGGCCTCGAGCTCTGCCTCGCGTCCACCGGCGTGCAGGCGGCGGCAGAGACGTACTGCGGCCTCGTCGAGGTCGGCGTCGGGCTGCTCCCCGGCGGCGGCGGCAACAAGAACCTGCTCTGGCGTGCGCTCGAGAACGTGCCCGAAGGGCAGATGGTCAACAACCTCGACGTCGTCACGCAGATCTTCAAGAACATCGCGATGGCGAAGGTCGCGACGAGCGCCGGCGAGGCCAAGGCCTTCGGCTACTTCCGCAACCACGACGGCATCAGCTACGACCGCGCCCGCCAGCTGTACGAGGCGAAGCAGCGCGCGATCGGCCTCGCCGAGGCCGGCTACCACCCGCCCACGCCGCGCGGCTTCGTGCTGCCGGGCGAGAGCGGCATCGCGACGCTCGGGCTCGGGGTCGACGTGCTCGTCGCCGGGGGCTACGCCTCCGAGCACGACGCGAAGATCGCGCGCAAGGTCGCGACCGTGCTGTGCGGCGGCGTGTCCGGCCACACCCACGAGGTCACCGAGGAGGAGCTCCTCGACCTCGAGTGCGAAGCCTTCCTGAGCCTCTGCGGCGAGCCGAAGAGCCAGGAGCGCATGCAGTACATGCTCATGAACAACAAGCCGCTGCGTAACTAGGAACGGACGGAGGCAATCGCCATGGTGAAAGACATCGTCATTGCGGAGGCGGTCCGTTCCGCCGTCGGGCGCGCCATCAAGGGCTCGCTCGCGTACAAGCGCCCCGACGACCTCGCGGGCGAGGTGATTCGCGGGCTCATGGCCCGCGTCCCCAACGTCAAGCCGAGCGAGGTCTCGGACGTCATCCTCGGCTGCGCGATGCCCGAGGGTGAGCAGGGGCTCAACGTCGCGCGCATCGCCGGACTGCTCGGCGGGCTCCCCGAGGAGTCGAGCGCGATGACCATCAACCGCTTCTGCTCGAGCGGCCTGCAGGCGATCGCGCTCGCCGCGGGCGCCATCGCCATCGGGAGCGACGACGTGGTCATCGCCGGCGGCGTCGAGTCGATGTCGTCGGTGCCGATGGGCGGCGGGAAGTTCTCCGCCTCGGCCTGGGGCATGGAGTCGTGCCCGGCCGCGTACACGCCGATGGGCATCACGGCCGAGAACGTCGCGAAGAAGTTCACCGTGTCCCGCGAGGAGCAGGACAAGTTCGCGCTCTGGAGCCAGCAGAAGGCCGGCGCGGCGATGGAGAGCAAGAAGTTCGAGGACGAGATCGTCACGGTGAAGGCCGTGAAGTACGTCGACGGCAAGAAGGTCGAATTCGACTACCGCCGCGACGACCTGCCGCGCCCCGAGACCACGCTCGAAGGGCTCGCGGGGCTCAAGCCCTCGTTCGCCGCCAAGGGCTCGGTCACGCCGGGCAACGCCTCGCCGCTCTCCGACGGCGCGGCGGCGGCGCTCGTGATGTCGAAGGCCAAGGCCGATGCGCTCGGCGTGAAGCCGCTCGGCTACTTCCGCGCGTTCGTCACGGCGGGCGTGGATCCGTCGATCATGGGCATCGGCCCCGTGCCGGCGATCCGCAAGCTGCTCGCGAAGACGGGCTTGAAGATCTCCGACATCGACCTCTTCGAGGTCAACGAGGCGTTCGCGAGCCAGTGCGTGTACGTGCAGCGCGAGCTCGGGCTCCCGATGGACCGCCTCAACGTGAACGGCGGCGCGATCGCCCTCGGCCACCCGCTCGGGTGCACCGGCGCGAAGCTCACCGCGACGATCCTCTACGAGCTCCGTCGCCGCAAGGCGAAGTACGGAATCGTGAGCATGTGCATCGGCGGCGGCATGGGCGCGGCGGGGCTGTTCGAAGCCGCGTGATCGGATAGTCCGTAGCAAGTGAAGCGGGGAGGGTGGCCGAGAGGCGCTCTCCCCGCCTCGCTTTTTGTGCCGCTCAGTAGCGGACCCGGGGCGTTCGAACCGGCGACCGGAGCAGTCCCCGGACCGCCTGGCGCAAGCTCGCGGACGGTTCCCCTTGGAGCCGCGCCGGGCTCGCGTACCGTGAGAGACCACCATGGACGTGATGGGAGTCGCGGTCGTCGGCGGGGGACAGGCGTCGTTGCTGCTCCTCCAGTACTTTCGCCAGGTCTCGTACATCCGCGTGCGGGCGGTCATCGATCGCAACGACGCAGCGCCCGGCCTCGTGATCGCGCGCCAGCTCGGCTACCCGACCTTCCGCGACCTCGACGTGCTGAAGGATCTCCGCGACGTCGACACGATCATCGAGGTCACCGGCAACGAGACCGTGAAGCAGCTGGTGCTCTCGCACCTGAAGCCGCACCAGCACGTCATGTCGGCGCGCGCCGCCAAGATCATGAGCGACTTCATCGACGTCCAGCAGCGTCAGCGCGACGAGATCGTCGATCGCATGTCGGTCGAGCTCGCCGCGATCGCCACGCGCATGCAGGCCTCGGAGGAGCACATCCGGCGCTCGGTGCTCGAGATGGAGAACGTGGTCGGCGCCATGAAGATGTTGACCATGAACGCCCGCATCGAGGCGGTGCGCGCTGGCGAGAGCGGCCGAGCGTTCGAGGTGGTCGTGCAGTCGATGCAGGGGACGCTCAAGAACATCGAGGCCGCGGTGGGCCTCATCACCTCGGCGTCGAAGGACTCGAAGGCCGCCCTCGCCGAGATGGTCGCGACCGAGCACCGGCTGACGACGGCGCTGCGCGGGGAGTGACGCGTCGAGCGACGCCGGCCGCGCGCTCTCACTCGTGCGCGCTCACGCCCCCGGCACGACTTTCTTGATCACCGCGATCAGATCCTGCGACTTCACCGGCTTCACGAGCCAGCCCGTGGCCCCCGCCGCCTTCGCCTCGGCGCGCTTCTCGGCCTGCGACTCGGTGGTGAGCAGCAGCACCGGGGTGAACTTGTAGGCGGGCAGCTTGCGCAGCTCGCGGATCAGCTGGATGCCGTCCATGTTCGGCATGTTGAGGTCGGTGATCACGAGATCTGCGGCGAACGTCGGGAGCTCCGCCAGCGCGCGCGTCGGGTCCTCGTACGTCCGCGTGACGAAGCCGGCGCCGGACAGGATGGCTCCGACCGAGGCGAGGAGCGTCTTGGAGTCGTCTACCAGCGCGATCGTCTTTGCCATGGTGCGTGCCTCTCTCCTCGACGTTCACTGCCAATCACCCGCGACGCCCCGCCGCTCCCGCCGTCGAACTCTATCACTCAGCCGTCAGCCGCAAAGGCGCAGAGCGGCCGGCCCGATCGCCTCGAGTGGCAAGCTCTGGTCCACGCCGCCGTGCTTCACCGCCTCGGCCGGCATCCCGTACACGACGGAGGTGGCCTCGTCCTGCGCGAGCGTGGCCGCGCCGGCGTCCTTGAGCTCCTTCATGCCGCGCGCGCCGTCGTCGCCCATGCCCGTCAGGATGATCCCGACCGCGTTGCGACCCGCGCACTGGGCGGCGGAGCGGAAGAGCACGTCCACCGCGGGTCGGTGCCGATTCACGAGCGGCCCCGAGGTGACCTCGACGTAGTACTTCGCGCCGCTGCGCCGCAGCATCGTGTGTCGATTTCCGGGCGCGACCAGCGCCTGCCCGCGCAGCACCACGTCGCCGTCGCCGGCCTCGCGCACCGCGATGCGACACAGCTCGTCGAGCCGCTTGGCGAAGGTCGCGGTGAAGCCCTCGGGCATGTGCTGCACGATCACCATGCCCGGGCAGTCGAGCGGGAGCGCCTCCAGCAGCACGCGCAGCGCCTCGGTCCCGCCGGTCGAGGCCCCCACGACGATGACCTTCTCGGTGGTGCGGATCATCGGCGAGACCGCCGGCACCTTCAGCACTGCGTCGGCCGATAGCTTCGGCGTCGCGAGGGGCTTGGGCACGCGCTTGCGCACCCGCGCCGAGGCGGCCGCCTTGACCGTGTCGCAGATGCGATCGCGCATCTCGTTGAAGAACTCGCTCTTGCCGACCTCGGGCTTCAGGATGATCTCGACCGCGCCCGCCTCCAGCGCGGCGAGGGCCGTCGCCGAGCCCGACTCGGCGAGCGACGAGCAGATCACGGTGGGGATGGGGTGCTGCGCCATGAGCTTGCGCAGGAACGTGATGCCGTCCATGCGCGGCATCTCGATGTCGAGCACCAGGACGTCGGGCACCACGTGGCGCAGCTTCTCGGCGGCCATGAACGGATCGTTGGCGGTGCCGACGACCTCGATCTCGGGGTCGGTCCCCAGCACCTCGCTGAGCACTTTGCGCGCGAGGGCCGAGTCGTCGACGATGAACACCTTGGTCCGATGGGGCGCCACGACTCACCTCCAGGCCCGCGATTCGCGTGACGCGCGCGCCGCGCGAGCTTCGGACGACGCGCGCCGCTCAGTCATTGCGGTAGACCGACTTGCCCACGAGCTTCAGCGGGACTCGCATTCCGTGCAACGTCTCGGCCATCCCGACGCAGAGGAAGCCGCCGGGCGCGAGGTGCTCGCACAGCTTGTTCACCACCGCCTCCTGGGTCGGCTTGTCGAAGTAGATGAGCACGTTGCGGCAGAGGATCACGTCCATCGGCTCGTCGACGGGGTAGCGCGCGTTCATCAGGTTGAGCCGGCCGAAGCGCACGCGCGCCCGTAGCTCGGGCGCGACGCGCACCAGCCCGGCCGAGGCGTCCTTGCCGCGCAGCAGGTACTTGCGCCGCAGCTCCATCGGCACCGGCTCCACCTGGGCCTCGGTGAAGATCCCTTTGGACGCCCGCTCGAGCACGCGGGTCGAGATGTCCGTGCCGAGCACGGTGAACTCCCGCGCCGCCGTCCGCGTCGCCTCCGCGTGCTCGGCGAGCACCATGGCGAGCGTGTAGGGCTCCTCGCCGGTCGAGCACGGCGCGCTCCACACGCTGAGCGGCCGCGCGCCGACGCGCGCCGAGAGCTCCGGGAGCGCCTGCTCTCGAAGGAAGCGGAAGTGCTCGGGCTCGCGGAAGAAGGAGGTCTTGTTCGTCGTCACCAGGTCGAGGAAGGTCGTCAGCTCGGTCGTGGCCCCCGCGCCCATGAGCAGGTGGTCGCAGTAGGCGCGGTACGTGTCGAGCCCGAGCGCCTTGAGCCGTCGCAGTAGGCGCGACTGGATCATGGTCTTCTTCTCGAGCGGCATGCGGATGCCGAGGGTCGACTTGATCAGCTCCCCGAGCCGGAGGAAGTCGGCGTCCGACATGGCCGGGACGGAGGGCCCGAGCGCCCCGAGCGCGACCGATGACGTGGCCTCGGCGCTCATGACCGCGGGCTCCGGTCGGACACAGGCGCCGCGACGGCCGGCGCGGGCTCGTCGAAGAGGAACTGGCTCACGCGATGCTCGCGGCGCGTCTCGGCGCCGAGCGAGGTGCGATAGGCCCGCTCCTCGGCGATCACCTCGGGAGGGTGGTGCGCCCCCAGCTTGTGCACGAGCACCTCGAAGGTGCGCGCGAGGAACGAGACCTTGCGCGCGCGAAGGCCGCCGAGGTCCTGCGCGAGGACCGGGATCCCCTCGGCGGCGAGGTACTCGAGCGCGAACGCGCAGTTCGAGCTCGGGACCTTGTCGGCGCGCGAGCCGGTCGAGAGCACGTGGCCGCCGCCGAACACCTTCGCGCGCAGCCGTGGGCGCGTGGCGCCGCGCTTGAGCATGCCGTTGATCACGAGCTCCATCGCCTGCAGGCCGAAGCGCCCCGCGTCCGACGAGAAGAACTTCGAGCTCGGGAGCGGCATCGGCAACATGAAGTGGTTCATCCCGGAGATCCCCCGGATCGAGTCGCGCAAGCAGACCGCGACGCAGGAGCCGAGCACGGTGTAGAGCACGACGTCCTCCTCGGACACCGCGTGCTCGCCCGGACTGAGGATCAGCCGGTCTCGCTGGAACTGGGAGTCGAAGACGCGGTTCATCGGGCTCCGCAGGGGGTGTCGCTCGCGGGCCAGGGGTGCGCGCCCGCGCTCAGAGCAGGTGCTCGGCGAGGCCCGTCATCGCCAGGAAATCGCGGACCCCTTTGGTGCACGAGTGCGCGCGGAAGCTCGGCACGGTGCGCTTGAACGCGACGAGCACCTGCGCGGTGCAGGTGTCGACGCTGTCGAGCGCGGCGAGATCGAGCGTCCACGCGGGGCGCTTCTCGGCGACCGCCACGCGCAGCGTCTCTCGGAGCGCCTCGGCCTCACGGACCGTCGCGTCTCCGACGAGTCGAATCGTCCCTTGATCGTCATAGTCGACGCTGAACATGGGTGCTCCTCAGGCGGCGGCGCCGACGCGCCCGTCCCGCGCGTCTCGTCCCGCGCGCGCCTCACGCGTGTCTCGCGGGTCTCGATCCCCGCCGAACGCCATCCGCTCGATGCCGTGCACGTCCAGGATGAGGCCGATGCTGCCGTCGCCGAGGATGGTCGCGCCCGCGATCCCCTCGGGGCGCTCGTAGCGGCCGTCGAGGCGCGAGAAGAGCGCGAAGCTCCGATCGAGCGGCTTGATCACGGCCTGTTCCATCCCGAGCACGCGGTCGACCATCACGCCGAACTTGCGGCCTTGGTTCTCGACCACGACCACCTTGCTCTCGACCGTCTTCGGGTCGGCGCGTGGGAAGTCGAAGACGTCGCTCAGCCGCACCATCGGCAGAAGCTCGCCGCGCACGTCGACCAGCTCCCCCTTGCCCGCGACCGTCTTGATGACGCCGGCGGCCGGCTCGATCAGCTCGATGACGGCGAGCAGCGGGATGGTGACCGTCTCGGGGCCGACCTTGGCGGTCATGCCGTCGATGATCGCGAGGGTGAGCGGGAGGCGGATGCGGAAGGTCGTCCCCTTGCCGAGCTCGGACTCGATCTCGACCGTCCCGCGGAGCTCCTGCACGTTGCGCTTCACTACGTCGAGCCCCACGCCGCGCCCGGAGATCTCGTTCACCTGCGCGGCGGTCGAGAAGCCCGGGGCGAAGAGCAGCTCGTAGATCTCGCGCTCCGAGAGCGTCTTGCCGGGCGGCACCAGGCCGAGCTCGCGGGCCTTGGCGAGCACGCGCTCGGGATCGACGCCGCGCCCGTCGTCGGCCACCTCGATGATGATGCGCCCCTCGCGCTGCGCCGCGCGCAGGAACACGCGGCCGGTGTCGCTCTTGCCCGCCGCGATGCGCTCCGCCGGCGACTCGATGCCGTGCGAGATGCAGTTGCGGATCATGTGCTTGAGCGGATCGGCGAGCTGCTCGATCACGTTCTTGTCGAGCTCGGTCTCGATGCCGGTCGCCTCGACGATCACGAACTTGCCGAGCTGCTCGGCCACGTCGCGGGCGGCGCGCTTGAAGCGGTCGAAGGTCTCGCGCACCGGGACCATCCGCAGCGACATCGCCTGGTCCTGCAGATCGCGGCTGATCTGCACGAGCACCTCGGCGGCCGCGATCCGCGCCTCGTGGGTGGCGGCGGCGTCACGCGCGTTCTGGTTGACCTGCGCGACGCAGATGACCAGCTCGCCGACGAGGTTCACCAGGCCGTCGAGCTTGTCGGTGTCGACGCGGATCGAGGAGTTCTGGCGCACGCGCCGCGCCGCCTCCTGCTTGGCGAGGACCTTGTTGAGCTCGTCGCGCTTGACCTTGCCGGCCTCGATCAGCAGCTCGCCGACCTTGCGCTGCGCGCTCACGACCTCGAGCACGTCGGCCTGCTGGACGACGCCCTGCTCGACCAGCAGCTCGCCGAGCTTCTTGTCCGCGGCCTGCGCCTCGCGGCGGCCGGCGAACGACTTGGTCACGTCCTCGATGCGGATCTCGTTGTCCTCCATCACGAACAGGAAGACCGCCTCGAGGTCCGAGCGGCTGGCGTTGGTGCTCAGGAGCATCCGCCAGCTCAGGTAGCAGCGCGTCGCCTCCGCCTGGTCGAGCGGCGGCAGCCGCGAGACGTCGGTCTGGATCTGCAGCACCTCGCCGAGCGCCCCGAGCTCCTGGAGCAGCAGCGCCGGGTCCTGCCCGGTGGCGAAGATGTCCTCGCGAAAGCGCATGTCGATGGCGAAGACCGACGGCCCGCTCGGCGCGCGCGGCGAGGTCGCGTCCGCGCCGGCTTCGGCCTTCGCGGCGCCGTCTCCGGCGAACGGCGCGAACCGATCGAGCACGAGCTGGTGCTCTTCGGTCAGCGTCACCACGGCGCCTGCCGCGGCGGCGGAGACCATCTCTTTGAGCACGTCGCCCGCGTTCAGCAGGAGCGTGATCAGCTCGTGGCTGACCGGCAGCGCGTGCGAGCGCACGCGATCGAGCACCCCCTCCATCACGTGCGCGAAGCTCACGATCGCGTCGATGCCGGTGATCCCCGCGTTCCCCTTCAGGGTGTGCGCGACGCGGAAGATCATGTGGATGACCTCGTCGTCCGCGGTGTCGGCCTCGAGCGACATGAGCCCCTGCTCGAGGTTGGCGAGCAGGTCCTCGCTCTCGGACACGAAGATCTTCATCAGTGCGATCTGGTCCATGGCCGTCTTCCCATCGAAGGAGCGAAGGATTCGGAGTCCCGTGGCGCGCGCCCCCCGCCTTGACCGCGCGAGGGGCGCGACTGGCCTAGTAGCGCTCGAAGTCGCCGTCGGCCTTGTCGGGCCCGCCGAGATCGAGGTTGAGGCCGTTGCCCTTCGCCTTCGCGGCGGGCTTGGTCACCGGGATGGCGCGCGTGAGCTTGCGCGCCTCGGGCTTGCGAGCCGGCGCGGCGCGCGCGACGGGCGCGCTCGCGCTCGCGCCCGCGTCGTCGCCCACGCGGAAGAACGACACCGTGCCGAGGAGCTGATCGGCCTGCGACGCCAGCGACTCGGTCGTCGACGCCATCTCCTCGGCGGCCGAGGCGTTCTGCTGGATGACGCCGTCGAGCTGCTGGATGGCCTTGTTGATCTGATCGGCCCCGGTGCTCATCTGCCCGCTGGCCGCGCTGATCTCCTGCACGAGCTCCGCCGTCTTGTTGATGCCGGGGAGGATCTCTCCGAGCATCTGGCCGGCGCGCTGCGCGACCTCCACGCTGGACGCCGCGAGCTCCTTCGTCTCGGCCGCCGCGCTCTGGCTGCGCTCGGCGAGCTTGCGCACCTCGCTCGCGACGACCGCGAAGCCTCGACCGTGCTCGCCGGCGCGCGCCGCCTCGATCGCGGCGTTGAGCGCGAGGAGGTTGGTCTGCCGGGCGATCTCCTCGATGACGAGGATCTTGGTGGCGATGTGGCTCATCGCGATCACGGTCTCGTCGACCGCCTTGCCGCCGGCGCGCGCGTCCTCGGCCGCCTTCTTCGCGATGCGCTCGGTCTGCTGCGCGTTGTTCGCGTTCTCCTGGATGCTCGAGGTCATCTCCTCGACCGACGCGGACACCTCCTCGACCGACGCGGCCTGCTCGGTCGCGCCCTGCGACATGCTCTGCGCGCCCTCGCTCATCTCGCCGGAGCCGGTGGCGACGCCCGTCGCCGCGCTCTTCACCTGTCCGACCACCTCGGTGAGCTTGCGCACCATGACGGCGAGCGCGCGCATCAGCTCGTCCTGCGCGCTGCGCTCGCGGATCTCGACGAGGAGGTTGCCGCCGCCGATGTCCTTGGCGACCTGGGTGATCGAGTTCATCGACTCGATGAGCAGGTTGAGGTTGCTCTTGATCTCGTTGAAATCGCCGTTGTAGTTGTCCGAGATCTTCGCCGGCACGTCCCCCTTGGAGATGCGGTCGACGTAGGTCGCGGCCACCCGCAGCGGGCCGATCACGGAGTCGAGCGTGTCGTTCACGCCGGCGACGATCTTGCGGAAGTCGCCCTGGTGCTTGCTCGCGTCGGCGCGGGTCGCGAGCTTGCCCTCGACGGCCGCCTTGGAGAGCATGTTCGCGTCGACGATGAGCGCGTTCACCGCGTCGATCGCCTGGTTCAGGTTGTTCTTCAGCTCGTTGAAGTCACCCTTGTACTTCTCGGTGATCTTCGGGGGGATGTCCCCCTTGGAGATGCGATCGACGTAGCCGGCGGCGACGTTGAGCGGCCCGATCACGGCGTCGAGCGTCTCGTTCACGCCCGCGACGACCTTGCGGAAGTCGCCCTGGTGCTTGGTCGCGTCGGCGCGCGTCTCGAGCTTCCCCTCGACCGCCGCCTTCGACAGCATGTTCGCGTCGGCGACGAGCGCGCTGATGGCGTCGATCGCCTGGTTGAGGTTGTTTTTGATCTCGTTGAAGTCGCCGTTGTACTTGTCGGTGATCTTCGGGGGGATGTCCCCCTTGGAGATGCGATCGACGTACTCGGCGGAGACGTTGAGCGGCCCGATGACGGCGTCGAGCGTGGCGTTCACGCCCTGCACCAGCGTGCGATAGCCGCCCTGGAACTGCTCGGCCTTGCCGCGCGCGTCGAGCTTCCCGTCCTGCGCGGCGTGCGCGAGCATCTCGACCTCACCGGTGAGCGCCTTCACCGTCGCGACGACGCTCGCCATGCTCTTGGCGAGCACGTCGGCCTCGCACTTCGGCGTCACGATCAGCGAGGTGTCGCCCGCCGCGACCCCTTGCGCGGTGCGCGCCATCAACTGGGTGTTGTCGACCATGGCGGCGAACGCCCCCTCGAGCTGGCCGATCTCGTCCTTGGTCGTCTGCTCGACCTTCACGTCGACGTCGCCCTGGGCCATCTTTGCGGCCACGCCCGTGAGCCGGTTCAGCGGCGTGCTCACCGTGCGGGCGATGAAGAAGCCCATCAGCAGGCCGAGGAGCGCGCCACCGAGAGACATGCCGACGAGGGTGTTGGTGGACGCGCTCGCGACGGTGCGGTTGCCCGTCTGGACCTCGTCCGCGATCTTGACGTTGATGGCGATGAGGTCCTTCAGCGCGTTGCGGGCCTCGGTGAGCGGCGCGGCGGTGTCGGTGAGCGCCCGGACGCCCTCGTCGACCTTGCCGGCGTCGAGCAGCTCCAGCGCGCGCGCGCGCAGCGGCAGGTACTTGTCCATCGCGTCCTTGAACCTGCGCAGATCGACCTTCTCCTGGTCGCTCAGCACGGTGCCTTCGTAGAGGCGAAGGGAGTCGACGATGCGCTTGGTCTGATCGTCGATCGACGCGTGCAGCTTGCGCTGCTCGTTGGGATCCTTCTCGACCGCGAGGCGCCAGGCGTCGCCGCGCGCGGCGAGCAGGCCGGCGTTCGCCGAGCCGAGGTCGCGAATCGGCATCAGCTGGTTCTTGTAGAGCGACTCGCCGTTCTCGGCGATCAGCTTGAGGCGCGTGCTCCCCATCCAGCCGACGAAGCCGGTGATGACGGCGACCAGCAAGAAGCCCAGCATGAGCTTCGCGGTGACCTTGAGGTCGTAGAACCATTTCATCGAAGTTGCTCCTCGCGAACGGTCGCGTCGGTACTTCACTGGCAATCGAGGGCGGATCGGCCGTCGATTCGAGATCCGTGGGGGCTTAGGGGGGAGCGGCGGCGCGGCGCGCGCCGGGGCTCAGCTCGGCGTGTCGGGCCGGGCTCGTTTCCGATAGAGCTGCGCGTCGCCGACGACGTGCTCGAAGAGTGGAGTCAGCTCCTCGGGGAGCTTCTGGGTCTGCTCCATGGCGAGGAACCCGCCGGGCAGCAGCACGCGGTGGTACATGCGGAGCACGTCGACGCGCTCCGCGGGCTGGAAGTGCAGCAGGACGTTCTTGCAGACGACGAGCGCGTACTCGTCGCCGACCGGCGCGAGCGAGAGGAGATCGTGGCGGTGGAAGCGCACGCGCGCGCGGAGCCGCTCGTGGATCTCCCACTTGCCCGGGGCGTCGGCCTTGCGGAAGTACTTGTCGCGGATCGGCTGCGGGATCCGCCCGATCACGTCGTCGTCGTAGACGCCGCGGGCGATGATCTCCCCGAAGAGCTGCGAGCCGTCGACGTCGGTGGCGTCGAAGTGGAGATTGCGGAAGGCGAATTGCCCCATGCGCTCGGCGAACAGCATCGCGAGCGAGTAGGGCTCCGGCCCCATCGCGCACCCGGCGTCCCAGACCCGGATCCGGCTCGAGCCCGAGAACGCGTGCGTGACCTGCTCGACCACGTGCTCGAGGGTGTGCTGATCGCGGAAGAAGTAGGTGAAGGCCATGGCTCGGCGGGTCCGATCGGGCGCGCGGCGCCTCAGGCGCGGGGGGCTTCGCCGGGCGCGGCCTCGGTGGGGGCGACCTGCGCCGCGTCGGCGGCGCGCTCGAGCTCGCCCGCCGAGAAGATCTTCTGCGGGTCGAGGATGATGAAGAGCTGATCGCCCCGCCGCCCCATGCCGCGCAGGTACTCGGTCGACACGCGCATGCCGAAGCGCGGCGGCGGCTCGATCTGGCTCGCTTCGAGCTCGAAGACCTCCTGCACGCCGTCGGTCAGCACGCCGACCACCAGCGTGTCGCCCTCGGAGGCGACCTCGATGATGATCACGCAGGTGTTCACCGAGCGCTCGGTGACGCCGAGCTCGAACTTGAGCTTGAGGTCGAGGACCGGCACCACCGTGCCGCGGAGGTTGATCACGCCGCGGATCCACGGCGGGGTCTTGGGGATCTGGGTGATGAGCGAGAACTCGACGATCTGGCGCGCGCTGCCGACGTCGATCGCGTAGACCTCCGGCCCCAGCTTGAACGTGAGGTACTGGTTGGTGCGGGTCGCCGACGCTGTCGCCATGGACGTCTCCTGAGGCAGGCGCGAGATCGCGTTGCTGTGCGCTCGCGGATGGAGACGGTCAGGGCAGCGTTAATCTTAATCGGACATTCGTCTGCTTTTCTCGCCCGCGCCCTGCTCCGCAAAGGGCGCATGGCCTGCGCAGGGCGTTCATGGCCGCGCTTCGCTCGTCGCGACGGCGCGCGTCGGTGTGACGCGCCCGAGGTGCGTCGCGGCCGACGGTCACGCCCCGCGGCGCGCGCGGCGATCGGACGCGCGCACGGCAGAGGCTCGCCACGCGCGCTGCGAGCGCCGAGCGTGAGGGGACGGGGGAGCGCCCGCGCCTAGAAGAGCTCGATGGCGGGGCCCGCCTCGTCGGCGGCGTCGCCCGACTGCGTCTCGTCCGTGGCCGCGCCGCCGGCGACGCGCGCGTGGATGTCGCGCTGGCTCTGCATCACGTACTGCGACAGGAGCGAGCTCGCGTCGATGCGCTGGGCGTCGAGGGCGGGCGAGGACGAGCCGGCGAAATCGACCACGCGCCCGAGGTGCTCGTCGATGCTCGCGAGGGTCTTGGTGACCTGCTCGATCTTCTGGCGGGAGATGTCCTGGAACTGCACGCTCGCGAGCGCCTCGCCCACCTGCGTGGAGATGCTCTCGGTGCTGCTCGCCAGCTTCGAGAGGAGGCTCGCGGTGCTGCGCTGCAGGGCGTCGAAGGCCCCGAGCTGATCGAGGCGGTGGGCCAGCTCGTCGACCATCGCGCGCTCGGCGACGATCGCGCGCTCGGCCTCGACCACGTGGTCGGCGCGGATCTGGGCGCCCATCGACTCGACCCGGCTCCCCACGATCTGGGCGATCCGATCGACCCCCTCGGTGAGCTTGCGCATCTCGCTCGCGATGATGTCGAAGGCCCTGCCGTCCTCGCCGGCGTGCGCGGCCTCGATGCGCGCGTTGATCGTCAGGATGCGGGCGGTGAGCGCGAGGTCGCGGATGCCGTCGACGTTCGCCTGCATGCTGTCGGCGTCGTGCAGCAGCGTCGTCCAGCGCGCGCCGTCCGCCTCGACGGCCTTCTCGCGCTTGGTCATGAACGCGCGGAGCGATCGCAGCGCCTCTTCGCGCTCGCGCGCGGAGCGCTGCACCTCGGCCATGAAGGCGGCGCTGTCCTCCTTCCAGGCCTTGGTGACGGTGTCGACGACGGTGCGCATCTCGCGCGAGATGGTGCTGAGCCGGTTGACGAGCTCGTGCGCGGCGGCGTCGGTGAAGTCGACGACGGAGCCGAGCTGCGCGCCGAGCACGCGGCTGGTGGCGCGCAGCGGCGAGAGCGAGTCGGCGACCTCCTGCAGGCGCTCGGCGATCGCTCGCTCCGGCGCGCGATCAGGCGCGTCAGGCGGGTCAGGCGGCGCGCTCGCGTGGCGCGCGGGAAGGTGGAGTTCGCTTTGCTCGCCGCCCATCGCCGGGATCCCTCGTCGTGCTTGCCCAAGCGGGCCGCCTGCTTCGCGCGAACGGCCGCGCGCCCGCCGAGCTGGGGGGAGCGCGGGGCGTTCGGTGCACGTCAACGCTGCGTATGATCGTCTGCACCACGGCTACGGCCGGGGGCGTTCGGTTCGTAAGCGTCCGTCCGGGCCGGCTCGGCCGCGTGCGCGCGCAGCCGCTCGGCGGTGAGGGGGGCGGCCCGCAGGCGCGCCCCCGCAGCGTGACGGCCACGCGCCTCGCCCGCGCGCGCGGCCGCG
>CAIXWQ010001181.1 GCA_903923175.1 uncultured delta proteobacterium | reverse complement strand
GCGAGCTCCCCATGCCCCGCCCCTCCGACGACGACTGGATCCCGCTCGCTGCCGTGGGGCGACCGCATGGTGTCCGCGGTGAGCTGCGGGTCCACCCGTTCAACCGCGACAGCGCGATGTTGCTCGAACTCGAGGAGGTGCTGGTGCGCTTCCCCGAGGGCGAGCGCGCGGGCGAGGAGCACGAGGTCTCGATCGACGGCGCGCGCCGGACGACCGACGCCATCCTGCTCCGCCTGCACGGGGTCGCCTCGCGCGAGGACGCGGAGGCCACGCGCGGCGCGCTGCTCTGCGCGCGCCGCGGCGACTTCCCGCCCGCCGAGGAGGGCGAGTTCTACGCGTGCGACGTCGAGGGGGCCGAGGTCGTCGACACGACCGGCGCGAAGGTCGGCGTCGTGAAGGAGCTGTCGAGCTACCCGAGCGTCGACATCTTCGTCGTGGGCGTCGAAGGGGGCTTCCTGGAGATCCCGATCGTCGACGCCTTCATCGAATCGGTCGACGTCGGCGCCGGGCGCGTCGTGCTGCGCACCGTCGAAGGGCTCGAGAAGACGTCGCGAGCCTGAGCGGCCTCGCGCGGTCGGCCCGCGGCGGGTGTGCGCCGGGCGCGCGCGAGGCGTTTGGCGCTACGTTGTCGGCGTGCCGCTCCCGCCGCCGCTCGTGATCGTGCTGGGCGCCTCGCTCGGCTTCGGCGCGAGCTGGGCGCCCTACGTCGACCCCGCGCAGCTCTGGCCGAGCGACGCGATGCCGGTGACGCTCGGGCTCGCGACGACGCCGCCACCCGGGCTCGCGGAGGTCGACACGCTCGGCGCGATGGATGTCTCGACGCGCGCCTGGATGCTCCCCGCGTGCTCGGGCGTGCGCCTGCGCGTGGTGGGCACGCGCGCGCTCGTCGGCGACGGCGCGAACGACGGCCGCAACGACGTCATCGTCCACACGGCCGAGTGGCCCGCCGCGCTCGAGCAGGGCGTGCTCGCGCAGACGGTGCTGTACCTGCAGGGCGGGCGCATCGTGGAGGCGGACGTGCACGTGAACGCGCGCGACCACGCGTTCTCGATCGGCGCGAAGGCGGGCGCGTGGGACTTGCGCAGCGTGCTGACCCACGAGCTCGGGCACGTGATCGGCATCGGGCACACCAGCGTCGCGGCCGCGACGATGAACGCCGGGCTCCCCCCCGGAATCGCCGCGCGGTCGCTCGAGGCCGACGACGTCGCCGCCGTCTGCGCGCTGTACCCGGCCGACGCGGGCGCCAGCGCGGTCGACTGCGATCTCGGCGGCCCCGCCTGCCCGACCGGCACGCGCTGCGTCGGCCACCAGTGCGAGACCCTCGGCGAGCCGGGGACGCTGGGAGGCCCCTGCAGCGACGGCACCGGCTTCCGCCAACGCTGCGACGGAGTGGGCGACGACGCCGAGTGCGTGCCGACGACGACCGGCGAGGTCTGCGGGCTCGCGTGCGGCGGCGACGCGGGGAGCGCGTGCGGCGCCGCGCTCGCGTGCAAGCCCACCCAGTTCGCCGGAGACTCCCAGTGCGTCCCGCCGGAGGTGTCGCCGCTGCTCCCCGACGCGGGCCCCGCGGACGGCGGCGAGGCGGGGGCGCGTGACGGCGGCGAGGCGTCGAGCGGCGCGGCCGCGAGCGGCGGCGGGTGCAGCTGCGCGCTGGTCGGGGCGACGTCGCGCGCGGGCGCATCGGGCGCGCGGTGGTCGGCGCTCGCCGGCCTCGCGGCGATCCACGCGTCGTCGCGGCTCAGGCGCGCGCGGCGGCGAGCGACTCGTCGAGCGAGCTCGTGATGCGCTCGAGCCACTCGGCGTGCTCGGGCTTCATGAGGCACGAGCGCAGGCAGATCGTGGTCGGCGCATCGGCTTCGAGGGCGGGCGCGGCGTCGGCGGCGACGAGCATCGCGGTCGGGAGCGTGATCAAGGCGAGGTGGAGCTGACGGCGCGCCGCCTCGTCGAACACGCGACGGCTCAGCGCGGAGATCTCGCTGGCGCGCGCCGGCCCCGCAGGCAGCGGAGCCCACACCACGATGTCGAGCTCGGGGGCGAGCGGCACGAGCCAGTCAGGCGAAGCCCGCAGGTGCGTCACGAGCGCGAGTGCGGCGGCCCGCGAGGCGGAGAGGCGCGCCGCGAACTCGCCGCCCCGAACCGGTGGCAGCAGCCGATGCGTCGCCCAGAGGGCCGCCGCCGCCGCGCCGGGCCGCGAGCACTCGAGACTGATCTCGCCGAGGTGCAGCTCGTCGGAGGTGAAGTACGTGTACGGCGAGTCGTGCTGGTAGAAGCGGCCGACCGACGGATCGCGGAAGAGCACGCACCCGCAACCGTAGGGTTGCAGGCCGTGCTTGTGCGGATCGATCACGAGCGAGTCGGCCTCGCCCACGCGGGCGAAGGCCGCGCGCGCGTCGGCCGAGAGCTCGTCGATCAGCTTGAAGTAACCGCCGTAGGCCGCGTCGACGTGCACGCGCGCGCCGTGCTGGCGTGCGAGCGCGAGGATCTCGGGGAGCCGATCGATCGCGCCGAAGCCCGTGGTGCCGAGGGTCGCGACGACGCAGCCGACATCGCCGCGCGACAGCCGCGCCGAGAGCGCGCCGAGATCGAGCCGCCCGCGCGCGTCGGCGTCGACGGCGTCGAAGGGAAGACCGAGCACCGAGGAGATGCGCGCATGCGTGTAGTGCGCCTGTCGCGATGCGACGATCGCGCGCCCGGGGGCGAGGCGCCCCGCGATCCACAGCGCCTCCAGGTTCGCCATCGTGCCGCCGCTCGTCAGGTGGCCGAGGTGGGGCTCGAAGCCGACCATCGCCGCGAGCTCGCCGACGACCTCGCGCTCGAGGCGTGAGGTCGCGCGCCCGCCGTCGAGGGCGTGGTTGTTGGGGTTCACGAACATCGCGAGCGCGTACGCGAGGCGCGCGACGGGGTGCGGCGGCTTGAGCATCTGCCCCGCGTAGAGCGGGTGCGCGTAGGGGAAGTTGTCGCGCAGGCGCTCGGCCAGGGCGAGCAAGGCCTCGCGCAGGCGCGCCTCGTCGCCCGCGCTCGGAGGGGCCGACGTCGGCTCGAAGGGCGGCAGCGCCGCGAAGCCGACGTCGAGGTGCGCGAGCGCCTCCGCGAGCAGCGGGAGCGTCGCTGCGTCGAACGAGCTCACTTCCCGGCGAGGCAGCCCGGCGTCAGCTTCGACTCGAAGAGCGTCCAGAACGCGGCGTCGGGCTCGCCGGCGCGCGCCTTCACGACCGTCATGGTGCGCGTGTCGACGATCAGGTTCGACGGGAACGCGTCGGAGTCGAACAGCGCGCTCAGCTTGCTCGAGGGGTCGATCGCCGCGGGGAAGTCGACCGAGTACTTCTTGGTCCAGGCGACGAGGTTCGTCGGGAGCGCCGCGGTGCCCGGGGTCGGGCCGTCGGCGAGCTGCAGCAGGAACTCGCCGCCGCACGGCTTGTACGAAGCGTGCCTCGGCGGGAGGAGCGTCTTCGCTTCGTCGTTGCAGGGCCCGCACCACACCGAGGCGACGTCGATCAGGATGACGCGCGGCTTGGGCGTCCCCTCGCCCCAGGGCGAGCCCGGCGGGTAGAGGCGATCGTCGTGCGCGGCGTCGACCGGCGCGTAGTCGGTGGCGTCGGCGTGCGGGTTGAAGAAGTCGCCGAGGCGGATGGTGTCGAGCGCGTTGGGGTCGCGCGCGACCATCGAGTTCGGGAAGCCACGGAACTCGTAGTTCTCGATCACCGAGCCGACGCCGATGCCGTACGGCCCCGTCGGGTAGACCGTCGTTCCGGCCTTCGCCTGCCCCTGCCCTTCGGCGAATTCGGGCGCGATCACGTCCGACGGGCTGCTGCAGCCGGCGAGCGCACAGAGCGCGAGAGCCGCGGCGAGCGGGGCGAGAGCGAGCGAGGCGGCGGTGCGGGCGTGGGCGCGGAGCATTGGCGAAAGAATGTGCGATTCGGAGGCCCGCGACAAGGTCCCGCGGGCAGCTGCCGATTCCGCTCGACGGACCGAGCCGACCCACCCTAAGAATTCCAGGTGGTCCCCTCGCTGCGCGCTGCGCTCTCCGCCCTCCTGCTCTCGACCTCCCTCCTCGCCGCGCTCGCGTCCGGCGGCTGCTCCTCGGGCTCGGCCGACCCGTGCAAAGGCGGCCTGATCGAGAACGGCCAGTGCGTCGCCAAGTGCTCGGCCGACAAGTGCGTCGCCGGCAACGTGTGCGTCGCCAACCAGTGCACGCTCGCGTGCACCTCGCACCTCGACTGCCTCGACGACGGCTCGCAGAGCTGCCTGCCGGCGAAGGACGACGACGGCGTCGCGATCACGACCTGCCAGGCGAACGGCAAGACCCCCGGGATCGGCCTCAAGTGCCCCGTCGGCAACGAGTGCGGGGCCGGGCTCCGCTGCATCACGAGCGGGAGCGGCGACGCGGACGCCTACTGCACCAACGACGACTGCCACGCCGACGCCGATTGCGTGGATGGCTACTACTGCGGCATCACGCACGATCCCCACGAGATCTGCGGCAGCTCGCCGAAGAAGGGGAACAACAACTTCTGCGGGACCACGAAGGAAGCGTGCATCGATCCGGCGCACTTCGCCGACGGCGGCAAGACGCTCTTCGAGGGCTCGCTGTGCCTGCTGCGGCACACGTGCCTGAAGCGCTCGCCGTGCACGCCCTGCGCGACCGACCTCGACTGCTCGCGCCGCGAGGGGCAGAAGTGCGTCACGATCGGCAGCGCGCAGGCGTGCGCGCCGGCCTGCAACACGGACAAGGACTGCGAGGCCGACGCGAAGTGCACGGCGGGCGCCTGCGTGCCGCGCGCGGGGGCTTGCAAGCTCGCCGGCGCGTGGTGCGACCCCTGCGTGAGCGACGAGGACTGCGGCGG
>CAIXWQ010001180.1 GCA_903923175.1 uncultured delta proteobacterium | reverse complement strand
TGGCGCGTCCGGTTTCCTTCGAGCTGAGAGCCGAAGGGCGGCCGCTCACGCGTGACGTGGTGTTGCGCTACGCTCCCTCATGTCGCGCGTGAGCGGCCGCCCATGGAGTCCATCATGGGTGTCCGAAGTGCATCGTCGGTTCGCAAGGTTACGAGGGACGGCAAGTCCCACCTGGTCATTGACTTTCGATACGTAGACAAAGACGGCAAGCCCCAGCGCTATCGCCGCGACGCCAGCGTGCAAACGCACGCCGGCGCCCGCGCCGAGGCCGAGCGGATGAAGCTGATGGTCGCCACGCACGGCACGCTGAAGCCGCGTGAGAAGTGCGCGACGCTCGCCGCTTTCGCCGAGGGGTCCTTCACGAAGCTGTTCCTGCCGAAGTACCGGCCCGCAACGCGGGTCCGCTACCAAGCTCTCCTTCGTCAGGGCCTGCTCGGCGCGCTCGGTAAGCGACCGCTCGACGAGATCGGCGCCGCGCACTTCCGTGCGTTCGCGGCCGACCTCGAAGGGCGGGGCGTGCAGATCAAGGGCCCGATCAACCTGCTGCGCACGATCTTGCGCGCAGCTGTGGAGGTCGGAGCCCTCGAAGCTATGCCCTCCGTTCCCGCGTTGGTGAAGCCCGGCAAGAAGCTGCCGGACGCGCCGAGCGAGGACGAAGTCGCCGCCATGCTGAAGTTCGCGAAGGGGTGGCTGCAACTGGCCATCGCCCTCGCGGCGTACGCCGGGCTGCGGATGGGAGAGGTTCGCGGGCTCGAAGTCCGCGACGTCGACCTCGCGCAGCAGCAGCTCTCGGTTCGGCACGCCCTCTCCGAGAACGTCGTGATGGCGCCGAAGTCGGGCCACGAGCGCGGCGTCCCGGTGGCGAACTTCGGGTTGGTCGCGCTCCTCACGGAGGCGACCAAGGGCAAGTTCGGCAAGCAGCGTGTCGTGCTCACCAAGAAAGGGACGTCGCCGACGCGCCAGGCGGTGCTGACGCGGCTGAAGGCCCTCCAGCTGCGCCACGGGCTTCCCCCGCGCTCGTTCCATGCCCTTCGGCACTTCTTCTGCTCGGAGCTGCTCCGGCGCGGCGCAAGTGTCGAGGCGGTGCGGGTGCTCGCCGGCCACGGGAGCCTGGGGATCACGCAGCGCTACCTCCACGCGACGCGTGGGGACCTCGCCGCCGCCGTCGCGAAGCTGGGGTAACCAACGGGAAAGGCCCTCCCGCATTTCTGCGGAGAGGGCCTTTTTACCCGACTCATTCTGTCGAATTTGTCGGGGCGAGAGGATTCGAACCTCCGACCCCCTGACCCCCAGTCAGGTGCGCTAACCAGGCTGCGCTACGCCCCGAGACCCACCGTTTCTGGTGGGGGCGCGAACCCTACCTGCCCCGCACCTTCCGATCAACCCCGAACGCACGCGCCCCCACGCCAGAGCCACCTCGCTCAGGGAAGCCGCGGCGCCGGCAGCGTCAGCGGAGAGCCCTCGGCCTCCGCCATCACGCCGCCGATCACGCGCGAAGACAGCAATTCCAGCCGATCGGCGAGCTCGGTGTACGCGAGCTCGGAGGCGGCCTCCGTCGTGGCGTGCACGATGAGGCAGGAGCGCTTGCGCGCGCTGAAGAGGTACACGTGCCCCACCAGCCGGCCGTCGGGGGCCGTCTCGGTCGCCACCCAGTGCCGCGCGTCCCAGCCGCGCGGCTGCGAGACGGTGTCGTCGGAGAGCGTCTCGAAGCGCCGGTCGACCTCGGCGGCCGTCGGGAGCTCGCCGATCTCTCGCGCGCGCGCCTCGCAGTCGAGGCGCGTCACGCGAAGCCCGGCGTCCCAGCGGCGCGCGCGCACGGTGGTCGACGACGCGACGTGCTTCGCGACCAGCCAGCCGCCGTTCAGATCGTCGCGATCGGACACGGCCCACGCCGCGCGATCGGGGAGCGGGAACGACACCCCGAGCCGCTGGCTGTGGTAGCGCGCGAGCTCCGCGTCACGAAATCCGCCCCACGGCCTCGCCGAGCTCGAGGAGGCCGCCGGCGCGCGCGCAGCCGGCGCGCCGCCGCCGCACGCCGTCAGCGGCGCGAAGAGCGCAGCCGACGACGCCACGGCGAGCACCAGCGTCGCGCGCGAGGCCCACATGGCGCTCAGCCCGTCGGCGCCGACGCGGAGCGGAAGAGCTCCACGCGCTCGAGGATCACGTCCTGGCTCGGCCGATCGCGCGCGTCGCGCGGCAGCCGGGCGATCTTCGACACGAGGTCGACGCCCACGACGACCTTGCCGAACACCGAGTGCTTGCGATCGAGGTGCGGCGTCGCGCGCTCGGTGATGAAGAACTGCGAGCCGTTGGTCCCCGGCCCCGAGTTCGCCATCGAGAGCACGCCCGGCCCGTCGTGGCGGAGCGAATCGTGGAACTCGTCACCGAACGCGTAGCCCGGCTTGCCGGTGCCCCAGACGTTCGCCGGCGACAGCGGGTGGCGCGAGCGAAGGTCGCCGACCTGCACCATGAAGTCGGGGATCACGCGGTGGAAGCGCACGCCGTCGTAGGCGGGCGTTCCCTTGCCGCTCGCGCCGGTGACCGGGTCCTTCCAGTCGATCGTCCCCTTGGCGAGCCCGACGAAGTTCGCGACCGTCTTCGGCGCCTTGTCCTCGTAGAGCACGACGATGAGCGAGCCGTGGTTGGTGACGAAGCGGGCGTAGAGCTGCCCCTCGCCGGGGACGTCGATCGGGGGGAAGACGGGGTCGGCCATGCGATGCCTCCAAGGGGCGAAGTCGGGCGCGCCGCGAGCGTCGTGCGCGCAGCGCGAAGGAGGGCGGCGTACCGCAGGCGATGGCGGAGGGCCATCGAGCCGACGGCGCGCGGCCTCTCAGAGCTCCAGCCGCTCCGCGAGCGCCCGCGACGCGGCCCGCACCGCCTCGCGCGCCGAGCGCCCGCCGCGCTCCCCGCCG
>CAIXWQ010001179.1 GCA_903923175.1 uncultured delta proteobacterium | reverse complement strand
CGCGGCCGCGGCGCCCGTCGCTTCCGACGCGGCCTCCGGGGCGGCCGACCCGCCCTCGTTGGCGCGCGGCTGCGAGCCTCCGCAGGCGACGAGCGGGAGGAGGGCGAGCACGGCGACGAGCGGGAGCGGGAGGCGCATGGCGGCGAACATAGCCGCACCGCGCTGGTGGGGTGCGTAACTCTGATCGGAGTTACGTTTCTTGGCCGTCGTGCTAGGCCGGAGGGCATGCCCAGCAAGGTCGAGTTCGTCCTGCCGTGCGCCGCGGCCCCCGCCGACAAGCGGCTCCTGATCGTCTGCGACGACGGCAATGCGCCTGGCTAGGCGGCTACGAGGTCTGGGCGGCGACCGAGGGGTTCCGCTCGTTGACCGGCGACACGCTCAGCGCCCCGTCGCAGCCGCGCTTCGAGCGGCTGATCGTCGGCCGCCAGGAGCGAACCCGTGCCGCGCGAGCGTGTGGGCCGCGACGACGCGCTTGTCGCGCTCGTGGAACCCGAGGTAGCGGCGCGACGCGCCGGGCAAGCGCGTGATCGCCGAGCCGTTCAGCCGCTACCTGCGCGGCGTGCGCCCTGCGTTCGCGGACGTCTCGGCCGCGTACCTGAAGGGCTCGCTGCTGCTCTCGGCGTTCGACGAGGGGCGCACGGCGATCATGCCGTACGTGCTCGGCACCAGCGACGTCGGCCTGCGCCGCTTCGACGAGGTCGCCCGCGAAGACGGCGTCGAGCCGCAATTCCTCCCGCTCCTCGCGCGGCTCGAGCTGCCCCGGTTCCAGGCGTCGCTCCGAAGGAGCGGGGCGCACCCGGAGGTGGGCCGGAGGGGCGCCGCGGTCGAGGCCTGAGCGCGGCCGCGACGAAAGCAGCGTGCTTCGCCGCCCGCGTCTGGTAGTGCATGGCCGGAGGTACCTGGTCAGACATGGCGAGCGGAGATGACCTGATGGCGCGGGCGCGCGCGCTGCTGAGCGCGGGGGACGAGGGCGACCAGGCGGCGGTGCGCGTCGTGCAAATCGACCGCGCCCGCCTCCCCGAGGGGCACCACGCGCGCGTCCCGGACGCGGCGACGATCGAGATCGACGCCGCCGGCCGCGCGTACCTCGTGCTCGAGGGCAAGCGCCTGCTGTTCGCCGCGAGCCTCGCGCGCCTGCTCGACACGCTCGGGCTCGACGAGGAAGCGGTCCTGACCGGCGTCGCGTAAACCCTCAGCGCTCGCGCACCTCGCTCTTCACGAGCCGCCAGCGCGCGTCGCCGGCCGAGCGCGCGAAGGTGACCGTGCCGGTCACGCCTTCGATCGGGTACGCGAACTCCAGCGTCGCCTTGGTCTTCGTCGCCACGACGCTCGTGACCGCGAAGAACGCCGTCCCCTTCTTGGCGTCGGCCTCGTCGATCCACGCGACCGGCGAGCCGAACATCGTCATCGCCTGCTCGGACACGTCGGGCGTGCGCACGATCCGCAGCGGATCGCGGCCGGGCCGATCGACGTGCCAGTGATCGCCGAGCTCGCTCACGTTCAGGGTCTGGCTCAGGAGCGACGCGCGCTCGGCGGCCGAGAGCGCGATCGGCGTGCCGTCGTCGGTCGCGACGGCGCAGGCGTCGTCGAAGGGGAACGCCTTCGGGCGCACGCGGATCTGCAGGAAATCGCCCATCCCGTGGCCGACGTAGACGCCGCCGTCCTGGCAGCGCTCGAACGCGCCGCCGATGCGCGGCACGGTGGCGGCGCACGGGCCGAGGAGCTTCTCGACGTCGTCGCGGGCGAGGGTCGGCGCGATCGTCGCGCCGGCGTAGGTGACCGCGGTTGCGGTCGCGCGCAGATCGTCGATCCAGACGTCGATGATCTTGCCGTCGCACAGCGTGACCTTCAGCGTCGTGACCTTGCCGCCGGGGCCGGCCAGCTCGACCTCGGCGTGATCCGCGCTGGCGCGCACGACCGTGAGCCCCGCGGCCGTGAGATCCGGGAGCGTCTCGCCGAGCGAGATGGGGCCGAAGGCGACGCCGGGCTCGATCGTGAGCGGGCTCGCACTTCTGGGGCCGGGGCGGGGCGGGGGGACGAGGCGCGAGAGCGGCGAGCCGGCGCCGG
>CAIXWQ010001178.1 GCA_903923175.1 uncultured delta proteobacterium | reverse complement strand
GTCGGCCCGCGCCGCGTGCGTGGGCGCGCCCGTGAGCGCGAGCGCGCCCACGAGACACGAAAGCGCGAAGACTCGAGGGGTCGCCCCTCGCGTCCTCGCGCCAGCGCGGGTCTCTCGCATCGCGCGAGCTTACGAGATGATGCCGAACTGCTTGCCGACCGCGCGGAACGCCTCGAGGCCGCGGTCGAGGTGGCTCTTCTCGTGCGTCGCCGTGTAGCTCGTGCGCAACAGCGCGCTCTTCGGCGGCACGCCCGGCGGGATGAACGGATTGACGTAGACATTGTGCTCCTCGAGGAGCGCCTTCCACATCGCCACCGTGGTGAGATCCTGGCGCACGTAGATCGGCACGATCGCCGTCTCGGTCGGCCCGGTCTCGAAGCCCATCTTGCGCAGCTCGTCGCGCATGTAGCGCGCGTTCTCACGCACCTTCTCCATGCGCCAGGGCTCCTCCTGCATGATCTCGAACGCGGCCATCGCCGCCGCGACCTGCGGGGGCGGGCACGACGCCGCGAACATGAACGAGGCCGCGTTGTGCTTGATGTACTCGATCGCCTTGCGATCGCCGACGAGCCAGCCGCCGACCGACGCGAGCGACTTCGAGAAGGTGCCGCCGATGAGATCGACCTCGTCGTGCACGCCGAGGAAGTCGGCGGTGCCGCGCCCCTTCTCGCCGAGCACGCCGAGCCCGTGCGCGTCATCGACGAAGATGCGCGCGCCGTGCTTCTTGGTGGCGGCGACCATCCCCTTGAGATCCGCGAGCTCGCCCTCGGTGGAGAAGACGCCGTCCGTGCAGACCAGCGCCCCCTCGTCGGGCTGGAGCGCCTCGAGGCGGCGGTCGAGGTCGGCCGCGTTGTTGTGATGGAAGCGGACCATCTGCGCGCCCGCGGCCTGCGCGAGGCGCACGCCGTCGTAGATCGACGCGTGGCACTGCTTGTCGATCATCGCGACGCTCTTCTTGTTCTGGAGCAGACCGCTGATCGTCGCGAGGTTGACCTGGTAGCCCGTGGTCGTGACGAGGGCCGCCTCCTTCTTCATGAAGTGGGCGAGCTTCTCCTCGAACACGTGGTGCAGCCGGTGCGAGCCGTTGACCAGGCGCGAGCCGGTCATCGACGGGCCGTAGTCCTTCACCGCCTGGATCGCGGCCTCGCGCACCTTCGGGTGCGTCGTGAGGCCCAGGTAGTTGTTGGACCCGAACATCACGACGCGTCGCCCCTCGATGACGGCCTCGGGACCGTCGTTGAGGTCGAGCGGGCGGAAGAACGGGTACATGCCCATCGCCCGCGCGTCGTCGGTGAGCGTGTACGCGTACGCCCTCGCGAAGATGTCCTTGCCGGTCATGCGCGCGAGCGCTCCGCGCGTCGCGATGCCCGAGGCGAGATCGTTGCTCATGATCGAAAAGCTCCGCTTCGCTCCGAAGTCTTCGTCGCCCGCGCAACCCGAGGAGGGGCGCGCGAACGCGAGGCGCGGCCGGAGCCGGCCGTCGTCGACCGATTCGTTAGCACGAGACGTCCTCCGATCCGAGCCGCGCGCGCAGGTGCACGCGCGCCGGGAGCGGAGTGGTTCAACCAGCCCGCGCCTGCGTCGCGCGCTACGCACCGCAGGCGCCGAGCCGCTCAGCGCCCTGCGAAGGTGGCGGCGCGCTTCTCCAGGAAGGCGCCCATCCCTTCCTTCAGATCCTCCGTGCCGAAGAGCATGGCGAACGCCTGCGCCTCGAGCTCGTTGGCGCTCGCGAGCCCTGCGTCGCCGCGGCGCATGACGGCCTTCGCCTGCTGGATGGCGAGCGGCCCCTTGCTCGCGATCTTCTTCGCGACCCCCTTGGCGTGCTCCACGACCGTCCCGTGCGCGACCACCGCCTCGACGAGGCCGATCCGCAGCGCCTCGGCCGCGTCGATCATGTCGCCCGTGTAGAGGAGCTCGCGCGCCTTGCCCACGCCCACGCGACGGCTGAGTCGCTGCGTCCCGCCGAACCCGGGGATGACGCCGAGGTTCACCTCCGGCTGCGCGAAGCGCGACTTGTCGCTCGCGTAGATGAGGTCGCACGCGAGCGCCATCTCGCAGCCGCCGCCGAGCGCGAACCCGTTCACGGCCGCGATCACCACGAAGGGCGCCGACTCCATCCGATCGCCGAGCCGATGCCCGAGATCCGAGAACGCCTTGGCCTCGGCCGGCCCCATCGTGCGCATGGCCGCGATGTCGGCGCCGGCCACGAAGGCCTTCTCGCCCGCCCCGGTGAGCACCATGGCGCGGACGCCGCCGGCCGCCGTGAGCTCTTCGACCACGCGGAGCAGGCCCGCGAGGACCTCGCGGTTCAGCGCGTTGAGCTTGTCCGGGCGGTTGATCGTGACGATGGCGAGGTCTCCCTCGCGGCTGAGCAGGACGGGGTTCTCCGACATGGCCGCCGGTTACCCGGCCGCCGTTTGGCCGTCCAGGCGCGGGTCCGCACGGCCGTCCCGGGGCTCGGGTTCGAAGCCACAGCGGCGCGCCGCCCCGGCTGCGCTAGAGTCCGAGGCCGGCGCTTTCCGGCGCGACGCCCATGCCGGCGTTGCGCGCGCGGGGCGCGGTGTTATCGGGTGAATGGACGATGCCGACCTACGAATACGCCTGCAAGACGTGCGGTAACGAGTGGGAAGAGATCCAGAAGATCAGCGATCCCAAGCTCGACACGTGCCCGAAGTGCAACGCGGGAACCGCGCAGCGCTTGGTTTCCCAGGGCAACTTCATCCTGAAGGGGAGCGGCTGGTACACGACCGGCGGCTACGGCACGACGGGGACCAAGAGCGACTCGGGCAGCACGGGCTCCGCCTCCTCCTCGGCCTCTTCCTCGAGCGATTCGTCGGCCAAGGGCTCGACGTCGACGCCGGCTCCCGCCAGCACGACCCCGGCGGCCGCGCCCGCCGCGGCCTCGTCGAGCCCGTCGTCGTCGGGCGATTCGAAGTCGTCGACCTGATCCGCGCATGAGGCTCCCGGGCGTCCGCGCGCCCTTGGTGGTGCTCCTCGCCGCGGCGATCGGCTGCGGCGTGTCCGCGCCCGTCGCGCCGCGCGCGGCCCTGGCACCCGGCGGCGCGCGCTCGACGGCGTTCGCAGCGTCCGGAGACGTCCCCACGCGCGTTCTCGCGTCGGCGTCGGCGCCGGTCTCCGCGAGCGCTTCGGCGTCCACGAGCAGCGTGGCGTCCGCGAGCGCTTCGGTGTCGACGAGCGGCGCGGCGTCCGCGAGCGCGGCGCCGACGCGTCGGAAGATCGCCATCGGCAAGGGGACCAAGATCGCGCTCGTCGGTGACTCGATGGTCCACGCGGGGCTCTCGCAGGCCTTCGAGAAGCGCATCACCGACGCCGGCGGCGTCTTCATCCACGACTCCTGGGCGAGCTCGAAGCTGCGCGACTGGGTCGAGTCGATGCGCCTGCCGAACATGATGTTCGCCAAGCGCCCCGACGCCGTCTTCATCGTCCTCGGCACGAACGAGGTCCACTACAAGGCGCCGCACATGGCCGAGGACGTGCGCGCGCTCGTGGCGCGGCTCGGCACGACGCCGTGCGTGCTGCTCGGCCCGCCGGTGTGGGACTACCAGGCGGGCATCGTCGACGCGCTCCGCGACAACGCCGGGCACTGCGCGTTCGTCGACGCGACGAACCTCAAGATCCGTCGCCAGAAAGACGGCATCCACCCCTCGCTCGAGGGCGGCAAGGCGTGGACCGACGCGATCTTCGCGGAGACCGTCGAGTAGCGCTCAGGCGCCGCGGAACGCCTCGATCACGCGCTCGCCGAGCGCGCCGAGGAAGTCGTCGCGCGCCGCGATCGCCGCGACCTGCGCGTCGTCGACCGCCCCCGCCTCGACCGCGTCGAGCAGCGCGTGGAGCCTCCCCGCGTGCGCCCGCCAGCGCGCCTCGGCGTACCGCTCCGACGTCTCCATCGCGAGGATGAACGGCCAGTCCGACGACTGCAGGAGCAGCAGCTCGATCGCCGCCTGCCGGATCGCCGCGCGGGCCGCCGGGGGGGGCGTCGTTCCAGCGCGCGTCGATCGCGCCGAGCACGCGCTCGACGGCGTGGTGCACGTGCCGCCAGAGCCGCGCGTTCGCCGGGCCCGTCCACACGCGCGCCTGCCCCTGCGCGCCCCACGTCGAAGGCGCCGGGCGCGCGCACACCAGCTGCGGGTGCGCGCGCAGATAGCCGCCGAGCGTCACCGCCTCGAGATCGCTCGTGACCGCAGGGAGCGCGAGGTGTCGGAACACCCCTTCGAGGAAGAGCGGCCCCTCGAACCACCAGTGTCCGAAGAGCTCCGCGTCGTAAGGCGCGACGATGATCGGCGGCGCGCCGGCGGGGCCGGGACGAGCCGGGTCGTAGCCGAGCTCCTTCGCGAGCCAGCGCGCCTGGGCCGCGCGGCTGTGCACGAAGTGGCCCGCGTGCGACCACGCGCGCTCCTTGGCCGCGTCGGGATCGTAGGGCGCCTTGTTCTCGAGCGGCACGTCAGGCCCCGTGATCCGGTGGTACTTGAGCCCCGTCGCGATGCGCGTGCCGTGCGGCCCGATCTCGCCGAGCAGCTCGCCCTCCGGCAGATCGAAGCCGATGTCGCGGTAGAACTCGCGGTACCACGGGTCGCCCGGGTAGCCCTCGTGCCGCGACCAGACCTGCCGCCCCGACGCGAGATCGCGCGCGAACCACGCCACGCCGCTCGGCGAGAGCACCGGCGCGTGCGGCCCGGCCGGCGGCCGAGGGAACGCGTGCCCGAGCCCGTGCTCCTCGACGATCGAATAGCCGACCCCCTCGGCCGCGAGCCGGTCGTCGACGTCGACGTGGTAGGCGCACTCGGGGAGCCAGAAGCCCGTCGCCTGCCGCCCCGTCTGCGCCGTGAACGCGTCGAGCCCGAGCCGGATCTGCGCGCGCAGGGCCCGCGGCGAGCGCACGAGCCCGGGGAGAAAGGCGTGGGTCGCGGCCGACGCGATCAGCTCGAGCGCGCCGCGATCGTGGTGATGCACGAACCCCGCGACCAGATCGCCGTCGTGCCGCTCCCAGGTCGCGCGGACGTTCGCGAGCCAGGCGTCGTGCAGCGCGACGACCGAGGAGGCCGCGCCGCCGAGCCGCCGAGCCTCCTTGCGCTGCAGCGCCTCGAGGCGGCCGAGGTGCGCGAGGAAGCGCCGCCGCAGCAGCGTGTCCTGCAGCATGTCGCCGAGCGTCGGCGTGAGCGACATGGTGAGCGCCGAGGGAACGCCGTCGCGCTCGAGGCGATCGAGCATCGCGAGCAGCGGGAGGTAGCACTCCACGATGGCTTCGAAGAGCCAGCGCTCCTCGAGGTGCAGCTCGTGCTCGGGGTGACGCACGAACGGCAGGTGCGCGTGGAGCACCAGCGCGAAGCAGCCCGCTGACATCGCCGCAATCTACCGCATCTGGCCGCCTTCCCCCGGCGATCCGCCTTGCTCGGCCGTGCGGCTCGCCTTCGAGGGCGGCTCGAGCCCGATCGGCAGCCCCGGCGGCGGCGGGATCGACACCGGCGGGGGGAGCGCGAGCGCGTACTCGTCGTCGTCTTCGAAGGCCGCGGTCGGCGGGAGCGAGAGCGCGTGCACGGCCTCGTCGATCGCGGCCGGCGAGAGCCGGTTCACGCGCTGCGCGACGAGCTGCACCGCGACGTCGTTCACGAACGACGCGGCGACCACCGCC
>CAIXWQ010001177.1 GCA_903923175.1 uncultured delta proteobacterium | reverse complement strand
GGGACTGCAGGACGGGACGACCGCGGAAGTCGATGCGATCCTCGCTCAGAACGAGCCGCCGCACGCCAGCGACCTGGAAGCCGCGGCGCAGCTGCTCCGGGACGCCTTCGATCGGACGACCGGCGACTTCGAGAAGTCGATCGGCAAGGAGCTCGGCGCGCTCACCCGCAGGAGCACCAGCGAGCGATATGAGCTGCTCGGGGAGATCCCGTTCGAGACCGTGTTGACGACCAACCAGGATGGACTCCTCCAAGGGATGGCGCCGAAGCAAGCCTTCTCGCGCGTCCTGCGTGGGCACGCGACGCGTGAGAGACATCGGAGCTTCGGCGGCCACCACACGGTTGTGAAGCTTCACGGCGATGCGACGGAGTTGCAGAAGGAGAACCCGGTGGTGCTCGCGCGCACCGACTATCGACGACTCCTCTATCAGGACGGTCGATACGCGAACTTCCTACGCGCCATCTTCGCGACTCGGACCGTCCTGTTCGTCGGTGTGTCCTTCACCGACGCATACCTCAATGAGCTGCGATCCGAGGTTCTCGCCCTTCTTGCCGAGCACTCGCGAGAGGGCGAAGTCATCGCCTACGCGATCTCGGGGGGGAGGCCACTCGCCTGGCGCGAATACATGCGCCGCCACGACAGGATTCAGATCCTCCACTACGACACCGGCCCGGACGGCAAGGATCACTCGGGGTGCGACGCGTGGTTGCGGAGCCTCCACGCCGAGACCGCCCCCGGACCACGCGTCGCCAAGCTGTTGCAAGCGGCAGCGTCGGCGCAGGGCCTGGAGCCGCGGCTTGTGTGGGTCGACCGGCATCCAGGAAACAACCGTTTGCAGCAGCTCGATCGTCTTCGCGCGGCGGGCGTAACGGTCTCGCACAGGAGTTCGCCAGCGGACCTCGAGGAAGGGGATCGGAGCGCAGCGCTGTTGCTCACGTCCTTCGACAGGGGCCTGACCCCCACCGTCTTCGACGGCGTGATGGAACGCATTCGCAACTGGGACCCGCGACCGCCCGTCATCGTCTTCACGAGCGAGGAGAACGAGCGCGAGCAGCGGACCCATTGCTTGCGCAGAGGAGCGTTCGAGTGTTGTGCGCGCTGGGCCGATCTGTTCGACGCGCTCGAGCGTGCGCTTGCGGGTGGGAGCTGAAGATTAGTCGATTTACGAGACGTGTGTGGAGCCCGCGGCCTTGGCCCGGGCGACATCCATGCCTCACTACTCGAGGTGCTCGACGATCCATTCGACGAGCGGCGAGAGTCGGCGGCCGTTGCGCTCGTACCACCGCATGAGCGAGACGCACTCGACTGAATTACCGGTAGCGCGAGCTTCGGCTGTGCCGAGATCGAGTACGACCGTCTTCGCTTCGTTCGGCGCGATCGTCAGCCGCCAGCAACGCGAGGCTCGGCGGGCCGCCGTCCTCCGTTCGTCGCGCGCCAGAGCCTCCTGCGCGCGGTCGTAGACCTCACGAAATGGTTGCACCCAAGCGTTCACTCCGCACGGCGACATACCGCCGCCATCGAAGAAGCCAGAATCCGCGATGGTGTGGTGCGACGCAAAGAGTCGCCGCTGCATGACTGCGGCGATGAGCCGAACGCCGAGTGTCGGTGCCGTCGTCGGCGGGCGATGCGCGCTCCACACTGGAAGTCCGAGCTTGCACTCAGCCTCGTCGGCTACAGCCACGACGCCGTGAGTGAGGATTGCCTCTAGGTAGCTGTGGCTGTCGAACAGCTCGCGCGCAGGAGCCCTCGGGCTGTCGACCGGACGCAGGCCTATGCTCGTGCCGTCGAGGTTCAGCTCTACGAGCGGCTCCCATCGGTCCCGGCGCATAAGCGAAACAGCGAAGTAATTCCCATCGAACGGATGCGTGATGTGGACGGATAGCTCGAGACCCGGGCGGGGACGGCGGAACAACTCCTCGGTGAGCTTCCACGCAAGCGCCGAGTTAGTCGTGGTGTTCATCGGACCACCTTATCTGGCAACCAGGTCATGTCGGGACTGAGCTCTTCGCACGACGGGTAGCCGTCGCGAGTTCCGCACTCGGCGGATCGCCCCGGGAGCATGCTCCGTCGCCATCGCTCGGCCTACCAAGTTCTGAATGCGCGCGATCCAGCGGCTACCCCTTCCGCGCCCCCCCTCGCGCATCCCTCCCCCGAGCCTCGCTCGTCGAGCTGAAGAACTTCGCCTTCCGAGTCTTCTCCTCCATCGGCACGCGCATCTCCTCGGCCTCCTGCAGGAGCATCGCGACGAGGGCCTCGAGCACCGGATCTCCGCCGGCATACGCCGCGACCCGCTCCGCCGTGCGGCGAAGTCCTCGCGTTGCGCCCCGGAAGTCGCCATCGCGGTTCTGCAGCGCCGCCCGTTCGCGTGCGCGCGCCGAGAACCGATCGGCGACCAGGCGGTCGACGTCGACGTCGCGCGCCCGTCCCGCGTCGTTCGCCGCGTCGACGACCGACCAGTCCACTGACACGGCGGGGCTGCCGAGGGCGCCGTCCCGGTCACGTAGCCCAACCCGTACCGCGGCACCTTCGCCGATGCTTCGTGGGCCAAACCGCAGCCGCAGCACGACCTCGAGGCTCTGGCTCGAGACCAGATCGGGCAGCGCGATTCGCGTGTGGCCGGCTTGACGAGCAACGGGGTAGGGGCCCACGACGTCGATGACCACGTCGCTTGGCGCGGCGATCTCGATAAAGACCTCGC
>CAIXWQ010001176.1 GCA_903923175.1 uncultured delta proteobacterium | reverse complement strand
GGCGGCCGCGGGCGGCGCGGCGGCGGGCGGTGGCCCGTCGTACGTGCGGACGGTGCAGGCGCTCGTCGCGGTGACGGCGAAAGCAGCGGAGACGATCAGGAGAAGGGTCTTGCGCATGTCGGAAAGTCGAGCGCCGGGAGCGGTGAGTGTCAACCGGAGCAGGACTGCCGTTTCCAGCCAAAGCGGCGCATTCGCTGCGCCGGAAGCGCGGTGGATCACGGCGAGAGCGTGCGTCGCGCGCTCGGCCCACGAAGCGCGCCTTTGCAGTTCTTCTTGTCGCCGCGTGAAGAAATACGAGGCTCGCTCGTCTCTCGTCGAGGGGGAGCGTCACGCCCGGTTGGGCTAGACTACCCACCTGCATCGGCGCGATCTCGCGCGTCGACGCACCACGAGCGACGCAGAGCCACTCGGTCGCTCCGACTCTCGACAATCACTCACGGAGGAGACTCGACATGCGCTATGCGCTTCCTTGGCAGTCGGTGCGGCGCGCGGTCGCGGCGGCGTCGATCCTCGCGGCCCTCCCCCTCTTCGGGGCCTGCATCATCGACAACACGTCGTCGACCCCCGCGGCCGCCTCGGGCGATCTCGTCGTCACCTGGGACATCAACGGGAGCATCGACCCCTCCTCGTGCAACGCGCACGTCGCGAGCACGCTGAACCTGCGGATCTACGACTCGAACGACCAGCAGGTGGGCGGCGCCTACCAGCAGACCTGTTCGGCGTTCTCCACGAGCCTGCCGGTCGGGCTCTCGCCCGGGACCTACAGCCTGGAGGCCGAGCTCCTCGACTCGGCCGGCAACGTGCGCACCACGACCGTGGGCGCTCCGCCCGCGGCCTTGGTGAGCTTCTACATCTACGCCAACCAGACGACGACGGTCGCGGTCACGTTCCCCGACTCGTCGTTCAAGTGACGGACGACTGACCACGCGGAGCGGCGCGCGGGCGCCGCTCCCTCACGGCGCCGCGGACGCGGAGCCCGACGCCGCGGGCGCGGGCTGCGCGTCCGACTCGGCGGCGGCCTCGACGTCGTCGAAGACGTCGCCGATCGCGGACTCGATCCCGGGCAGCACCCCGCCGCCTTGGTGACCGCCGCCCTTGCCGTGTCCGCCGCCCTTGCCGGGCCCGTGGCCGTGCCCGACGCTCATGCGCTCGGCGAGCTTGTCGCGCTGATCCGGCTTGAGGATGGGGAGCAGCGCCGCGAGGTACTCGCGCTCGCGGTGCGCGGGGCCGGTAGCCGTCTTGTCGAGCGGCCCGAGCTCGACCTTGGTCGCGTCGAACGTGTCGCCCTCGAACGCCGTGAGGAGCGCCTCGCGACGCTTCTTCTGCCCCGCTTCGATCGCCTCGAGCTCGGGCTGCGTCGGTCCGGTCTTCGCGGTCGCGGCCTCGAGCTGCTTCTGCTGCGCCTCGTCGAGCGCGAGCTCCTTGGCGACGCGCTCGAGCTGGTGCTTGCGCCAGTCCGCGGATTTCGGCGCCGCTTTGGCGCGCTCCTCGCGCGCCTTCTGGCGATCGCGCAGCGCCGCGGTGACCGCCTTGCGCTGCGTCGGATCGAGCGCGGCGTGGAGCCCGTCGAGCGTCGCCGCCTCCTTGGTGCGGCGGATCTCCGCGGCCTTGTCGAGCGCCGCGTAGAGCGGGTCGAGCTTCGTCGCGTCGAGCTTGCCCGCCTT
>CAIXWQ010001175.1 GCA_903923175.1 uncultured delta proteobacterium | reverse complement strand
GCGCGCGGCCTGGATGGCGCGCGTGGCGCGCGTCGCGCGCGGGGTCGGCGTGGTGGCGCTGGTCGTGTGCCTCGCGTCGGTCGCGCGCTCGCTCGATCGGCGCGCGCTCGCCGCGTCGCTCGCCTCGGCGAACCTCGCGCTGGTCGCGCTCGCCGCGGCGCTCAACTTCGTGCACCTCGGCTGGAAGTCGGTCTACTGGCGCGTGATGCTCGCGCCGACGCGGCGCGTGCCGATCGGGCGGATGTTCCGCTACACGATCCTGGCGGTCGCGACCTCGGCGCTGGCCCCGGCCCGCGCCGGGGACATCGCGCGCGTGTGGCTGCTGCGGCGCCACCACGGGCTGCCGCTGCCGACGCTCGGCGCGGTGGTCGCGTACGAGAAGCTGGCCGACGTCGCGGCGCTGCTCACGCTGGTCGCGCCGGTGCCGTGGCTGCTGCCTTCGCTCCCGCGCGAGGTCGCCGCGGCGCTGCGCGTGCTGTCGGCGCTGGTGTGCGCGGGGGGCGTTTCGCTCGTCGCGGCGCGCGCCTCGCCGCGGCTGCGCGCGTGGGTGCGCGTGCCGCCCGGCGCCGAGCGCGCGATGGTGCTCGCGCTCGGGGCCAACGCGCTCTCCTGGCTGTGCGATCTCGTGGAGATCGCGATCGTGCTGGAGGCGGTGGGCGTGCACGCCTCGTGGGGCACCTGCGCGCTGGTGATGCTCGGCGTGAACTTCGCGGTGTCGCTGCCGGCGACGCCGGGCAACGCGGGGACGCTGGAGCTCGGGGCGATCGCGGCGCTCGCGCTGGTGGGCGTGCCGACGGCGCAGGCGACGAGCTTCGCGCTGCTGTACCACGCGATGCAGCTCGGGCCGGTGCTGGCGGTCGGGCTGGTGCTCGGGGGCGGGACGCTGCGGAGCGCGCGGGGGACGGAGGCGGGGCGGGGGGCGGGGGTAGAGGAGCGGTAGGGCGACTGCGGCCGGCGTGGGTCGTCAGCGCTTGCCGAGCTGGCTTTCGAGCTCGGCGACGCGCGCGAGCGCGGCTTCTTTCGCCAGGCGCTCGGCCTGCTCGGCGGCGCGCGCGACCTGCTCGGCGGCGCGCGCCGCCTTCCTCGCCAGGCGCTCGGCCTCCTCGGCGGTCGGCCACCAGCGCGTCCCCTCGCGATCCTCGGCGAGGCGCAGCCGGTCGCCCTCGCCGACGGCGAAGAGCCAGGCGGCGGCGAGCGGCGACCAAGCTGGCCCTTCGCCCGCGTGCACCCGCTCGAATTCGCGATCGCCGTCGTCGCGCCGTCGCCAGATCTGCAGGCGGTGCGGCCCGCCGTTGCCGCGCGGCCCGCGCAGCTTCGCGTCGAAGATCCAGAGCTCCTCGACCCCGGCGGCGGCGCACTTCGCGGGGGATTGCTCGTAGTCCTTGTGGGCGTTGCTGCTCACGACCTCGACCGCGAGCCGCGGCGCCGCGTGCCCGGCCTGCCAGGTGCGGAGGCTCTCGAGCTCGTCGCCCTCCGGGGTGCGCGGCTCGATCACGCAGAGGTCCGGATCCATCCCGACGTTCGGGTGGGCCTCGTCCCAGCGCACGGCGAGGTTGCGCGCGACCTGCGCCGAGCGGCCGGTGCGCCCGACCCAGGCGAGCAGGAGCGCCTTGAGGAGATCGATCGTCTGATCGTGCGGCTGCGACTCGGGCACGGGCTCCTCCGGGAGCGTCCAGTCCGGTCGCGTGCGCGGGACCTCGTAGCGGAGGTAGACGCGCGCCTCGGGGGGGGCCGACATCGAAGTCATCGTACCGCGCCGTCGGCGGCGGGGCCGGTGCGGTGGCGGGGGCGGGGGGCCGCAGCCGGGGCCGCAGCCGCAGCCGCAGCCGGAGCCGGAGCCGCAGCCGGAGCCGGAGCCGCAGCCGGAGCCGGAGCCGCAGCCGGGCTTTGCACCAGAACCCGCGATGACGCCTGAGTTTCGGTGCAGCCGCCGATCGTCCACCGAAACCCCGATGACGCGCTGATTTCTGGCGCTTCCGCACGCGCGACCCGGTGTAGGAGCGCCTACATGGCGATCCCCGGCGAGGTCATCGAGGCGCGAGCAGGGTGGACGGACGGCCTACGCGAGCGCCTCCCACCCGGCGCACACGTCGTCGTGGTGGGCGCCCGCTCGACCCACTGCCTCGAAGGTCGGCAGGCGGGGCTCGCCTTCCGCGACACGATCGCCGTCGCCACCGAGCACGGCTTCACCTTCTGCGCGCTCTTCCGGCTTCCCTTCGACGGCACAGTGGCCGAGCAAGTCATGAAGACCGGGACCGGAGGGCTCTGGATCAACGGCTGCCGAATCTCGACGAGCACGGCGGACGCGAAGGCGATGGAACGTGCGAACACGCCGGGCAGCGGGCAGCTCAAGGCGCACGAGGCCGGGTTTCACGGGGCGTGGTCAGGCTCCACAGCGTACGACACGAGCAAGGGCCGTTGGCCCACCAACCTCGTCCTCGTCCACAAACTCGGGTGCCGCTGTGATGGGACGAGGCGCGTGAAGGGGTCGAACATCCCGACGCAGACGCCCGGGGATTTCGGAAAAGCGGGCAGGTTCTCGCTGGCGAAGGGAACCCAACGCACCGGGCCGCTGCACTACGCGGACGCGGACGGCACGGAGACCGTCACCTCTTGGATCTGCGAACCGGGCTGCCCCGTGGCCGCGCTCGACGAGATGAGCGGGGAACGTCGGTCGTCCTGCGGTGGTGGCAATCAGACCGGCGCGAACGGCGGACAGGGTATGGGGTTCATGGGCGCCGACGCCACCGGCCACGCGAGCACGCAGTACAGCGACTCCGGCGGGGCCTCGCGCTTCTACCCGCAGTTCCAGAACCGCGCAGCGTTCACCGCGTGGATCGGACGCCTGATCTACGGCGGCAACGAAACGTCGGCTTCGTCCTCGGCTTCCTCTCCGACGTGATCGACCCTCACCTTGGCGATCACGTCGGCGCGGGCATCCGTGAACTTGAAGTCGGCGACGATCGTGCCGCGCAGGGGCACGCCGTCGGCTCCCTGCGCGACGAACCCGACGTGGCCGGGCCAGTACCCCTCCGTGAACGTCACGACGGCCACGGGGTAGCCCTGCGCGTGTAGGACGGTCTGCACGTCGTCCGCGTGAACGGCACCGTCACGCATCGGGATCGTGCCGACGGTGCCGTTGACCATGACCTACATCCCGAGATCGATGGGCTTCGTCGCACCGTCCGTTTCGAGCGCACGAGCCACGAACTTGATGCCCTTGGCGTCCTTGGGGATCTCGTAGACCGAGAAGTATTCCTTCTTGAGCCCGACCGGGATCTTCTCCAACCCGAGCGTCTTCGCGTTCTCGGGCACGTAGAACATCTCGTGCTCGGAGTGCGTGAACTCGCGCCCCTGCGAATCCTGGAGCTTGGGCTGGTCGAAGAGCATGTCGTCCTTCTTGCCCTTGTTCTTGATCGAGAACTTCACGCGGACGAAGTGACCGTCATCTGACTTCCCGGCCTGCTCGAACTGGTTGTTCGACGGCGCGGTGCTTCCGAGATCCTTCGCTTCCAGGATCGTCCACTCGCTGTCCTCGAACATCACGGTGTCGCCGATCTTCGCCGTGGCATCGACACCCTTCGCAACGGCCTTCTCCGTGCCGGGCTTCCCGGGCTTGCCGTCGTCGTCCTTCGACTTGACCTGCACCGCTTCCTGCTTCTCTTGCTTGTCGGCCTGCGCCTTCTTCTCGGCGTCGGCGATGCCCTTGCCCGCGACGCCGACGCAGAGAAGGCACCCTCCGAAGCCGAGGACAAGGATGCCGCCGATCACTGCGAGCACGATTACCAACGCGCTCGTGCCCTTCTTCACTACGACGACGGGTGGCTGGCCGTAGGGCTGCTGCGGCGGGTACTGCGGCTGTTGCGGGTTCATTGTCTCGTCCTCCTGCTTCGTCCGATGCTCGACGAGCCTGGCGATGGACTCAAGACATATCTTGCTCACGAAATCTCGTGATTTTGCGTGGGCCCGAAGCGGGGGACGGTCGTGTAACCCCCGTGCGGTACGATCCCGAACGCCTCGCGATGAACGTCGGCCGACGCATCGCCGAAGTTCGTCGAGAACGCGGGATGACCCAAGTGCAGATCGCCACGAAGTTGCGCGTCGCCTACCAGTGGATCTCGCAAATCGAGTGCGGCCAGAACGTCTCCGTTCACACGCTCGCCCGGCTCGCCAACGCGCTCGACGTGGCCGTGGAAGCGTTCTTCGAGGCACCCAAGCCGACACGCGCACGTCCACGACGGGGCCGACCACCAACGTCGGCGACATGATCTATTCGGCCGCCAGTTTGATCCGCTCGCCCTTGGGGTCACGGCCGCAGTAGGCGCACGAGCCCGGCGACGGGAACGCGCCGGTGAGAACGTCTTCGAGCGGCACGCAAACCAGGCGTGCGATGCGGAAGGCCAACGTCGGCGTCACCACGTCGCCCGACGCGATGTTGATCATGGTCTTCCGCTGGTACTTGAGGACCCGCGCGAGCGCCTCCCACTCACCGAAGCGGAAGTGCAGGAACTTGAGCGCCGTGCGTACGTTCGTCTGCTCGATCTCGTTGAGATCCGACGGGCTCACTGCACACCTCCGATCGCGGCGGCGGGTGCCGTCTCCTCGCCCCAGAACGCGGGGCTGACCCCAAGCTCGAACATCGACTGCACGACCATGCGGACGTTGTGCGCGAGCACCTTGAGGTAGACCTCCGCGACCTGTCCCTCGAACGTCTTCGCGGAGAGGGCCGATCCAAGCACGCGTTTCATGCTGGAAAACGTGCTCTCCGCGAGGCTGCGGTGGTGGTAGTGCTTGCGCCACTCGGGCTCGTTGTACGTGAACATCGCGTGCAGGCGGTTCCAGAGGGGATCGCGCGTGTCGCCGCGCGAGTTGACCTTGAACGGGATGAAGGGCACGGCGCCGAGCTTCGCGACGCTCGCGAACGTGTCGTGCGAGAGGTAGCCCTTGTCCGCGTAGAACTCGTGCATCTCGAAGTGCTTCGTCGTCTGCTCGATGAGGGACCTCACCTGCGTGCTATCCGCGGTGTTCTTGCCGACGCACGCGGTGACCTCGGCGCCGGTGATCACTTGCGTCTTCACGCCGATCATCATGTGCAACTTGAGCCACTGCTTCTCGCGACGGTCCTTCCCCCACTTCTTGTCGAACCAGCGCGTGTACGTCTTCGTCGAGAACCCCGTCGCATCCGGCGCAAAGTCGTGTTCGATCCGACGAAGCGGCGCCGCGCTCTCCTCGATCAACGTGCGGAGCAGCGGCACCGTCTCCGGCGCGCGCATCACGCGCAGCACCGTGTTCGGGTGCGGGGCGACTTCGATCAGGCCCTTGTCGCGCGAGGCGCGCACGTCGCTCGCCGACAGGTCCGCGCTCATCCCCGTGTAGACCTTCATCGCGCCCGAGAAGATCACGTCCGAGAGCGGCAGACGCGGGCGCCCGTTGCCCGCGTAGGTGGGCTGCTCGATGCCCGAGCACAGGCTCGACAAGAGCCGCCCGAACACGTCCTTCTCGGCCATCCGACCGGCGCGGTACGCGGGCCAGTTCTGTGAATACGTCTGCTTCTTCACTTCGACGGTCGCTTCCGCGCCGCCGATCTCGATCCTCGCCAGGATCAACATCACGGCGCGCTGGTGCTTGCAGCGGTGACCGTGCTCTTCGTGGTCGGGGCACGTGCAGGTCGCCGCCGTCACGTCCACGAAGTAGCTGCCGGTCGCCGTCTGCGACGGCACGATGAACTTGCCCGCGACGATCTCGCGGAACTTCGCCCGCTTGGTCTGGACGAGAGCGAGAGCACGCTGGTCGCGAAGATCAACCATCTCGGTCATGCCTAGAACTTACGCAGCTAAGGAAGGTTGTCAAGGTAGCCCTTGACGAATCTACGTAGCTGAGTAAGATTCTCGCCATGAGTTGGGAGAAGCTGACGCTATGGGGCCTTCGGTGCCTTCGATGTGGGCATTTGTGGGTGCCCCGCGGCATAGAACAGCAGCTCAACAGTGCGAACCCGCCTGCCATACCGACCCCGCACCTGGACGTGCGGATGTGCCCCCGGTGCAAATCGGCGCTGTGGTACGTCGCGAAAGGCGCGAAGGAAGAGGCCGCCGCCCCGCCCGGGAAGCAGGGCAAGGGCGGCAGGCGAGCGGGGGCTGCTAGACCCGTGCGCAGCGGCAGGTGACGAGCCACCAGAGGTAGCGCTCGGTCTGCGGGCACACGAAGCCGTCACGGAACTGCATGTTTTTCATGCGATTCCTCCGTCGGTTCGAGGGCGACGGCCGCGTCCGATCACCGAACGCGGCCGACTTGATTGCGCAGGCCCTTCTTCTGGTGTACTAGATACGCATCGACGGCAGACGAGTACGGAGGCCCGCAAGGTGAGGCCGTACACGTCTGAGAATCCTTCCCGGGTCCAAGTCGGTGCGTGCGCCACGGTTCCAGCCGTGGCGTTTCTGCTTAAGGGGTCCGCCAAGCAGACAGCGGATGCTGGTCTACACGGCGTCGCCCTGCGCCTCGGGGTTGCTGCGCACGTAGAGCGCCGAGCCGTGCTTCCCGCCGGTGCCTACCGACTTGATCAGCCGCTCCTTGCGCAACCGATTCATTTCGTTCTCGAAACTGCCGCGGACGAGCTTCGGCTCGATCTTCAGCGCGGCCTGCCAGATGTCGGTCGAGTCCAGCGGCCCGTCGCTCGCGTCCATGACCTCGATGATCACGGTGCGGATCGTCCGACGCCCCGACGCCGACGGCTTCTTCGCCGCGGGGAACCACTTGTTGTCCCGGCGTTCGATCGTGCCGCGCTTGACGGCCTGCCTCAACGCGTTGTCCGTGTTGGGCATCTCCTGGTTCGTCGCCTCGGCAACCTCGCGGGTGGTGACGCCCTCCGCGTGCGCGAGGACGAACAGCTCCACACGGTCCACCGACGTGCCCCGCCGCTCCCTGGGGTTGCCCTGCTCCGTGGTGGCGCCGTCCGTCGCATCGCTCGTCGGCGGCTTGGGCTTCGACCCCACGACGGGCTCGCCATCATCGGCCTCGTCCAGCAGGAGCAGGTCGGTTACGACCAGACGGCGATCGTTCGCGCCGAGCGACGACACAGCACGGAGCAGGAACTCCCGACGGCGTTCGGTCGGCAGAGCCGCGAACGCTGCATCGGCGGCGTCGAGCGAACGCCTCGCCTCACGGGCGACTTCGAGGAGGTCGGCGAGCTTCACGCCCTTCGGTATACATGAACACCAACAACATCGCAAGGGATGTGAGGGGTCTTCTACCCCCGCATCCCTAACGCGCCGCGTTGGTGTTCCCTGGGGTTATGGTGGACACCCACGGCTTTCGGTGGAGCAAGGTGTTCTAGAGCAAAGCCCCGCAGCCGCAGCCGGAGCCGGAGCCGCAGCCGGAGCCGGAGCCGCAGCCGGAGCCGGAGCGCCCCGGCGGGGATTCCGTGGCCGCCCGAGCCGCCCGGAGCCTGCACGACCCTCGTAGGCGACACGCCGCCCGTCGTAGGCGACACGCCGCCCGTCGTAGGGGACACGCCGCCCGTCGTAGGC
>CAIXWQ010001174.1 GCA_903923175.1 uncultured delta proteobacterium | reverse complement strand
CGCGTCGTCCTCGGGATCGTCGCTCACCGCGACAACGTATCAACGTCCCGCGACGGGGCGCGGCATTCGCGCGCGCGGGGCGCAGGGGGCCAGCCTCGCGCAGTTGCCGCCGGCGCGCCGCCGCGCGAAGGCGCGACGCATGAGCAACTCGAACGGGAACGTCGCCGTCGTCGCGGTGCTCGGCGCGGGCACGATGGGGTCGGGGATCGCGCAGGTCTTCGCCGCCGCCGGGGCGGCCGTGCGGCTCTACGACGTCGATCTCGCCCGCGTCGAGAAGGCGCGCGACGGCGTTAAGGCCGGGCTCGCGAAGGTCGTCGCCAAGGGGAAGCTGACCGCGGAGGCGGCGGAGAAGATCGTCGCCGCGATCGCGCCGGCGACCTCGATCGCGGAGGCCTCGCGCGGGGCCGAGCTCGTGATCGAGGCCGCGCCGGAGGACATGGCGCTCAAGATCTCGCTGTTCCGCGAGGCGATGGCACACGCGCCGAAGGAGGCCATCCTCGGCACCAACACCTCGAGCCTCTCGATCACCGAGCTCGGCAGCCGCCTCGGCGCGGGCGCGCGCACGATCGGGCTGCACTTCTTCAACCCGCCGCCGGTCATGGAGCTGCTCGAGATCGTGCGCGGCGTGGCGACCGCCGACGAGACGGTGGAGCGCGCGCGCGCCATCGCGAGGGCGATCGGCAAGACGTCGATCCTGGTGAACGACGTGCCGGGCTTCGCGACCAGCCGGCTCGGCGTGATCCTCGGCGCGGAGGCGATGCGCATGCTCGAGACCGGCGTCGCGAGCGCGGCCGACATCGATCGCGGCATGGAGCTCGGCTACCGCCACCCGATGGGGCCGCTCAAGCTCACCGATCTCGTCGGCCTCGACGTGCGCCTCGCCATCCTGGAGCACCTGCAGAAGGAGATCGGCGAGCAGTTCCGGCCGCCGCCGATCCTGCGCCGCCTCGTGCGCGCCGGGCACCTCGGCAAGAAGACGGGGCGCGGCTTCTACGAGTGGACGGCCGAGGGGCCGAAGGAGATCCGGTGAACCTCACCCCCTGCCCCCCTCTCCGCGAGCGGAGAGGGGGAAGCGAGCACCGATCCGAGACGCGACGGGGGTGAGGTTTCCGTGAACGCACCCCTCGCGGCGCAGGCTCGCCGCATGACGCTCCTGCCGCTGATCGGCGCCCTGTACTTCATGGTGTCGGGCGGCCCCTACGGGCTCGAGGAGCTCGCGCACAAAGTCGGGTTCGGCGCGGCGATCGGCGTGCTGCTCGCGACGCCGATCGTGTGGAGCCTGCCGACCGCGCTGATGGTCGGCGAGCTCGCGGCCGCGCTGCCCGACGAGGGCGGCTACTACGCGTGGGTGCGGCGCGCGCTCGGGCCGTTCTGGGGCTACCAAGAAGCGTGGCTGTCGCTCGCGGCCAGCGTCTTCGACATGGCGATCTATCCGACGCTGTTCGTGCTCTATCTCGGGCGGCTGTCGCCGGTGCTCGGGGCGCACCCGCTGCTGATCGGCGCGCTGGTCATCGCGGTCGGCGCGGCGTGCAACCTCGCGAGCGCGCAGGCGGTCGGCGAGCAGTCGGCGGTGATGACGGCGCTGCTGCTCGCGCCGTTCGCCATACTCGCGGTGCTGGCGCTGCGCGGGCACGCGCCTGCGCCCGCGGAGGCGATCGCGAGCGCCCCGGGGAACGGCGCGCCCGATCTCGCCGGCGGTGTGCTGGTCGCGATGTGGAACTACGTGGGCTGGGACAACGCCTCGACGGTCGCGGGCGAGGTCGATCGACCGCAGCGCACCAACCCGCTCGCGGTGCTCGCGGCGGTCGCGCTGGTGGCGCTCACGTACGTGATCCCGATCGCCGCCATGCATGCCGCGCGGGTCGACGCGTCGAGCTGGGAGACCGGCTCCTGGGTCGACGTGGCGCGCAGCTTCGGCGGCGCGCCGCTCGCGATCGCCATCGTGGTCGGCGGCATGATCAGCGCGTTCGGCATGTTCAACGCGCTCTGCCTCTCGTACTCGCGCCTCCCCGCGGTGCTCGCCGAGCACGGGCTGTTGCCCCGCGTCTTCGCGCGCCGGTTCCCGAAGAACGGCACGCCGTGGGTCGCGGTGCTCGCGTGCTGCGCGGCGTGGACGCTGACGCTCGGGCTGTCGTTCGAGCGGCTCGTGTCGCTCGACATCCTGCTCTACGGCTCGAGCCTCTTGCTCGAGTTCGTGGCGCTGGTCGTGCTGCGCGTGCGTGAGCCGTCGCTGCCGCGGCCGTTCCGCATCCCGGGAGGCGTCGGCGCGCTGGTGCTCCTCGCCGCCGGGCCGCTCGCGCTGCTCGGCGTCGCGCTCGTGAAGAACGCCCACGAGCGCGTGGCCGGCGTGAACGCGCTCGCCTTCGGCGCGGGGGTCACGCTGCTCGGGCCGGTCGCCTACGCGCTCACGCGGAGGCTCGTACGCGGCGTGGGCGGCGCGCCGCTCGTCGCCCCCGTCGTGGCGCCGGCGAGCGACGATCCCTGATCAGCTCGCGCGTTCGGCGTCCACGAAGCGCCGCACGCGCGCGAGATCCATCCACGCGGGGTCGAACGGCTTCCCCTCGCCCGCGAACCGACGGGCCGACAGGGCGACCAGCTCGGCGTGCAACCGCGCGAGCCGCCCCTCGTCGAGCCCGATCTCCGCGCGGTTGGCCACGATCCAGGCGAGCGCCGCCGTGTCGCACTGCAGCTCGGTCCACGCCGGCTCGTCGAGCGGGCCGTGATTGTGGAAATGCGCCCAGTCGTGGAGGCCCCAGAACAGCGCGTTCAGATTGTCGGCGGCGAGCGCGAGGACGTCGCGCGGCGGCAGGCGGCGCCCGAAGAGGCCATCGGTGGCGTCGTCGATGCCGTACGGGGCGAGCGCCTCCTCGTCCTCGAAGCCGAGGCCGTACGCGTGCAAGCGCGCGAGCTCGCGCGGCAGGAAGCCGGCCGGCGCGCCCGCGGCGAACACGAAGACCATCCGCGTCGGATCGGTGCCGTCCACCGGCGTCGCGAGATCGATCCCGCCCGCCGGGTGCCACCAGTCGAGCGTCGTGCTCGCGCACCAGCCGAAGGCGTCGAACACCGCGGCCGGCACCAGCAGCGGGAGCGGGGCGGTCGAGAGGCGGGTCAGCGTCGCGAGGCCGGGGCGCATGGGGTGACGCGCGCGCGGGCGCGCCGCGCTCAGAAGCCGGTGCAGTTCTCGAACTGGAAGTAGCTGGTCACCGAGGCGCCGGTGTTGTCGATCGCGCACTCGTCGCCCGACAAGCTCGGGTTGTCGAGCTGCTTGCAGGCGATGTTGGCCGAGAAGTTCGCGCCGTCGTTCTGCAGGATGGCGAGCGAGCAGGGGACGGTGGTGGTCTTGTACGTCCCCTGGGGCACGTTGAAGGTGATGCTCGCGTTGGTCGAGGTGGCGCCCGAGATCGAGCCCGACGCGACGAGCGCGCCGTTCGCGTTCGAGAGGGCGACGTTGAAGTGCGAGCCGTCGAGCTGGCAGCGCACACGCGCGCCGTCGGCGCCGTCGCTCAGGAGCCGATCCACCGGCTGGCCGTTGTCGCCGGTCGCGGTGACGGCGAGCTTGTGGATCGAGCGATCCTGGCAGGTCGAGCCTTGCAGCTGCCAGACCGCGCCGCCTGCCACGACGGGGGCGTCCTTGCTGCTGCACCCGACCGCCGAGAGCGACGCGAGCACGCAAGAAGCGAGGACGAGCGTGGCGAGGAGGGGTCGGGCGGCGCGCATGGATTCTCCCTTGGGATACCGAACCGACGCCTGATAGGCAAACACCGCGGCAGCGCGCGCGCGCTTCTCCACGCGCGCGCGGGCCGTCGGTTCAGCCAGCGCGGGTCGCGGCCGCGAAGCCGCGGTCGAGATCGGCCCACAAATCCTCGATGGCCTCGAGGCCGACCGAGAGCCGGATCAACCCGTCGCTGATGCCGAGCGCCCGGCGGTTCTCGGCCGGAATCGAGGCGTGGGTCATGATCGCGGGGTGCTCGGCGAGGCTCTCGACGCCGCCGAGGCTCTCTGCGCAAGCGAACACCTCGAGCGCCTTCAGGAAGGCGCGCGACTGGTCGAGGTTCCCCTTCAGGTCGAACGAGATCATCCCGCCCGGCCCGCGCATCTGCCGCTCGGCCAGCGCATGGCCGGGGTGCGACGCGAGCCCGGGGTAGATGACGCGGGCGACCTGCGGGTGGCGCTCGAGCTTGCCGGCGATCTCGCGCGCCGAGGCGACGTGCTGACGCATGCGGACGGGGAGCGTCTTGAGGCCGCGGAGCACGAGGTAGCAGTCGAAGGGGCTCGGGACGGCGCCGATGGCGTTCTGCAGGAAACGCAGGCGGCCGCCGAGCTCGTCGTCGCTCGTGGCGACGAAGCCGCCGACGGCGTCGCTGTGGCCGTTCAGGTACTTGGTGGTCGAGTGCACCACGATGCTCGCACCGAGATCGAGCGGGCGCTGGAGCATCGGCGTCGCGAACGTGTTGTCGACGACCAGCGGCGCGCCGCCCGCCTTGGCGATCTCGGCCACGCCGGCGATGTCGAAGATCTTGAGCATCGGGTTGGAGGGGGTCTCCATCCACACGAGCTTGGTGTTGGGGCGCATCGCCGCGCGCACGCGCCCGAGATCCTGCATGTCGATGAAGCTGGCCTCGATGCCCATCGGCTTCATGACCTTGTCGAAGATGCGGAACGTGCCGCCGTAGACGTCGTCGCCGCACACCACGTGATCACCCGGCCTGAGCAGGTGCAGGACGTTGGTGGTGGCGCCGCACCCCGACGAGTACGCGAGGCCGTGGGTGGCCCCCTCGAGGGCCGCGATGCACCCCTCGAGCGCGTTGCGCGTCGGGTTGCCGCTGCGGCCGTAGTCGAACCCCTTGTGCGCCCCGGGCCCCTCCTGCGCGAACGTCGTCGAGAGGACGATCGGCTGCATCACCGCGCCGTGCACTGGATCGGGCTGCTGCCCCGCGTGGATGGCGAGGGTGTCGAGGTGGAGCTTGCCGTGGGTGTCCTGGGGAGCGTGGGCCATGGGTGAGGCGCCAGATAGCAGCTTCGGCGGCGCTCGACACCCGCCGCGCGGGCCGACGAGCCGAGAATTCGCGCGATTCGGTGCCCCGGAGTAGCTTGTCCGGATCGACGATGTCCGTGCCGGCGCGCCCTCGACGCGATGCGACGCACCCCGGCCAGGCCGCGGGGCGAGGCGCGCGCTCGCCAAGTGGCGCGCCCCCGGAGCGTGAAGACGAGGTGCAGCTGCAGCTCTCGCTCGGCCGCGCCGGCATCGGGCTCGAGCTCTCGGGCGGGCTCGCGCTCTCGGGCGCGCGGCTCGCGGCGGCGCGGGCGCGACTGCTGGGCTTGAGCTTCCCGCTCGACGTGAGCGGCGGCGTGGAGCGCTTCCGCCACCGTCGCTCGACGCTCGTGCTCGCGGACCTGGAGCTGCCGATCGCGGCCATCGAGCGCTGGCTCGCCGGGCTCGCGAGCGAGCTCTTCGCGCGGGCCTCGACCACGGCACGCCTGGTGCCGCTCGAGGATCTGCTCTTTCGCGTGGAGCTCGCGGCGGAGGGGGCCGCGCTCACCTTCGAGATCGCGTTCGGCGCGCTCGGCGCCGGGGTCGTCGCCCACGCGCACGGCTTCCGCGGCGCGCTGCCGGTCGAGGCCGGGAGCGCGGGGCCGGTCG
>CAIXWQ010001173.1 GCA_903923175.1 uncultured delta proteobacterium | reverse complement strand
TTGCCCCCCGCCGTCACGAGACGAACCGCATCGGCCTTGAACTTGGCCGTGAACACGCGTCGCTTACGTCTTGCCATGGATCACTCCTCCAGCGGCTATCACGCTTCCAGGAATGTCCACAAAACCGGGGGAACTCCACCGATCGCGTTCGCGTGGTGGCTCGCGGATCGTTCGAGGGACGCTGGCAGCGTCGCTCCGCAGTTGGGCAGTCTGGAATGCGCACCCGCAGGCGCCAGGGAGACGGCGCGGGCGCGGAGGAGCGGCGAGATTCCGTCTGACGCGACCTGCGTGCTCGCGTAGCAACGGCGCCCGGCGCCCGGGAATCCGCGTAGGACGCTCGGAGTTCATGTCCCCACGGCGCATATGCTACCGCTCGAATCCCTCGTCTCCACTCGTGAGTTTCAACCTCGACCTGTGAAGCTGCAGGATCTACCGATGCAACCGCGCCGCGAACGCCTCCTCGCCCTCCCGACCTTCGCGCTCGCCCTCGGCACGGGATGCGGAGGCGCGAATTGCCCGACGCCCGTCGGAGCCGATCAACCGGCCCAGTCCGCCGCAGCGGAGACCCGGATGAACGATTTGGATCGCCGCGTCGCCAAGCTGGAGATGCAAGCCGCGACGCGGCCTCCTTCGAGGTGGAGCTGCGCGGCGCAGTGCGTGACGGACTACCACTGCACCGCGAGCGGCGAGAGCAAGGTGACCTTCCACCACGTCGAGGCCACCGGCGCGACGCCTCTCGAAGCGTTCAACAAGCTCCGAAGCACCTGCCCCAAGGAGGACGAGCTCGAGGCCGGCGTGCAATGCGTGGGAGGCCATGTTCAGGAGTTGGACGCGACGATCGTCAACGCGTGCGTGAGGGACTGAGGCCCAGCACCTTCGCGCTGAACCAGGGAGAGGGCGCGGAAGCCGACGGGCGGCGAGCTTCCGTTCGATTCGAAGTGCGCGGTCGCTCCGTCAGGTCGCCGAGCACGGTGGAATCCTCGGAGGACGCTCAGGGAGACTCATAGAGACGGCGCGGGCGCGGAGGAGCGGCGAGACTCCGGTCGATTCGAACTGCGTGCTCGCCTTGTTACGTCGCCCGGGGGCACGGGAATCCGCGTGGGGCGCTTGGAGTTCTTGCCTCCAAGGGGGGTCGTTTCGAAGGCAGAGCCCGCCTCGTTCGCCGCCGGCGTCGTGAGCCGAACGACCGAGCCGAGCGCCTCGAACGCGTTGCCGTCGAGGGTCCCGGCGCGACCTCGAGGCACAGCTTTGCGCGCCTCGCCCGCGCACCGCTCGGCGCGCGTCGCGCGTCGCCCCCCCGCTCGCGAGCGCGAGCCTCACGGGCCGTGCTGCGCGCGCCACGTCCTCGGCGACATCCCCATCCAGGCGCGGAACGCGCGCGTGAAGTTCGCCGGATCGTCGTAGCCGAGCAGCGCGCCGATCTCCTTGATCGGCAGCTCGTGCCCCGCCAGCATCCGGCACGCGTCGCGCCGCCGCGCGGCCTCGAGCAGCGCCGAGTAGCTCGTCCCTTGCTCCTGCAAGCGACGCCGAAACGTGCGCGGCGTGACGTGCAGCGCCTTCGCGACCGCCGCCGGCGACGGGTACCCTCGCGCGCGCACCCCGTGGAGGTCGTGCAGGTGAAGCGCCGCCGCCGCGCGCTCGACGAGCGGATCGGCGCCGCGCCCCATCAACGCGCGCTCGCGCTCGCACGACGCGAGCGCGTGCGCGAGCGCCTCGGGGTTCGCCGTCGGCTGCGGCTCGTCGAGGAGCGCGAGATCGAAGGCCGCCCGAAGCCCCGCCACCGGCATGTCGAAGCGAAGTCGCGGCAGGCGCGCGCGCAGCGGCGCGAGCCCGGCCGGCTCGGCGAAGGTCAGCCACATCTCGATGGTCGGCGCCGTCGTCGGCATGAGGAACGTCATCCCGCGCCACATGCTCGCCAGCACCGACGACAGCACCTGATCCCGGAGCCACGACGGCATCGGCAGCTCGGGCGCGACCTCGAGGAACAGCTCGCCCTCGCGAGTACGCGTGTGCATCACCATGCTGCGGCCGCGGAGGTGCCAATAGCGCTCGAGGAGGGCGATCGCCTCGCGCGGCGTCGCGGCGCACATGAGCGCGTAGCCGAGGCTGCCGTGCGCGGTGAGCGGCAATCGCAGGCCGACGTCGAAGCCGAACGCGGGATCGTCGAGCCGCGCGGCGACCGCCTCGTGGAGGCGCCACATCTCGAGCAGAGAGAGCCGCCCGGCGGGATCGTCGATGCGCGCGGGCTCGACCCCTGCGTGCGCCAGCGCCGCCTCGCGATCGACCCCGCGCGCGCGCGCGACGTCCAGGAACTGCCGAGGATAGGTCGCTGGCTGGCTCTGGGCGAAGGTCCACGCGGGGAGATCTTTCTCCGCGATCGACGCGTGCGCGCGAGAGCCCCTGACCACGGATGACAAGTGGAATGTCCGCCCAACATCTCACGTCCGACGCGTGCCCGTCACTACGTTCGAGGGGTCCGGCGCCGCACCGAGGCGCGCCCGCATCCGGCCGCAGGAGTCGCAGGAGTACCAGATGAACGTGTCGAGCATCCTCGAAGCCCCCCGCAAGCTCGCCCGCGCCCTCCGTCGCGAGCAAGGCGCCCCGGCCTCACGCACCCCCGCCGACGTGCTCCCCGAGGTGCGTCGCCCAGGGTTCGCGTTCCCCGACGATCTCCCGAAGTACTGGTGGGGCGGCGATCCCGTGCGCACGCTCCTCCTCGCGGGGCTCTCGGCGACCTTCCCCCCGGGCGAGCGCTTCTTCATCCAGTCGGTGCGCGCGTATCAGGATCAGATCCGGGATCCCGAGCTGCGCGAGGCGGTGCGCCGCTTCATCGGCCAGGAGGCGCAGCACAGCAAGGAGCACCACGTGCTCAATCACTTCCTCGAGTCGCGCGGCGTAGGGCTCGCGGCGATCGAGAAGCGCATCCAGGGCATGCTCGACGAGATGCGCCGCGCCTACACCCCCGAGCAGCAGCTCGCGCACACCGCCGCCGTCGAGCACTTCACCGCGCTCCTCTCGGAAGAGGTGCTGCTGAAGTACGACCGCGTGCTCGAGGAGATGGATCCGCGCGTCGCGCCGATCTGGGCGTGGCACGCGATCGAGGAGACCGAGCACAAGGCGGTCGCCTTCGACGTCTACCGCGCGATCGGCGGCAGCGAGTGGATCCGCGTGCGCGAGATGCTGATCGTGAGCGTGCTCTTCCCGCTCAACACCGCGCTCCACCTCTGGATGCTGATGGAGCAGGCCGGCGAGTCGCGCAACCTCGCCGCCTGGGCGCGGAGCTCCGTCTACTTCTGGGTGAGCCCCGGGATCTTCCGGAAGATGATCCCGGCCTACCTGCGCTACTACTCGCCGACGTTCCACCCGTGGAAGCACGACACGCGGGCGATGGTGGCGAAGGCGAAACGGCGCTGGCTGCGCGACGGCGAGGTCGCGGCCGCGGCGGAATGAGGCAGGTTGCGCGAAGACTTCGAGCAACTGCGACCTCGGGCGGCGGGAGATTGGTAGAGAGAGGTCAATTTCAGCAACCTGCGAGGCGACGAGTTCCGCTCGGCTACGCGACACGCTTCACGGACACGGCATCAGGACCGGGTCGGCGACCGTGTCGTAGTGCCCGGGGCCGTACTTGCCGGGCGAGAGGTACGGCTCGATCCACTGGCCGGGCTGGTAGCTGCAGGTCTTGTCGGCGTTGAGCAGCAGCGAGCGGATCTTGGTGCTCTTGGGCCCTCCCGGCTCCGTCTTGGTGCTCTCGGCGCCGAAGCCCAGGAGCGTCGCTCCTGCAAGTCGAACTCGCCGGTGCGGATCCACACGCCGTTCTTCTGGCCCTCGAACTGCCCGTGCCAGCGCGTGCGCCGCATCTGCTTGAGGCAGCTCCCCTGGCCGTTCTCGTAGAGGAAGCGCGCGGGGGTCTTGCCCTGATAGACACGGAGAGCGGCTTGGCGAGCGTGGTCTCCGTGACGAGGAGCGCCTCGTTCTTCTCGTCGCGCTTGATCTGCGCGTTGGCGAAGACCACCTAACCCTCGTGCTTGTCTTGCATCGGCCCCATGCTCCCCTCGTCCTTGTCTTTGAACGCGGTCTCGGCGAGCGCGGGCGTGGCGACGAGCACGACGAGCACGACGAGCAGGAGAGCCGAAGGGTGCTTCATGGGGACACGATGGTAGTTCCTTCCCTTGGACCGTGCGCCCCCCCAAAAGAGGCCGCGCCCGCTCCGGCTCGATGCGTCGTCGTCGTCGGAGCGCCGCCCGTATCACCGCGGGACGCGCGAGTACGCCGCGCGCACGCCGCGCAGGTCCCGCCGGGGACGCTCGCGTTGGTCGCGACCGACGAATCGCGTAGCCGGCCGTGATCGCGAACGGCGCGAGTCGATACACCGGCTCGATCGCGAACCCCGTGCTCGCCGCGACTGGCCGCCACGCCTCGCGGCTTCTCGGCAGCCGGAGGCAGGTATGCCCACCTCGGTGCCTGATAGAGCGATAGCCATAGAGTCAGATCCTCTCCCGTATGGAGCTCGATGAGCTCCTGGAGCCTCCCCGTACAAGGTTGGATGCTCGTTTCTGGGGTGCTCCAGCGCAAGAGAAGCGCCTCGCGAACCTCGAGGGGGCCGTCCGCCCGTCCGGGGCTGGCAGCGAGTATCCCTCGATGGCAATCGGCGAAAGAGACACCGTCGTCGCCGGCGCCCCGCGATCACGTCAGAGCGGGGTGGAATCGAGCGCGCGCAGCCGACGACGAGAAGCAGCGGGAGAAGCACGGAAGACTTGATGGCTGACGACGCGAAGCTCGATTTGCGCGGGGGGCTCTCGAGGGACGTGCGAGGACCTCGCGAGCTTACATACCACCTCCGACGATCGGCTCGCCCGGGGAAGCACGCAGCCAGCGAGACGGCGCGGGCGCGGAGGAGCGGCGAGATTCCGTCCGACGCGAGCTGCGTGCTCGCGGCGATAGGTCGACTCGCTCCGTGGAAACGCGCTCGCTCGAAGAGAAGCAGCGCGCGCGGCGAGGCGAGCGGCCTTGGGAGCACGCAGTGTCACTGGATGAAGTCGCCGGCGGAATCGGGCGCGGCTCGACCAGGCCGATCTCGACGGCTCGAGGTTCGCTGGTACAACGGTGGTCCGATCCGCTCGTCGGGGCTCGACGCCCGACGATGCGCCCACCGACAGCGAGGGCTCGCATGCGCCTGAACCCGGTCCTTTCCGTGATGCTCCTGGTCGGCTGCAGCGCGGGCGCCGAAAAAGGCAGTCCCGGCGCGCAGGGCGACGCCTCCGTCGGCCCCGACGTCGGCTGGAACATCGACGGCGGCGAGGGCGCCGAGGGCGGCGTCACCTCGGGGCCGCCCGCCAACTGCAAGGGCCTGCAGTGCCAGCAGACCAAGTGCGCCGCCGGCACCACGACCACCGTCACGGGCACGGTCTACGCGCCGAATGGCAAGCTCCCGCTCTACAACGTCATCGTCTACGTCCCGAACTCCGCGCTGAAGCCGCTGCCCTCGGGCGCCTACTGCGACAAGTGCGGCGTCGTGTCGTCGGGCGATCCGGTCGTCACCGCGCTCACCAACGAAAAGGGGCAGTTCACGCTCAGCAACGTGCCGGCCGGCACGGACATCCCGCTCGTGGTCCAGCTCGGCAAGTGGCGGCGGAAGATCGTCATTCCGCAGGTGACCGCGTGCGTCGACACGCCGGTGGCGAACGGCACCGTGCGCCTGCCGAAGAACCAGAGCGAGGGCGACATGCCCAAGATCGCGGTCACGACCGGCAACTACGACCAAGTCGGCTGCATGCTGCCCAAAATCGGGATCGACGCCTCGGAGTTCGGCCCGCCGGGCAGCAGCGCCGCCGTCCACTTCTACACCGCGGGCGGGACCGCCGGCCCTCCCGGCATGCTCGACGCGCGCGCGCTGTGGAACGACCCGGTGCAGATCCTCAAGTACGACGTCGCGATCTTCTCGTGCGAGGGCGAGGAGAACTACAAGAACTCGTCGAACGGCTCGCCGACGAAGGACGCTGCCTCGTTCAAGGTCGTGACCGACTACCTCGCGGCCGGCGGTCGCATCTTCACGACCGACTTCATGTACACTTGGTACAAGTACAGCCCCGACACGGCGCTGTCCGGCTCGGCCAAGATCCCTGGCGGCGCACCGCCCGACTTCGCGCCCGGCTTCGCCGTGAAGCTCGATACGACCTTCCCGAAGGGGAAGGCGCTCGCCGATTGGCTGAAGTTCGTCGACCCGACCACGACGTACGGCTCGGTCGCGTTCGACACCCTGTTCGCGAACTACTCGAGCGTCGTGGCGACCAAGGTGCAGACGTGGGCGACCGGCACCGGCAAGGGCCCTCGCGTGATGACGACCAACACCCCCGTCGGCAAGCCGGTCGAGCAGCAGTGCGGCAAGGCCGTGCACCTCGACGCGCACGTCAACGCCTCCGACAAGGTCGACGCGACGTACCCCGCCGGCTGCGCGAGCAAGATCAAGCCGGGCGAAGAGGCCTTCGCGTTCTTCTTCTTCGACCTGTCGTCCTGCATCCAGAACGAGTCCGATCCGCCGGCGCCGCCGCCGCCGATCCAGTGAGTCGGCATCGAAGCGCGGGGGGATGGGACTCCGAGCCGCCCTCACGGAGTCCGCGCCTCGGGTCGCGCGCGATGTCTCGATCGACCGCCAGGTAGATGCGGTCGCCGTCGAGACTTGGATTCTGAAAGGGCGCTGCGCAGGGCTGCCAGGCCTCGCTGCGCGGCACTCGACGTTCGAGAGGCCGAGCGTCCGCGCGACGTGACCTGCAGGCGCAACGTGTTGCGTTGGTGAAGCCTGGTGCCGTGAGCTCGCGTGACCCGGTCGTCGCCGCTCGCTACCCACGTAGCGGGGCACGGTGAGCCTCCCTACCTGGCTTACTTCGGCACT
>CAIXWQ010001172.1 GCA_903923175.1 uncultured delta proteobacterium | reverse complement strand
CCGAGCGAGGCGAGCGAGGCGAGCGAGGCGAGCGAGGCGAGCGAGGCGAGCGAGGCGAGCGAGGCGGAGGGGGCGTGAGCGGCCCGAGCACGGAGCCCGAGGCGATCGTGCTCGAGGGGACCGTCGAGCGCATCACCTACTCCGACGAAGCGACCGGCTTCCACGTCGTGCGGGTCCGGCCCGATGCGCGCGCGGCGGCCGGCACGAGCGCAGACGCAGGCGCAGGCGCAGGCGCGAGCGGCGCGCTGGCGATGCTCGAGCTCGTCCGCGCGCGTTTGGTGGGCCCGGACGGCGTCGTGACGGTGGTCGGCAAGATGCCGAAGGTCGGCCGGGGCGAGCACATCCGCGTGGTCGGCGCGCGTGAGCAGGATCCGCGGCACGGCGCGCAGCTGAAGGCGAGCATCGTGACGACGTCGCCGCCGACCAGCCCGGCAGGGATCCGGCGTTACCTCGCGAGCGGCGCGCTCAAGGGCGTAGGCGCCAAGACGGCCGACCGCATCGTCGACACCTTCGGCGAGCGCACCCTCGAGGTCCTCGATCACGCGCCGGAGCGGCTCGCGGAGGTCGTCGGGCTCGGCAAGGCGAAGGCGGGGCAGATCGCGGCCCAGTGGCGCTCGCAGCGCGCCGTGCGCGAGCTGATGCTGGTGCTCGCGAGCCTCGACATCCCGCAGGCGCTCGCCGCGCGCATCCGCGCCCGCTACGGCGACGACGCGATCGACGTCGTGCGGCGCTCGCCCTATCGCCTCGCGCTCGAGGTCGCGGGCGTGGGCTTCAAGAGCGCCGACGCGATCGCCCGCAAGGGCGGCATCGCGCTCGACGATCCGCAGCGCGCGCAGGCCGGCGTGCTTCACGCCGTCTCCACGATGACCGACGACGGGCACACGGCGACCCCGCGCGCGCTGCTCGCCGAGCGCACGTGCGCGGTGCTCGCGCCGCCGGCCGAGCGCGAGGGCGAGCGCGGTGCTTCGGCCGAGCCCGCGCCTTGCCCCGATCTCGCGCCGGTGGTCGAGGGGGCGATCGACGCGCTGCTCGCGGGCAAGCTCCTCGTCGACACGCCCGAGGGGCTCGCGCACGCGCCGCTCGCCGCCGAGGAGGTCGCGCTCGCGAGGCGGCTGCTGGCGCTGCTGAGCGCGCCCGATCGCCCACCCCTCGGCGGCGCGGAGGAGGCGATGGCGGCCTTCGAGGCGGCGGTCTCGATGCAGCTCGCGCCCGCGCAGCGCGACGCCGTCCGCCTGGTGGCCGAGCACCCGGTCGTCGTGGTGACCGGAGGCCCGGGCGTCGGCAAGACGACGGTCGTGCGCGCCATCCTCGCGCTGCTCGGTCGGAGCCTCCGCGTCGCGCTCGCCGCGCCGACCGGGCGCGCGGCCAAGCGGATGACGGAGGCCACCGGCCGCGAGGCGACGACCATCCACCGACTGCTCGCGATCGACCCGCGCACGCGCCGCTTCAAGCACGACGAGGCGACGCCGCTCGAGATCGACGCGCTGGTGGTCGACGAGAGCTCGATGGTCGACGTGTTCCTCGCGCACTCGCTGGTGCGCGCCCTGCCGCGACGGACGCGGCTCGTGCTCGTGGGTGACGTCGATCAGCTGCCGTCCGTCGGCCCCGGGGCGTTCCTGCGCGACGTCATCGCGAGCGGCGTGGTGCCGACCGCGCGCCTGCGCGACGTGTTCCGGCAGGCCGCGAGCTCGCGCATCGTCGCCGGCGCGCACGCCATCCTCCACGGTCGCATGCCCGAGCCGTCCGAGCGCGCCGAGCGCGCCGAGCGCACCGCGCACACGGCGCGATCCGCCAAGGCGCCGGCAGCGAAGGCCAGCGGCGAGCTGTTCATCATCGAGCGCAAGGAGCCCGAGGACGCCGCGCGCACGATCGCCGACGTCGTCGAACAGCGCCTGCCGCGCGCGTTCGGGTTCGATCCCCGCCGAGAAGTACAGGTCCTCGTGCCCATGATCCGCGGCGTCGTCGGCACGCGCGCGCTCAACGTGGAGCTGCAGGCGCGCCTGAACCCGACCGGCCCGTCGTACCAGCGCGGGGGGACGATCTACCGCGTCGGCGATCGCGTGATGCAGACGCGCAACGACTACGACCGCGAGGTCTTCAACGGCGACGTGGGGAGCGTCGCGGAGGTCCGCAGCGCCGAGGGCGAGGGCGAAGGGCCCTCGGTCACCGTACGCCTCGAGGACGGCCGCACGGTCGACTACGACGACGAGGACCTCGACGACCTCGTGCTCGCGTACGCGTGCACCGTGCACAAGGCGCAAGGGGGCGAGTACCCGGCGGTCGTGATCGGGCTCGTGAACCAGCACTACCTGCTCCTCGCGCGCAAGCTGCTGTACACCGCGGTCACGCGCGGAAAGCAGCTCGTCGTGATCGTCGCGAGCCCCTGGGCGCTGCGCGAGGCGGTCCGCGACGCGCGCGGCGAGGAGCGTCGGACGACGCTCGCGCGGCTGCTGCGCGGCTGAAGCGTCCGCCGCGAGGCCGCTGCGACGGGCGGCTTGCGGCCCACATCGCCGTTCGGGTTACCCTGCCCCCCCATGACCATGGTCCACGGCGGGCGCCTCGTCGCCCACGCGCTCAAGCGACACGGCGTCTCCCACCTGTTCACCCTCTGCGGGGGACACATCCAGGCCATCTACGACGGCTGCCTCGACGAGGGGATCCGCGTCGTCGACACGCGCCACGAGCAGACCGCGGGGCACGCCGCCGACGGCTACGCGCGCGTCACCGGCAAGCCAGGCGTCTGCGCGGTCACGGCCGGCCCGGGCGTCACCGACGTCGTGACGGCGGTCGCCAACGCGCATCGCGCCGGCGTGCCGATGGTCGTCTTCGGCGGCGCGGGGCCGACGCAGCTCGCCGACATGGGCTCGCTCCAGGACATGAACCACCTGGATCTGATGCGCCCCATCACGAAGTGGGCGGTGCGGATCAGCGAGACGCGCCGGATCATGGAGTACGTCGACGCGGCGTTCCGCGTCGCGCAGGCCGACGTGCCCGGCCCGGTCTTCCTCGAGGTGCCGCTCGATCTGCTCATGAACTTCGGCGATCTCTCCGATCTGCCGGCCACGCACCCCACCGCGCCCGCACGCCCCGGCGGCGATCCCGACGCCATCGCGCGCGCCGCGGCGCTGCTCGCGCAGGCGGAGCGGCCGGTGGTGATCGTCGGCACGCAGCTGCGCTGGTCGCCGCGCCGCGACACCGCCGTGCGCGAGGCCGCCGAGGCGTGGGGGGTCCCGTTCTTCCTCAACGGCATGGCGCGCGGCGCCCTCCCCTACGAGCACCCCGCGTTCTTCTCGCGCTCGCGCCGCCAGGCGCTCCAGCGCGCGGATCTGGTGCTGATCTTCGGCACCCCCTTCGACTTCCGCATCGACTACGGCCGCGCGATCGCGCCGGGCGCCAAGGTGGTGCAGATCGACCTCGACGGCCGCGAGCTCGGGCGCAACCGCGCGGTCGACGTCACGATCGACGGCGACACCGGCATCGTGCTCGACCAGCTTCGCGCCGCCGCCCCCGCCATCAAGAGCCCCGCGTGGCTCGCCGAGATGCGGGCCGCGGAGGACAAGGCGCGCGGCAAGATGACCGCGGAGATCGAGTCGTCGTCCTCGCCGCCGAACCCGCTGCGCGTGTGCGCGGAGATCGACAAGCGCCTCGGCCCGAACGACGTGGTGGTCGGCGACGGCGGCGACTTCGTCGCGACCGCCGCGAACGTCCTCAAGATGCGGCAGCCGCAGGTGTGGATGGATCCGGGCCCGCTCGGCACGCTCGGCGTGGGGCCGGGCTACGCGATGGCGGCGTCGCTGCTGCGCCCGGACGCGATCACCTGGATCGTCTTCGGCGACGGCACCTTCGGCCTCAACGGCCTCGAATTCGAGGCGATGGCGCGCCAGAGGATCCCGGTGCTCGCAGTCATCGGCAACGACGCCGGCTGGACGCAGATCCGCCGCGGCCAGGTCGAGATGTACGGCGAGGCGCGCGCCACGGCGACGGCCCTCGAGTACACGCACTACGAGAAGGTCGTGGAGGCCTGCGGCGGCGCCGGCTTCTGGGTCGAGCGCGCCGAGGACATCGGCCCCGCGCTCGATCAGGCGATCGCCGCGGTGCGGTCGGGCGTCCCCGCGTGCGTGAACGTGAAGATCGCGAAGAGCGATTTCCGCAAGGGGGCGATCAGCGTTTGATTCCGCGCCCGCGCGCGACGCGCGGCCTGCCCGTCCCCTCTTCGCCTGCGGAGGGGGGCCAGCGGGTGAGGCTCACCACACGGTCAGCCGCAGATCCAGGTAGTCCACGCCGGGCAGGATCAGGTGGTGGAGGAACTCCGCGCCGGGCGCGGCCTTCAGCGGCTCGACCAGGCGACGCAGCTCCTTGCGGTCCGACTCGACGAACCCCTTGGCGACGTTCTCGACGTCCTTCATCGAGAAGGTCATCTCGAGCCGCTCCTCGCCCTCGGCGAGCGTGACGGTCGCGTTCTCGAACGCGTCGGCGAGCTCGTCGGTCTCGTCACGCTTGCGGAGCGCCTCGCCGGTCGCCTTGAGGCGATCGGTCGTGACCTTTGTCTCGTCGATCCCCTTGGGCACGGCGCGCACGCGCGAGAAGAGCAGGTTGCCGCCCTTGATCTGGTAGCGATCTTCCTTGATGCCGAGCCCCGAGCGCTGCGCGGCGACGTCCCAGAGGCGCACGATGACCTCCTTGTCGCGGATGCCGTAGGCGCGCGCCACCGAGCGCGAGGCGAGGAAGCGGTCGATCACCTTGCGCTTGCCCACCAGCGCGACCTGGCTCGTCGCCATCGTGACGAAGCGCTCCTCGTCGAGCCGCAGGTACGGCCGGCCGCCGTAGTCGTCGAGCTTGAGCTTGTCCTCGCGCGCCTTGCGATCGCGGTGCAGCAGCGCCTCGCGCCAGGCCGACAGGAGATCGCGGCCGCGGAAGCTGCCGCCGATCGCGACGATGCGCTCGACGTCCTCGCCCTCGCCGCCGTACTCGCAGAACGCGATCTCCTTCACGTCGCCGAAGGCCCGGACGCCCGACTTCTCGAGCCAGCGCACCGTCGCCGCGCGCCCGTGGGCGTCGTCGTCGGTCGAGCGGTGGATCCCCTCCTCGTCGTCGAGGTCCTCGGTCCAGTCGACCAGCACGCGATCGCGCCGCTTGGCGATCGAGCGCGCGGGCGCGCTCTCGTCGATCGTCGCGAGGTCGACGTACTCGAAGTGCGAGCAGTCCTCCGGCACGTGCTCCAGCACCGCGCCGCGCGCGTAGCCGTAGCGGTACCAGGAGCAGAGGAAGCTCGCCCCGGCGCCGACCACCAGGAGCCCCGCCGCGACGCCGCCGAGGATGGCCCGCCCGAGGCGCGACCCCGCCTTCTGCGGGGCGGGCGTGGGCCTCGGCAGCGGCCCCGACACGCTCGCGGACGAGGGCTGCGCCACCACCGTCGGGCCGACCCCGGTCGCGAGGTCTGGGAGGGGCTCGAGCAGGTCGACCCCGGCCGCCGACGACGAGGGGGGCGCCGGCTCGTCGTCGCGCGCAGGCGCGCTCTCGAGGCGCGCCCTCACGTCCGCGAGCTCGGAGACCGGCGTCCAGCTCGCCTCGCCGAAGCGCGCGACCAGCGTGCCCGCGGGCCACCCCCCCGCACGCAGCTTCTCGACGAGCTCGTCGAGGCTCGCCTCGATCGTCTCCTTCGACCCCGGCAGGACGACCCAGTACTTCGTGGCGCTCATGGCGAAGCTCCCGCGGCGCCCCTCAGGCCACGGCGCGCGACGCTGCGCGCGCGGTCGGCAGCGCGGGCGGCGGATCGGACGGCGGCAGCTCGTCGTAGCGGACGCGCGCCGCGATCTCCGGCTTCACGTAGCCGCGGTCGAGGAACCACCGGATGGCGCGCGCGAGCGTCTTGCGCGCGGGCCTGTGCGTGTACGCGAGCTCCCGCTCGGCCTTCTCGCTGGAGACCCAGAACGTCGTGTCGAAGCAGTCGCGCGCCATCTTGTAGGTCACCTCGGGCTCGCCGCCGAAGACGCGCGCGCCGAGCTCGCTGAGGCGCCCGAAGAGCATCGCGAGCGGCTTGGCCGGCTCGGCGCCCGGGCCCGGCAGCCCCGTGATCGACGACATCGTCTCGAGCAGCTGCGTGAAGCGCAGGTTCTCGCCGCCGAGGATGTAGCGCTCGCCGATGCGCCCCTTATCGAGCGCGAGCAGGTGCCCGCGCGCGACGTCGTCGACGTCGACGACCGAGAGGCCGTTCGGCCCGCCAGGGAAACGGATCGGCATCGACCAGTTCAGGTACTTCGTGATGAGGCCGCCCGAGGGGGTCGGCTTGGCGTCGCCGGGGCCGAAGACTCCGGCCGGGCAGACCACGACGATCGGCAGCTCCTTCGCCGCCGCGAGCGCGAGCTCCTCGGCGCGCCGCTTGGCGACGATGTAGAGCTCCGAGTCGTCGAGGCGCCACTCGCTCCGCTCGTCGAGGATCTCGTCGCCCTGCCCTGCGCCGATGGCCGCGACCGAGCTGGTGACCACGACCTTGCGGATCTGGTCGCCGCGCGCGCGCACGGCGTCGAGCACCTCGCGCGTGCCGCGGATCGCGGGGTCGAGCACGTTCGCGGGGTTCGCGTCCCAGAACCGGTAGACCGCGGCGACGTGGAGCAGCCGATCGCACCCGGCGAGCGCCCGGAACACCGTGTGCCCGATGGTGATGTCGCCGGTCGCGACCTCCACGGGCAACCCGCGCAGCCCCGCCAACGAGGCCGTCGACCGCGCGAGGACCTTCACGTCCTCTCCGCGCTCGCAGAGCTGTCGGACGATTCGCGAGCCGATGAACCCCGAGGCCCCGGTGACGAGGATCTTACCCATCGTCGCGGCTTGTAGTGCGGCCGGCGCGGTGGGTCGAGGCGCCGCCTCGCGCGCGCGCCCCTCGCGCCGCGATCACGGGTGGCGCCGCGGCGTCGTCACTTCAGGAGCGTCACGTACCACTTCGATTCGTTGTCGATCATGACCGCGACGTCGAGCGTCTTGCTCTTGCCGGCGACCTTGTACTTCAGCTTCGACTTCGTGACCTTGTTGTAGCCGGCCTTGTTCGCTTCCTTCTTGGGAGCGACGTAGATCTGCGACTTCGGGTTCAGCTCGAGGCCTTCGAACTCCGCCTCTGCGGCCTTCTTGCCGAGCTTCTTGTGGTAGCCGTGGATCGCGAGCTTGTACTGCTTCTGCAGCTTGTCCCACGCCGCGCCGGGATCCTTCACGTCCTTGTTGGCGACGTAGGTCTCGCGCGGGAAGAACAGCGCCATCGCGAGCTCGGGCTCGTCCTTCTGGATGGCTTCGAAGAGCTTCTTCGCGCGGTCCTGCAGGTCGTCGACCGGCGTCGGCGGCGCGGCGTCGAGCGCACCCGCGTCGGCGGTCGGGCCGCCCGCGGCGAGCGTCGTGTCCGTGGCATGCGCGCTCGACGAGGCCTCGGCGGCGCCCGCGTCGAGCATCGAGGCGGGCGGCGCCCCTTTGGTGCACGAGAGCGCGAGCAGCGCCGCGCAAACGGTGCAGGCGCCGGCGCGTTGAACGAACGTCATCGAGCCCCCCGATACGGCTTCTTGGGGCGCGCGGGCAAGTCCCGCGCGGAATTATTGCTGCACGCGAGCTCTTCGGCACGCCTCCGGCATGCAAGGAACGCGGTCCACCACGCAACGATTCCGCACTACGAATTCACGCCTCCAGAGCCGTCGCGCCTTGCCCCGCTCGCGCGACGGATCGAAAGGGTCCGCATGAGCGCCATCACTCACCTCATCGCCCGCGAAATCCTCGATTCTCGTGGGAACCCGACCATCGAAGTCGAAGTCTTCACCGACGAGGGCGGACACGGCCGGGCCGCCGTCCCCTCGGGCGCGTCGACCGGAGAGCACGAAGCGATCGAACTCCGCGACGGCGACAAGAAGCGCTACCTCGGCAAGGGCGTGAAGACGGCCGTCGCCAACGCGAGCGACCTGCTCGCCCCCGCCGTCGTCGGCATGGACGTCTTCGATCAGAGCGCCATCGACCACGTGCTCTGCAAGGTCGACGGCACGCCCAACAAGGGGAAGGTCGGCGCCAACGCGATCCTCGGCGTCTCGCTCGCCGCCGCGCGCGCCGCGGCCGACGAGCTGGGGCTGCCGCTCTGGCGCTACCTCGGCGGCGCCGCCGCGCGCGTGCTCCCGACGCCGCTGATGAACGTCATCAACGGCGGCATGCACGCCGACAACGGCCTCGAGGTCCAGGAGTTCATGATCGTCCCCTGGGGCGCGCCGACGTTCGCGGAAGCGCTCCGCTCCGGTGTCGAGGTCTTCCATCACCTGAAGGCGAACCTCAAGAAGGACGGCCTCATCACGTCGGTCGGCGACGAAGGCGGCTTCGCGCCGCGCCTGTCGGGCAACGAAGAGGCCATTCAGCGCCTGATGGCCTCGATCGAGGCCGCCGGCTACAAGCCGGGCAAGGACATCGCGATCGCGCTCGATTGCGCCGCCAGCGAGTTCTACGACAAGAAGACCAACGCCTATACCTGGGACAAGAAGCAGGTCTCGGGCGACGCGCTCGTCGACATCTACGAGGGGCTCACCAAGAAGTACCCGCTCGTCTCCATCGAGGACGGCTGCGCGGAGGACGACTGGAGCACGTGGAAGAAGCTGACCGATCGCGTCGGCGCGAACGTGCAGCTCGTCGGCGACGACCTCTTCGTGACCAACCCGATCCGGCTCGCCAAGGGGATCAAGGAGGGGATCGCGAACTCGATCCTCATCAAGGTCAACCAGATCGGCACGCTCACCGAGACGCTCGACGCCATCCGCATGGCGCACCAGAACAACTACCGCACGATCATCTCGCACCGCTCGGGCGAGACCGAGGACTCGTTCATCGCCGACCTCGCCGTCGCGACGAACGCGGGGCAGATCAAGACCGGCAGCGCGTCGCGCTCGGACCGCGTCGCCAAGTACAACCAGCTGCTGCGCATCGGCTACGAGCTGGCCGACGGTCAGCTCTTCGCCGGCAAGTTCCGCGGCGTCTGAGAGACTGTGAAACAGTCTCTCCGGTGGGGTGGGGCCCCGACGAATCGCATTCGGCGGGGCGGGGCGGTGCCGACCGCCCCGGTGGGCAGTGAAGAGCGCGGGATCCTTCCCGCGCTCTGAGCGGCCCGTAGCCCCGCGCAGCTCCGCGAGCTCCTAGGAGCCGCGCAGCGCGCGCGAACGCGAGCCCGATTCGTGGTCCGGCGCGAGGAGTCTCCGCGACCCGCATCGCAAGGTGCATGGGTCGCAGCGGCTTCCTCGGTCGTTCCACGCGTCGGGCTCTGCTTTGTGCGTTGCTGGCCGCCTCGGCCAGCACGTTCGCGTGCGCGGCCTCGCAGGGGCCGGCCGCGCGGCCCGGGGCGCGCGACGAAGCGCGCGGCGTCGCCGGCGACGCGACCTGGCT
>CAIXWQ010001171.1 GCA_903923175.1 uncultured delta proteobacterium | reverse complement strand
GTCGACGCGCGCGCGCCTCGGCCTGCGCGGCGAGCAGCTCGGCCTTGGCCTCGCGCGCCCCCTGCGCCGCCAGCGCGTCGGCGCGCTCGTTCCCCGCGTTGCCGCGGTGGGCGCGCAGCCACTGCCAGCGCACCTCGAGCCGCTTGGAGACGAGGCTCGCGTCGATGCGCCGCACGACCTCGACGATGTCGGGATCGACCCTGGCGAACGCGCTCGCGCGCCACCCCGCGAGCCGCTTGTCCAGGTTCTCGACGAGCGACTGGTTGTCGGAGAACACCGTCGCGCTCGCGCCGTCGGGCAGCGCCGCCAGCGCCTCGGCGACCGCGCGGTACTCCATCACCTTCGCGAGCGTGCCGAGCGCCTTGCCGTGCCCCTCGATCGGCATTCCCGCCGGCGGCCGGATGCAGAAGCCCCAGCCGCCGGGCGCGCCCTCGCCGGCCTTGCAGGAGCCGTCCGTGTAGCAGAAGTGCTCGGCGCGCCCGCTCATGCCCCGCGCTCGGGCGCCTCGAGGGGCTGGAGCGGCCGCACCCAGCCGCGCCGCGAGGCCACGCAGCGGATCACCTCCACGAGCTTGGCGAACTCGAACGGCTTGGGCACGACCTCGCTCACGCCGAGGATGTCGAAGCGCCAGCGCTCGCCCGAGCCGACCGCGCCGCTCGCGACGATGACCTCCGGGTGGCTCCCCTCGCCGAGCGCGCGCACGCGCGAGAGCACGTCGACGCCGTTGGTGTCGGGGAGCAGGTAGTCGAGGATGAGCAGATCGGGCCGCGCGCGCTCGGCGTTGGCGAGCGCGGCGGCGCCGCTCGACGCGCGCGCGATCGCGACGTGCACGTCGGCGAAGGCCACCTGCACGCAGCGCGAGAGGAGCCGCACGAACACCGGATCGTCGTCGACGACCAGCACGCGCAGGCTCCCCGACGACGGCGCCGCGGTGCCACTCGGGGTCTCGCCCTCGCCGTCGCGCGCGCCGTCGCGGACGAGCAAGCGGTCGTCGAGCGCGTTGCCGAGGGCCGCCGCGTTCGGAAAGCGCGCCTCCGGGACCTTCGCCAGCATCCGCGCGAAGACGTCGTCGACCCGCGCGAGCTCGGCGCGGAAACTCGACGGCCGCGGGATGGCGGACGCGGCGTGCCGGTGCGCCAGCTCCTCGAACGAGCTCGCCTCGTACGGCTTGCGGCCGGTGAGCAGCTCGAAGGCGAGGCAGCCGAGCGCGTACACGTCGAACGCGGCGGTCGGTCGCTCGCCGCGGAACGCCTCGGGGGGCATGTAGTAGGGCGTGCCGAGGATCCCCTCGCGCCAGTCGCTGGAGCAGATCGCCGCGCCGAAATCGACGATCACCGCGCGCCCGCTGCGGTGCTCGACGATGACGTTGTCGGGCTTCAGATCGCGGTGCACCAGCCCGCGGCCGTGCGCGTAGGCCATGGCGCGCGCGATCTGCACCGCGGCGTCGGGCGCATCGGGCAGGTCCCGCACCTTGCCCGCCTGGAGCCAGTCCTCGAGGCTGCCGCCCTCCATGTACTCGATGAAGATGCGGGGCGCGCCCAGCACGCGCACGAAGTAGCAGGTCACGATGTTCGGGTGCAGCCCCAGGCCCACCCAGGTGTTGGCCTCCTGCACGAAGCTCTCCACCGCGCGCCGGCTGCCCATGCGGTCGGCCCGCAGGGACTTGACCGCCAGCTCCATCCCCCAGCCCCGGTGATAGACCTTGTGCACCGTGCCGGACCCGCCCTTGCCCAGCTCGCCGCGCACTTCGTAAAGCTCGTCGACGACCGCGCCGGGCCTCCAGTCGGAGGCGGGCGAGGCGGCGGCCGGCCCCGCGCCCGGCTCCGCGACCATGGTCTCTCGGCCGTCTGGGACCGGCGTCGGGGTCTGCGCGTCCTTCGGGTCCGGCTCCGATGGCGAGGGCATGGCGATGGCCTCAGACTATGACAGATCCCAGCGCGCGGTCTATTTATCCTGCGGGCCGCCGCCGAAGAGCACTCCGACCTGGACCGCGGCCGACAGGTTCGAGGGGACCTTCGTGGTCTTGGAGACGGACTCGACCTGCACCATGGCCGGCGAGACCATGGCCGCGGCGTCCACCGTGACATGGAGGAAGTTGAGGCCGAAGCCGCCGGTCAAGGCGGTCTTGGACCCGGCTTGCGCCAGGTTGCGCGCCAGGCCCGCGCGCAGCGGGATGTTGAGCCAGGAGCGGTTGAACACGTTGACCTCGGTGCCCAGGCTCATGTTCTGGCTCGTTATGCCGCCCACCGGGGTCAGGTTGCGGGTGAGGTCCACGTCCGCGGAGAGGTTCCAGAAGCCCAGGGGGGTGAGGGCCACGCCCAGGCGGGTGTCGCCCTGCAGGGAGAAGTTGGACGGCTGGCCCGCGAGCTTGGCCTGGTCCGGGTTGGAGAACCGGGGGTTGTTGATGTCGCGGGAGGTGATGCCGATGCGGGGATGGAAAGGCACGGCCCCCAGCGTGCGGTGCACGTCCCAGAGCACGCCCAGGTCCACGCCGGGCTGGACGCTGGTCTTGGCCCCGTCGAGGTACTTGCGCAGGAGGTTGGAGGCGCCCGGCGAGTCCTTATTGAGGAAGAGGTCGTAATAG